>JBAVHY010000128.1:0-74419 GCA_049686315.1 Candidatus Acidiferrum sp. | reverse complement strand
TGTTGGTAGCGATACCGGGATTCGAACCCGGGTTTCCGCCGTGAGAGGGCGGCGTCCTGGACCCCTAGACGATATCGCCAATCGTCGAACGCAGCGGAAAGCCGCGCACAACCTGCAATTTTTAATTGTCACATGAGCTGGCAGGTCCTGCAAGCCGGCGTGGCAGTGTGGACACAAAACGTTCGTGCGTCACAATGGTCGAAGGAAAGCGCGTGCTAGCATCCATGTGTCCAAAAGATCTAACCATGTTCAAAACTATACTGAAGCGCGCAAAAAGCGCGTGCTAACATGCAGTTGTTTCCCGAAAGATTTGAAAATGTCCAAAACTGTACAGAAGCACCCGAAAGGCAGGCGGGCCCGTGTGCTGCTTAGCTCCGTGTTCGGTCCCTATGCCCAGGATGACGAATTTGGAAGCCGGACCATCAATCCGATGGAGTTGTACCACAACCAAGTGACGCGTGCGCAAGGCGCGTTCTCCCTGCGAATGTTCCATCGCTCCTGGGGCATCATGATGATCCAGGCAAATATCACGGCGCCGTGCACCCTTATAGACTTTCCCACCCGCGAAACATTTACGCGGGAACTTTGCTCGACGAACTACGATATTGTGGGAATCTCCGCCATCATCTCGAACGTCTGGAAGGTGCGGGAAATGTGCCGAATCGTGCGCGAGCGTTCGCCGCACTCCGTCATTGTGGTCGGGGGCCACGTCACCGCTATACCGGGAATCGAGAAGATCGTGGACGCCGACCACTATGTGCGGGGCGAAGGCATCTCCTGGATGCGGCAGTACCTTGGCGAGAACGAAACCGCGCCAATCCTGCACCCGGAAATCGTATCCGGACTGAAAACGCGGTCTCTGGGAATGAAGTTGCCGGAGCGCCGCGGTGCCACCGCGGCCACGGTAATCCCATCGGTAGGCTGCCCGATGGGGTGCAATTTCTGTACCACCTCGTCGTTCTTTGGCGGCAAGGGCAACTTCTACAATTTTTACGAAACCGGTGACCAACTCTACGACCTGATGGAAGGCTTCGAATCATCCATGAAGGTGCAGACGTTTTTCATCATGGATGAAAACTTTCTCCTGCATCGGAATCGGGCAATGCAATTGCTGGAACGCATGAAGGCCGGAGGCAAGAGCTGGGGGATGGCGGTTTTCGCGTCGGCGAACGCGATTCGCAAATATTCGATGAAGGAACTGGTGGAGTTCGGCGTCTCATGGATCTGGATGGGATTGGAATCGCCCGGCTCCGGCTATGCGAAACTGCAAGGGATGGACACGCACGAGTTGACCCACGAACTGCGCAGCCATGGGATTCGCGTGCAAGGCTCAACCATTATCGGCCTGGAACATCACACGCCAGACAACATCGAGGAGGAAATCGAGCACGCCGTCAGCCACGAAACCGATTTTCATCAATTCATGTTGTACACACCTGTGCCGGGCACGCCGCTGTACTTCGAAATGAAGGAGCAAGGGCGGATGCTGGACAATGTGGACTATGCCGACATCCACGGCCAATTTAAATTCAATTTCCAGCATGCGGCGATTTCCCGGGAGGATTCCAAGCGCTTTTTGGATTGGGCGTTTCTGCGGGATTTCGAGCGCAATGGTCCCAGCCTGTACCGCATGTGCCGGACGATGATGGAGGGCTGGAAGAGGTATCGCGATTATCCCGATCCACGCGTGCGCGAACGGTTTTCGCGCGAAATGAGCAAGCTGCGAAGCGGATACAATGCATCCTTGTGGGCCATGGACCGGCAGTTCCGCGAAGTCAGTGAAAGTGTGAGCGCGCAGATCAAAGCGCTTCGCCTGGAAGTCGAGAAAGAGCTCGGCTACAGGGCTCGAATCAACGCCCATGTCCTGGGACCACTTCTGCTGTGGACCGCACGCCGGGAGGAACGCCGGCTGGCCAAGGGAAAAACCTACGAGCCGCCGACTTTCCTGGAACGCACAAATTGGGTACCGGCCTAAGTTTTTCTGGCATCATCCCCGCAGCCCCTCTCGGTTGCTTGCATCACCTCTGCTAGACTAGATGCGCTTTTCCCAACATATTCCTGTCCCGGAGGAACCATGCTTGAAATGACCTCGGCATTTTCCCGCAGGCGGTTTCTGGCGCAAGCTTCGAGCTTTGGCGCGTTTTACTCCCTGGCGCGCACATTTCCCCTGCCGGCACTGGCGACTTCGTTGGCGGATGACCCTCGCATCGCGCAAACGCCGCTGGTTGACGCCGGTTTCGCCTCTGTCCGCAAAATTGGCGAGGGCTTGTACGCCACGATTTCCGACCCGTCGAAAGGCCTCGCCACCATGTGTAATGGAGGGTTCCTGCACGGCAAGGACTCGGCGCTGCTCATAGAAGGTTTTGTAAGCGCGCCGGGGGCGGCATTTCAAATGGATGCGCTCCGCAAGGTCTCCCAAATTCCGGTTGCGGGCGCGCTGGACACTCACTATCACTTCGACCATTCCAGTGGCAACGCGTTTTACGGGGCAAATGGCGCCCAACTGTGGGGCCATGCGGAGGTGGCCAAGCGAATCACACAGAGCTATACGCCGATGCAGGGAGCGGACCGGGCGGCTTTTCTGGCGTCGTTTGAAAAGCGTGTGAAGGACGCGAAGTCTGATGCGCAGAAGCAGCACGCGCAGAGCGACCTGACCGCCATCGGCAACGTGTTCGACATTATCAACAAATCGACGCTGACACTGCCGAATCGCCCGCTCGATCCGGCGAAGCTTCCATTCCATGTCGATCTCGGTCACTTCCCTATCGTGATTGAAAACTATCCAGGACATTCGGGCACGGACCTGATCGTGCGCGTCCCCGAACAGAAGGTTGTGTATGCCGGCGACCTGATTTTTAATAGCTCTTATCCCGCTTGCTTTGATGAGAAGGCCACGATTTCCGGCTGGAGAGCCACGCTGAAGACGTTTGCCACCTGGGATAAGGACACCATTTTCGTTCCGGGTCACGGCCCGATCTGTGGACAAGATGGCGTTCAGCGGTTGCGCGATGTTTTTGACGACATCTCCGAACAGGCGGAGAAGCTTTACAAGGCCGGGGTGCCCGCCGAGGAAGCTGCCGACCGCTATGTCATTCCAGGAAAATTTAAGGACTTCCGAATTTTCGCGTGGGGATTCTGCATCGGCCCGGCGATCACGAAGCTTTATTCCGAGTGGGGAGGGAAGTGAAGTTGAGTGCTTATTTCTGAGAAAGCGTGCGCCCGGCAACTTCGGCCGCGACCTGCACCATTTCCGCGTGGATTAATCCGTTGGAAGCAAGTATAGATGAACCGCCAAGGACGTAGGGCTGTCCTTGCATGTCCGTTACTTTGCCGCACGCCTCTTCGACAAGAACGACGCCGGCAGCGGTGTCCCACGGGTTAAGGCCAAACTCCCAAAAACTGTCGTAACGGCCCATGGCCACATAGGCCAGGTCAAGCGCCGCGGAACCGTCGCGCCGCACGCCGTGCGAGCGCAAAGTGAAATCCCAGTAGAAATGGATATTCTGATGCGAATCGCGATTGTGATTCGGGAACCCGGTGCACAAGAGGCTGTTCTTCACGGCGTTTATTTTCGAGCAGTGGATTGTCTTGCCATTGAAAGCGGCGCCCTCTCCGCGTGCGGCGGTGAAGAGTTCGTTGTACACCGGGTTATAGATCACGCCGAGGAGCAATTGATTTTTGTGCGCCAGGGCCATGGATACGCAGAAACAGGGATAGCCATGAGCAAAGTTGGTGGTGCCGTCCAGAGGATCAACGTGCCAACGATAGTCGGAAGAGGTGTCCTTGCCGGTGCCCTCTTCGGCCGCAACCGCGTGTTCCGGAAAATATTTCTGCAGGCGGCTCACAATGAGGGCTTCCGAGCGCCGGTCCGCTTGCGTCACCAGATCAAAATCGCCCTTGTAGGCGATAGTTGGCGGGCGCTCCAGTTCCTCGCGCAGGACCTTGCCCGCTTCCTGAGCCACATCAACAGCTACTTCCAGATAAGTTCTGTTCATTCGTTTCTCGGTGTCCCCAGACGGTGCTACTGAGGGCCAGTCAGATAGGTCGTCCGGTGACGCGCGGTGTAACCCGGCAGAACCTTCACTTCAATTGTACGGTAAGTATTGGCAGGTCCGCGCGGGTTAGGGTAGTACGCCAGGCGGTATTGGGTGCGGAGTTCACTCTCAATGCGGTCGAAGATGACGGGGAGCTCCTGGGACGAGTCGGGGAAGAACATGGCGCCACCGGTGGTTTCGGTGATGGTTTGCAGAGCGTGTTCGCCAGCGGTGTTGCGTCCGTTTTCGTTCTTCACGGCGCGGATGACGATGGTATAGAGGAGAATTCCGGAGCGAAGTGCGGTCCTTCGAGCAGCGTCAAAATCCGCGCGGCTGGTCGTCTCCCCTGCGTCCGTAACCATGATGATCACGCGGCGGCGTTCTCCTTTGCGCTTCTCCAGTGCCTCTGAGCCCAGCAGGACCGCGTCATAAATCGAAGTGCCTGCGCCGTCGGACATCTTGCGGACCGCTTCCTGAAGGGCCGGAACGTTGTCCGAAAAATACGGGGGCAATTGCCGCACTTGTTCGTCAAAGGAAAATACGCTGAGGCGGTCATCGGGCCGGAGGACTTGTCGAATAAAGCGAGAAGCGGCGTCTTGCTCGGTAGCCTTTTCCACGTGCGCACTCAGGCTGGAATCAATCATGAGCGCAATATCCAGAGGTAGCTGAGTTTCGGACTCGAAGATGTCGACTTTCTGCGGCACGCCCTCCTCCAGCACCTGGAAGGCTTCCACCGGCAGGTTCGGCGCCGGCCGGTTGTGATCGTCGAGCACGCTGACCAGGACATTGACGAGATTAACGTGGACTTTCACCGTGTTGCGGGGGGAGGCCGGCTCCTGGCTTTTTTCCTGAGGAGGCGCGGGGGCAGGCTTCGGCTGTTGGGAGCCGGAAGGTTGCGCCCAAGGCGGCCGGTCCGGCTTATCCTGGGCGACCAGGAAGAGCGGAAGGCCAAGCAGGGCAGCGGAAACCGCAAACGTCTTGAGGGCAGGCACATTCATCCGGTTGTTAAGATGCAGGTTTTGCGGAAGAGGGTGGTGCGGGAGGCAGTTCCCCATCGGCCCAGACCGCGCCATCCTCGAAATACTCTTTTTTCCAGATGGGCACAGTGCGTTTCAGGGTATCGATGGCGAACCGGCAGGCATCGAAGGCGGCAGCGCGATGGGGAGCGCTGACGGCAATGAAGACGCTGGTATCGCCGATTTCGAGACGGCCCAGGCGGTGGAGGATGGCAACGCGATGGATAGAGAATTTTTTGTGAATCTGCGCGCCAATCTCACGTATCTTCGCCAGCGCCATGGGTTCATAAGCTTCGTAATCGAGGTACAGAGTGGTGCGTCCGTGAGATTCGTTGCGGACAAAACCATCGAAGGTGACAATGGCGCCGTCCCGGGCGGCGCGGACGTGGCGCACAACCGCTGTAATGTCTAGCGGCGTGTGGAAAAGTTCAAACCAGTCATTTTCGACAGCTGTGCTCATTTTTCAGCCACCGCTCACGGGCGGAAGAAACGCGATATCATCTTCGGCGGAGAGGTGGGTATCCCAGGACGCAAATTCCTCATTTCGGGAAGCGACTAGAGAAGCACGAAAGCCGGCCAATTGAGGAAAGCGTACCGCGTAACGCTCGAACAGATCGGCGAGCGTTGCCCCTTCAGAGATTTCCACGGCCTCCTCGGCGATGCCGGTGAGTTCTCGTACGCGCCCAAAGAAGAGTACCTTTACGCGAAAGTTGGGCAAGAGGTGGGGCATACGAAATTGTAACCTGAGGCTGCGCGCACTGCCACCAGGCAAGGTAAATGGCAGACTCGGACGAAGGCCAGAATGAGAACCATGAAGATACTGATCACAGGTTCCACGGGACTGGTGGGCACGGCGCTGGTTAGCGAGCTGAAGCGAGCGGGTCACACCGTATGCCGGCTGGTGCGGCCGGGCACGAACGCGGAGGCCGTTCGTGGGTCCGAGGGGTTCGACGTGAAATGGGATCCCGCCACGGGCGAACTGGGTGCCGCGGCGGTAGGCGCTGACGCGGTGGTGAACCTCGCTGGCGCTTCGATCGCGGATGGGCGATGGACTGCGGAACGGAAAGAAGCGCTGCGCAGCAGCCGCGTGAACGCAACACGCGCGCTGGTGAGCGCGCTGGCGAAGATGGCGGCACGGCCGCGGGTGCTCGTGTCGGCCTCGGCTATCGGTTATTACGGCAATCGGGGCGACGAACTGCTCAACGAAGATAGCAAGCGGGGAAATGATTTCCTGAGCGAGCTGGCGACGGAATGGGAATCCGAGGCGGAGAAGGGCGAGACGCTGGGCATTCGCGTGGCGCGGGCTCGGTTTGGGGTGATTCTCGCGAAGGAGGGCGGAGCGTTACCGAAGATGGCGCGGCCTTTTCGGTTTGGCGCGGGAGGAAGGATTGGTTCGGGGCAACAGTGGATGAGTTGGGTGGCTCTGGAAGACGTGGTCGCCTTCGTACGATTCGCGTTGGAAAATGGAGCGGTGCGCGGGCCGGTCAATGTGGTGTCTCCGCAACCGGTGCGTAACGCGGAATTCACTGCAGCCTTGGCCGCGGCGCTGCACCGCCCCGCGCTGTTCCCTGCTCCGGCATTTGCGCTGCGCCTGATGCTCGGAGAGATGGCCGATGCGCTGCTGCTATCGAGCCAGCGCGTCGTGCCCGAACAGTTGCAGAGGCTTGGTTACCGATTTCTGCGCCCGGACTTGGCGGGTGCTCTGACAGCTCTACTTGCTTGAAGTACGCGGTTACTTGACAACGTTCATGGTGACGGTGATGGTCAGGACTCTTCCGCTGAGAGGGTCGGCGGCCTGCGTCGTTTGAACGGTCTGACCGTCACGCATCGTCAGGGTGAGTTCGGTCTTGAACTGACGAATGATCGGCTCTTTGAAGTGCGGGGAGTTCGCATCGACCGCTCCGCCGGCGCTTCTTTCCGTGGCAACGAGGACGTCGCCTTCGACCCAAGAGCGTTCCAGGTTGAGAACAATGTCAAAGCGTCCGTCATCCGCAGCCAAGCCTCGAGCATCGATATTGGTTCCGACGTCAATGTATTGCATGCCTCCATCTTTACCAGCATAGACGGGGACGCGGCTGCCCACGCGGACCTTGGTCAAGGGTGACTCCCGGCCTGTCCCGCCCGCTTTGACGAAAAACGTGTACGGTAAATTCGCAAGCTTCTTTTCGCCTTCATGTTCGGTGAAGGTCACTTGGACTTTGAGCGTGGTCACGGGTGTCGCGCTGTCGAGCTTCGGCTTGTCTTGAGCCGAGGAGATGCGCAAAGCAACAAATGTGAGTGCCAGAAGTGCTGCCAGTGCGAAGCGTGCTTTTTTCATGCCGTCCTCCCGAGATATTCGATGGCCCTTGATTGCTCGAACCACGCACGGAATCAATCCGCAATGCTATTCCCTTGGCGTTTCTTCCATGGGCTTCACTTCTAGGCTCTCGATCTGCAGCAGCGCGATCTCCACAGGAACGTCCTCAGCTGTCGGAGCAGGCCTCGTCAGCGCCAACGCCACGTCTCTTTCCTCGGGGAGCTCGGCAACAAACTTGGCAAAGGCTTCGCGTTCTTCCGCAAGCACAATCACTTCGTGTGCCGCCTCAGAGGGAGTCGGCAAGGAAGCGGCAGAACTGGTCCTGTTGTGCGCTCGGCTTGGGGATGCAATCACCGATTTGGGCGGCGGTTGCAGAGCAGTCACGGGATTGCCAGCGTTCCGCGGAGCTACTGATGCGATTTCCGGAGTGTCGCGATGAATCTGTCGCGGACGTCGGATGTAGCCAACGCTCACGGCCAGCACTGCGACAACCGCAACAATGATGGCAAAACTCCAACTGGGAATCCACACGCGCCGCGGGAGTTGCTCCTTGTCTAGTCGAGCACGCAGACCCGGGGCCAACGAAGGCGGCATCACCTGATTCGCAATCGCGTGCAGACCAGTATCGATGGAGCGAAACAGACTAGCCTGCTGGTCATAGAACTCCCGGCATACCGGGCATGCTTGGCGATGAGCGGCCACTTCACTGGGGAATGCATCGGTGCTCACCGCCAGCGACTCCAGGATTCTTTCTTGGCACTGTTGGCAATTCATCGCAACTTCTCCGCCAGTCGCTTCCTGGCAAGAAATAATCTCGATTTCACCGTGCCCACGGGAACGTCCAGCATTCCGGCGACTTCTTCGAGGGTGTATCCCTGAATCGCGGCCAGGAGCACCGCCATCCGAAGCTTCTCTGGCAGTTCCTCCATCGCCCGTTCCAGGCGAGATTGGAATTCGCTCGAGACCGCCATTTCTTCCGCGGTTGCCTGCACGGGCTGGTGCTCCGGCATGGACCATTCGGTGTCGCGCCGCTCGCGGCGACTTGCGGAACGCCAGCGGTCCAGCGCCAGCCGAAACGCGATGCGCACGAGCCAAGCCCGGAAACGGGTCAGATCCCGGAGCCGGTCGAAATTGCGGTAGGCCCGCAAGAGCGCTTCCTGGGCAACATCCTCCGCGTCCGCGGCATTGCGAAGCACACCCTGCGCGATCCGGAATGCCAACGGCCCACATTCCGCCAGGCGTGCTTCAAACTCGCGGTGTACGCGGGACCTTTCGGTCTCATACACCGAATCTTCCTCGAGCGTTGTTCCCGGCTGGATCAGAGCCAGCTCCTGCATCCGTAATCTCCTACCATTTAACTAGACGGCACCCTGAGGATTTTGGTTCAGGGAGGAGGCGGCAGCGGTCAAATATTCAGGAGGTTCAGCAGCGCCTCAAGGTTCGACTCGTCGACCAGAAGGGAAAGCGACGCGGCGGCCTCCGCGGTCAACGGGACCGCACCCTCATCGAATGCCTGGAAAAGCCTCATCTTGGCGACGGCATATTCTTCGCTGCTGGTGAGAGAGCGCCCGTTTGCCTCGGCCCAGGCTTCGAGAGCCGCTTGCCGCACGATAATCCTGAGGCCAAAGGTGGTTTTTCGGTCGGCGGAGATGGCGTAGATGAATTCACCCGCGGGACCGCCGTCAAGCGTGACGCGGTTCACCTCGTAAAAACAATATTGATAGACATAGCCATTTGCCGCGGAATAGCTCTTCACTCGGCGGAAGGCGTCGGGGCGTGCCATGGGCGGATTATTGAAGCGGCTCGAAGGAAAGTCAATGGAAGGGAACCGAGGAGCGATGCCATTATGGAATGTGGCCATGAGGATAATTCCAAATCTGAACCAATGCCCCGATTCGAGGCAGAAGGCGCGATCCCTCTGACACAGGGAGAAGGTGTTTTTTGAAGTTCTGCAAATGCCTCCAAGCATGGACTTTAAGCAGCGCTTAAATGGCATCAGCAAGTTCGCAGGTCAGGGATAGTCCACTTTGTGGGCTGGTCCATAGCCTGCATCGCGAAGGGACATGCGGCCCCTTCCGCAAATGCGCGAGGCGAGAAAAATCAGGAAGAGAGATTTGCCTTCACGGCACGGGGCCGCATAGTGCCAGCCAATTCACTATCTCTCCCCGCGGTGCCACCGGGGGTCACAGGCATTTTCGGAGCTCATGTCGTCGCTGTGGATGTATCTACGGGAGCCGTGGTCACGGGCACGCTTGGAGGATGGAGTTGCCAAGCGCCGGGTCCGGTGCAATTTGACGGGAACTATCGGATCGATCACCTGCCAGTAGGCCGCAGCTACGCTGTGTATGCTGAACCACTGGACGGCGCGGTCGGACCCTCGGAAGTGACCAACGCGCTGGTTACCTTGTGTCGGAACGCAACCACGGACCCGGGTTGGCCACCTGCGCAGGGCTGTGTGGTGCCATCCGTGAATCGCGAATTCACTGCGCGCACGCGGCCGGAACCTTAGCCCACCAAGAATCAGTTTGGGAGTGCGTCAGAAGCAAGCCGCAATTTGCAGCGGATTCAAGAAGATTGCCTTCAAGCACCGGCCGGAACCATCCAACCACCACCGAAAATTAACCCCGGACCAAGAGAAGCCAGGAAAACAGGCAGGCGCTGCTCTGCAGGTTGAGTGGCGGCATGACGCAGGGCCGCATCCAGCGCCGCACCGCACATGGAAGAACCGAGATTACCCCGCGTGCTCCCGATCAGCGGAAAGTGTTTGATGGACACACGGAGTTGCTTTGCGAGAAGAGTAACGAGCCGTGGATTCGGCTGGTGGGTAGCGAAAGCCACATGGTCGCGGGAAATCCCACTGCGGTGTTCCACCTCGCCGATCACCTTCTCCATGCGGCTGATCGCCGCCCGCGAAAGCGCATCCCCGTCGAAGTGCACATCCAGGAGGCCTCCCTCGCCTGCGTCGCTGATGGCGATCGCTTCCGCATATTGCGAGGCACAACCAAAAAAGAATTCTCCGAGCCGGTAGGCCAGGCTTTTTGCATCGCGGAGCTTGGCAGATAGCAGGAAGGCAGTCGCGCCGTCCCCAAACAAGCCGCCGAATTCGCCCGCGGCGCGCCCCGGACCCAAGGTCCTGCTATGCACATCCGCCGTGGCCACAAGGATTTTCTTGGCGCGTCCCGAAACAAGGAGAGCCTGAGCCACCGCCAAGGTCTGCAACAATGCCAGGCAGCCGCTGCCAACGTCCAGAGCATTGCAGTCTTCGCGTAAGCGAAGCTTGGCGTGTAGAAGCGCGGAAAGCGAAGGATAGGCGTGGTGGGTTTCACTTGCAGCGAGGATGCAGTCCAACTCACCCGTTTCCTCGCCCGTGTTCTGCAAGACCTGATTGCAGGCCTGGGTTCCGAGTGTGCCTTCATCTTCGTCTTCAGATGCGTGAGCCACGGATAAAATGCCCGCGCGGCTTTTCAGTTTTCCCGCGGGCATGCCAAAAGCGTGGTCCACATCCTCGGAGGGCACCACGCGTGAGCCAAAGGCAGTGGCGGATCCAAGAACGTATACTTCGCTGGCGGTCAAGGCAGAGACCTCGTTCGATTCCAAGTCAGCGCGGTTGAGGATAAGCGGCTAGTGTAGATAACCTGCGAACCAGTATCTATCATCCGTCAGACAGCCCTTCATTTCCAGTCCAGAAGAAACCGGCTTGTTCAATCAGAAATACTCAATGGCCTCCGGCGAACTCCGAAAGCCGTACTGCTCGGACTGCAAACGGAGAGCGTCTTCGAGAGCGGCCGCGCGGCCCTGGGCAAACAAGGAAGTGCTGGTCACATCGGCGAAGCCATGTAATTGCAGCAGGCGATCCTCGGCATCCCGCTGAGATTCGAGAACAGCTCCGCGCCGTAGATGCCCGGGCAGGATGCCGCGTTTTGCCAGCGCGGGACAAATGAGCATAAACCGGTGACAATGCAGAGGGTCTTCTTCCGCGCACATTAGGACTACATTTTGGCTCTGCGCGCAACCGAGGAAGCGATCCATCGCCTCCTCGAAATCAGGTGCCTTGCGGCGCGCCGGATAATCCACCAAGCCGTCGGGCCGGTAATAGCGGGAATCCAGCGGACGGCCGCCAAACTGATCACCGAAAAACTGGTAGATGATTTTCGCGGAAGCCAGTTGAGCCATGAGTGGTTCACGATTGAATTGCGGAAAACGGAAACTGCCGGGGCGGCTTCGCACGTCGCAGACCATGCGGATTTCGTGGCGGATGAGCACTCCCAACAGTTCCGACATGTCCAGGTTGGAGTGTCCAATGGTGAACAAGCGGTGCGAAGAGGTTTTGGCTGGGCTCATGGGCGGCGCATGCGGAAGAAAGGATTGTAGCGCGTTGCGCGCTTGCCGCCAAAGCGGCCGCAGGTTTCAGTGTTCTTGAGGAATCTTGCCGGCACCGGCGAGGGATTCCAACTCAGAAACAACGCGGTTCAGTTCCTCGACCAGCGGATTGCTCCCAGCGCGGCGAAACGTATCAACGAGCGCCCGGTAATACCACAAGGTGCCGTCCTTCTTGCCGGCAAGTCGTTCGAACACACTGTCTCCGTGCACTCGGAAATCGTGCAGGACTTCTCGTGCGTTGGAGAGCTTGTCCGCCGCGGAAACCAGGCGCACATCCTCGGATTCGCTGCTTACCCGCTCGATATAAGCGCGCTTTCGCTGCAACCAGGGCGGCTTTGGCTGCGTATAGTAATCGGTGCAGCCGTCGACGATGTGCGCGACGCGCTTGCCGAATTTTTTGCGGATTTCGCGAAGACGCGGGAGTCCGCCCTGGTCTTCCACCGCATCGTGAAGCAATGCCGCGATGGCCATATCTTCGTCGCCTCCGTATTCGATCACTATGGAAGTGACGCTCAGAAGGTGCCCGATATAGGGCCTCACGGTCCGCTTGCGAATTTGCCGAGAGTGAATGCGCGCCGCGTAGGTTAGCGCCTTTGCAAACCGGATCGAGAGCATCCGACGTCCACTACGTTTAGCGCTAGTTCCGGCCATTGCCATAAGGATGCGTTCTCGTGCTGGACGTCGCCAGGAATCAAGGCAAGAGGACAGTTGCGCGCTCAACTACCGGCGGCGCATCTTACTCAGGAGGCGCAAAATCTCCATGTAGAGCCAAATGAGCGTGACCATCAGCCCAAATGCGCCGTACCATTCCATATACCTCGGTGCACCCATGCGCGCCGCATTCTCGATCATGTCGAAATCGATGATCAAGTTCAGCGCGGCGATCACTACCACAAACAGGCTGATGCCAATGCTCAGCGGCGAACTGCCATACAAGAATGACATCGGCGAATGGAAAAACAGGCTCATGATCATGTTGGCCATATAGACCAAGGCGATGCCACCGGTTGCAGCAATAACCCCTAACTTGAATCCGCGAGTGGCGCGGATAATGCCAAACTTGTAGGCCAGCAACATGACGAACATCACGGCAAACGTCAGGCTCACGGCCTGGATGGCAATGCCTGGATAAGAGTGGTCGAGAACCGCGGAAATGCCACCCAGAAAGAGTCCTTCAAGGAGCGCATAAATCGGAGCCGTCAGCGGCGACCAGGTTTTCTTGAAAACGGTCACCAGCGCGACGACGAACCCTCCGATAACGCCCCCGATCATCCAGGGAAAGGCTGTTTCCGGAGCATCGGAGTGACCCAGTCCCCAGGTCCAAGCCGCCGTAACGACGACGAATAAAAGCAGGAGGCCAGTCTTGTTCACCGTACCTTGAATGGTCATCGCTTCGCCGGTGGCAAGCTGGCCGGCGAACGCTTTCTCCTTCAATACGGGATTATTGGAACGAATCAGATCTGCCATGCACGTATCCTCCAGCCCGCAGGGCCCAAATTTCAAGAATATCATCATTGAAGAATGCAAGCTTGGTAGCGCTAACGGGAATCGAACCCGTATTTCGGCCTTGAAAGGGCCGCGTGCTAACCGTTGCACCATAGCGCCACAAGGAGGGAATACAATTCATCAATTATACGGAATTCCGCGGGCTTGCGCCATTCGCGGCTTGTGAAATCAGCGATTTCGGAACCGTTGAGGATGCCGGAGAAAAAAGTAGGGATCCAGGCAGGATTTGTTACTCGATGGTTGGGTGCAACGGGAGGGGGCTATTTTCAGACAGGTCTTTTCCGTCGAGGTGGCCGCCTCAGTGAGGGCTTGGCGATGGAGAGTGGGCGGATGCGGGAAAAGAGGCCATCCAGTTTCTTTCTGCGGTTCGTCAACTACTGTTGGTGACAAGCGGACGGGAAAGGCTGAGCCACAAGAGCAGCAGCAGCTGAGCACTGCTGTGCACTCGATGATTGCCACGATGGAGGTAACGCAGACGGTAGAGTCGTTCGATGGTCAAGGCCAGCATGGTGAGGAGCCAGCCGATCAGCAGGCTGTTGGCATGGTGATGACAGATATGCTCAAGGCCATGACGGTTCTTGGCATCGTTGAAGCCTTGATTCTCGATCTCCCAGCGGCTTTTGGCCATGCGGAATAGAGCCTGCGGGCCCACGGTGGAGGAAGGAAAATTCGTCAGCCAGTAGGCTTCCACCACCTTGCCATCCGGCTTGTGCTGGCGATAGAAGAAGACGCGAACCGTCTCCCAGCGGAGTGTATTCCAGGGATCGAAGTCTTCCGCGTCCCACAACTCCACGCGATCCGCTCCCTGCTGAAAAACCGCAGTAGCAGGCCCAGAAGGAAAGCGTTGTTGGGCGGCGGCGAATAGCTCCGGCAAATTGTCTTTTAGTCGTGCCACCACTCGGAGACCGAGTTCGCCTGCCGTATGTAGGAACGGTGCAGTAGCGAATTCTCCATCGACGGCCACATACTGCGCAAAACGCTTTCCCAGGCTCCCGATCACCCTCCGCAGCAAGCGCTGCCCGGCGGCGTACTCGCTATCGCCAGGCCCGTAGGGTTCCCCATCGAAGGGCAGCGACAGGCCGGTTCCCACCACGTTGACCATCACGAACGAGTGTTGATAGCCCTGAATCTGTTTGGCCTTGTTCTGCTTCGGCCGGCAGAGCTGACAGCCCTGCTGAGCCCGCCATCCCGCGCCCGTGCCGTCGATGGCCAGACCGATCCAGCGGCAGTCGTCGAAAGCCTTGTTGCGCTTGGCACCGCGGATGAGGGAGAGCAGGGCTTGCCGCGTTGCACCCGGATCGAGCCGCTCGGTGAAATAGCCCAAGGTATCGTCACAGAACGGAGCTGCGATGGCGAGCGTTCTCCGCGCCGAAGAGCGCACCAGCCCCTCGACCGCATGAAAACTCGATTGCCGGAGGATCTGGCCAACCAATAGTGCCCACAGCAGAGCCTGCGCTGGAATCTGGGGTTGTTGCCGACCGTCTCCGGGATTCTTGAGGTACCGTCGGAGGCCAAGACGCCGCGTCACAAAATGGAGCAGATGACGTGGCGTTGAACAGTTCATTTTTTCTTTTTCTTGGGCTTCTTGCGATGTTGGCGTTCCAGCACGAGCAGTTGTGCGTTGGCCGCCAATACTTCACGGACGGCATCTTGAAACTCCCGTCCCTGCTTGACCCGGCGGCGCACCTCTTCGACCCACTCCTTGGGGATGTGCTGAACACGTTTTTTCCCCTGCACCATAAAGGTCAGCGACCAGACGGGATGGCCGCGGTCATCGGCACAATGACAGGTGGGCTTACCGCAGCGCAGATGCGAGAGAGAAAGGGAGCCAGGGAGGGCCTCCGCGGGGATAGAGAAACGCCGCAGCAGCTGGAACTTGCGCTGACGCAATCGAGAAGCGATCGGCCCATCACCTCGATGAATCATCTTAATGTATATATACCATAAGACATAGCACAAATCAAGCAGAGCCTGCGAATGCGAAAATAGAAGTCTACTGCGGAAGAGCTGCCAACGGTGACAAAAGAGCGCTCTGACGGAGAAGGAATAGACTAACCCATGTCAATCTTCCGAAACGGCTGTTGTGAAATTGCCATCGTTTTGACGGTCGCAGTGAGGTTCGCCGCCGCAGAGTTCACCGAACGCTAATCGGTGTGAAAGACTTCCCGCATTTCCGCCCACCACTCGCCCTCAGTTCGCGTCTCTAGAGGTTGCTGCATTGGTCCCATGAGCGCCCACCATTCCTGCGTCTTTGGGTCGGCCGCCATTCTTGCCATGTCGGCGGCATAATCGGTTCCATGGTATTCGAAATAACCGAACAAGAGATTATCTTTCCGGAAGATCGAATAGTTGCGAATATGGCAGCGGCGGATCGTGGCAAGCACCTCGGGCCAGACCGCCGCGTGGCACCGTTCGTAATCTTCTATCTTTTCGGGTCTGACCTGGATCACGGAACCATAGCGTTTCATTCTTTTGTTCCCCCCGGTCTTGTTCCCTCTGATTACTTCCCTGCGACCGCACCGACGGGCAGAATGGATAGAGTCTCTACAGGCTTGTAACCCCAGAGGGCAAAATAAAGGACGTAGAGATAGCAGAGCAGCGGCACCGCAAATGCTTTCTGGATGTTCGACGCGTCAGAGATGACGCCCATTAGAGCTGGGCAAATCGCTCCTCCGATGATCGACATCACAAGCAACGAGGAGCCCAACTTTGTGTACGGGCCAAGATTCTTCAGGCTGAGGGCGAAAATCGTCGGGAACATGATGCTATGGAAGAAGCCGATGAGCACCACGGCCCAAACCGGCGCGGCCCCGGTGGCAAACAAAACGACGAGGACGCTGAGAAGAGCTCCCGCGGCAAAAATAGAGAGGAGCCTGGTGGCGGGCACAACTTTCATCATCGCCGAGCCAGCGAAGCGCCCGACCATAAATCCGAAAAGGTGCATTTGCAGGTAGTGAGCCGCCGCCTTTTCGTGCGTGCCGGAGAGGGCGTGCTCCGCAAAGCGGATGATGAAACTGGCGACACCCACCTGGGCGCCGACATAACAAAACTGGGCAATCACTCCCTTGATGAGATGACTGAATTTCCAGATGCCGCTCAACCTGACAATGTCTGAATTCGCTTCGCCGGAACTCGGGACATCACGAGCTTCCGGTAGCTTAGAAAAGAAGATAAGCGCAGCGACGGCCAGAAAAATGCTCGCGATCACCAGGTAGGGCGCACGCACCATATTCGATTCGGTGATCCGGTAAGCCTGCACTTGCTCCGGCGACATGGCGGCCAATTCCGAAGGCGTGTGTTCGATGCCGGATAGGATAAATCTTGCGCCGATGAAGGGCGTGACCAATGCGCCGACGGAATTGAAAGATTGCGCAAAATTCAGTCGCCGCTCCGACGTTTCGGGGGGGCCGAGAATGGTAACATAAGGATTTGCGGCAACCTCCAGGAAGCACTGTCCACAGGCCATCACGAATAAAGCAAAGAGGAAGAAGCCATAAATGCGAATGGATGCTGCTGGGATGAAAAGAAATGCTCCCGTGGCGCATACCAGCAAGCCCATGAGAATCCCATTCTTGTAACCCACCCTCTCCATCAGCCAGCCCGCCGGAAGCGCTGCAAGGAAATATCCGCCGAAAAACGCGGACTGGATTAGCGAGGAGCGAAAATCCGTCAGGTTGAAGGCTTTTTTCAGGTGCGGAATAAGAATGTCGTTGAGATTGACGCCGAGCGCCCACAGAAAAAATAGACTGGTGACGAGGACGAAGGGCAAAACGTATCGCCGTTCGGTTAATGAAGCGTCCGGATGAGTCAATCGCCCTCCTAGGTCAATGCTCGGTCGAGATGCACATAGCCGCCGTCAACGAAAAGGTGCTGGCCGGTGATATGACTGGCCCGGAGGGAAAGAAGGAACAGAACCATTGATGCGATTTCTTCCGGCTGAGTCATTCGTTTGCCCAAGGGAATGCGCGCGGCGATTTCCTTCAATTTGTTCTCGGGATTTGGAAACGTGCTCAGCCACTGTTGATAGAGAGGTGTCATCACCTCGGACGGCACAACGGCATTCACGCGGATGTTGAATGGAAGCAACTCGACAGCCCACTCGCGAGTAAGAGCGAGGATGGCTCCCTTGGCGGAAGCGTACCCAGAGGTTTCCCCCTGGCCAGTCAGGGCGGTCTTCGAAGCGATATTCACGATGCTGCCGTGAGATTTTATGAGCTCCGGCAAAGCGTAATGCGCCATGTTGTAGTAATGGAAGAGATTACGTTCAAGCGAGCCAATGTATTTTTCAGGCGTGCCGTGTTCGAGACCGATCTTGTCGTTGCCACCCGCGTTGTTCACCAAGTCATCCACGCGGCCAAATTCGCTCGTGGTCCGATTCACCGCATCCAGGCAATTGCGCGCAGCTGTAAGATCCGTGCAAATGGCCCCGCAAGCCTTGCCGGCGTTTTGCAAGTCCGCTTGCAGTTGCCTGGCCGCCTCGCCGTCTTTGTCCACCACCACGGGGACCGCGTCTTCGAAGGCAACGGCGCGCGCGATTGCAGCGCCGATGCCCTTTGCGCCACCGGTGATCAGAACAACCCTGTCTTTAAGCTGTAGATCCATTCGGAATCGCTTTCAGTTTATAAAAACGCACAGCATTGCCACCGAAAATATCCTCCAAGTCCGCGGGGGCATTTGAGCGCACATAATTCTCGACGAGTCCGACAACTTGGCGATAGCTGGCGGCAAGCAGGCAGACCGGCCAATCGGAACCAAACATCAGCCGGTGCGTCCCGAATACCTCGAAGACAACATCGAGATAATACTTGAAATCCTCGGCTCGCCACCCCTTCCAGTCCGCTTCAGTGACCAATCCAGAGACTTTGCAATAGACATTGGGATTCGCCGCAATGGAGCGCATGTGAGCGGTCCATTCTTCCGTTTTGCGCGCTGTGATTTCGGGTTTGGCCATGTGGTCGATGACGAAGCGCTGGTCCGGAAACATCGCGGTTAATTCCACTGCTGCGGGCAATTGCCGCGGATAAACCAGGATGTCGTAGGTAAAATCGAACTGTCGAAGCAGGCGGATGCCACGAAGGAACTCTTGTCGTAACAAAAAGCGTTTGTCCGGCTCCGCCTGGACAATGTGCCGTAAACCGAGGAGTTTTTCAAATTTGGAGAAGGACTGGAGACGCTCCTCCACGGTCGCGGAACACAAGTCCACCCAACCGACAACGCCGGCAATGTGCTCGGAGTTATCAGCTAGTTCGAGCAAATAACGGGTTTCTTCCTCGGACTGGGCCGCCTGAACCGCCACGGAAGCGTCAATGCTGTTGGCCGCGAGTTCGGGCGTCAAATCATCCGGCGAGAAGTCGCGCCGCAAGAGCGACATAGTGTCCGTGATCCAGGAATCGCGTATGGAATCGTAATTCCAGAAATGCTGGTGGGCATCAATCTTCATGGGCAAGGGGTTTCATGGGTTCAGGAACGCAGATTGAAAAATCCTCCGTCGAGCGGGTAATCCACGCCGGTAATGAACGCGGCTTCCTCCGAGCACAGAAAAAGCGCCAGCGCGGCCACTTCCCAAGGCTCGCCCATGCGGCCAATGGGCTGCGCCTTCGAAAGAACAGCGAACATCTCCGCTTCGCGCCCAGGATAATTCTTCCGCAGATAGTCATCGACAAACGGGGTATGAATGCGAGCCGGCGAGATGCAATTGCAACGGATGTTGTGGCGCAAATAATCCTGCGCGACGGATAAGGTCATGGCGATGACGGCGCCCTTGCTCGTGGAATAAGCAAAACGGTCGGGAAGGGCAGCGGAGCCCGCAATTGAAGCCATATTCAGGATAACGCCGCCGGATGGCTTCATCAGTTCGACAGCGGCTTGCATACAATGAAATGTGCCTTTGACGTTGACTAGAAAAATCCTGTCAAAATCCTCTTCCGACGTGGTCTCGAGTTTTCCGATATGCGAAACGCCAGCGCTGTTTACCAGGATGTGAAGCGGGCCGCTGGCAGCGATTTCCCCGAAGACTCCCTTGACGTTTGCCCGCTCGGTAACGTCGCAACCGAACGCGGAAGCTTGCCCGCCCGCGGCGACAATTTCCTGAGCGGCGGCCTCCGCGGCTTGTTCGTTGCGATCTAGGATGGCCACGGTCGCGCCATGCTGTGCAAATCTCTTGGCGATGGCCTTGCCAATGCCGCTGGCCCCTCCAGTCACGACTGCTACTTTGCCATCAAGTCGAAATGGATTGGTTCTCGTGGACGGATCGGTCAGAGCAGGATACCCCGCTTCCTGGAATTGTAAACGTCATCTGCCGAAGCAACAACGCGCCGCTCACACCCGCCTCACTGACAGCAGATTCACAATTGCATACGAGAGATAGCAGCAAAATCTCGACATTTCAATGAAAAACTGCGCATTTTGAAGGCCGTGAGTTTTCGAATTTACAGAGACACTCCCCTTTTCCATGGGATGAAATCGTTTTGCGCCAGGGACTCCGCTGCCGTCTGAAGTTCGCCGCTCGCCACCTTCACCACCACTTCCAGAATAACTTCTCCCATTTCTTCAATCGTCTTCCCGCCGCTGATGACCCCTCCAGTGTCAATATCGATGATGTCCGGCATTCGTTGCGCCAACTCCGTATTCGTGGAAATCTTCACAACGGGCGCAATGGGATTCCCAGTAGGCGTTCCCAAGCCGGTTGTGAAGAGAACAATATTGGCGCCGGCGCCCACCTGTGCGGTCACGCATTCAACATCGTTTCCCGGCGTGCATTGGAGGTTCAAGCCAGACTCGCGTAGATATTCCGGATAATCGAGCACGCCCGTTATAGGCGAAGTGCCACCCTTTTTCGCGGCGCCCGCAGACTTCATGGCATCGGTGATCAAACCGTCACGAATATTGCCTGGAGAGGGATTCATGTCAAAGCCCGAACGAACAGCCTTCGCGAGGGCGGCGTATTCCCTCATGAGCTGAATGAAGCGCTCTGAAACCTGAGCGGAGACGCCGCGGTCCACCAGTTCCTGCTCCACGCCGCACAGTTCAGGGAATTCACTCAAGATGGTCTTGCCGCAGAGCGCGACCACCAAATCCGAAACGTGCCCGATCGATGGGTTGGCCGATATGCCGGAAAAACCATCGGAGCCGCCGCATTTCAATCCCACGGAAAGTTGTGACAGGGGCGCGGGCTTGCGCCTGTATTTGTCGGCTTCCATGAGCCCCACGAACGTCCAGCGAATGGCCTCGGACAACATAGAAAATTCTTCGCCGCTCTTCTGCTGCTCAAATACGAAGAGTGGTTTGGAAAAATGGGGATTGCGTCTTTTCAATTCTTCGCGCAACACCGAAACTTGAGCGTGTTGGCAGCCAAGGCTGAGCACCGTGGCTCCCGCAACATTGGGATGGTGGATATAGCCCGCTAAAAGTGCGCAGAGATTGTTGGAGTCTTCTCGCGTGCCGCCGCAGCCGCCTTCGTGCAAAAGAAATTTAATTCCGTCCACATGAGCGAAGATGCGAGGTTGCCGTGACCGGGCTTTTTCTCCCGTGGGGACGTAGTCGCGGATTTGCTCCCCCCGTCCTGAAGCATAAAGGCGCGCGAGGTCGGCAACCTGTTGTTTGTAAACTGGCGGGGCGGCAAATCCCAATTCCTCTTCGAAGGCCTGCTTCAACACCCCAATGTTGCGGTTCTCGCAGAACACTAGGGGAACTACCAACCAATAATTCCGAGTGCCTACTTGGCCATCCTCGCGATGGTAGCCCGCGAATGTCCGGCCTCTCCACCGCGACACATCGGGCGGCGTCCAAGCATAGTTTTCGGTTTTTTCGTGGAAGGGAGCGACCTCGTGGTGCACATTGCGGGTCGTCAAGACTTCGCCGGCTCGGATGGCTTGCATGGCCTTGCCGACTTTTACGCTATACATCGTCACCGCGCCGCCCGATGGAATGTCCAGCAGCGCAAATTTGTGTTTTGCAGGAACAGCGGTTGCGAGAACAAGATCGTGTCCGGAAAAAGAAATGCCCACACCCTGCTCGAGGTCAACGAGCGCGACGAGCACATTATCATCAGGATGAAGTTGCAGTACCTGTTGGCGCGTCAATGCCCTATCTCCTCGCCTTTCATTCTAAGTCGTCCCACCCTGGCAGGCGTGATTTTTGCGGCCACAGCGATTCGTGGTCCAGCCCTTTAGCGCTCGATCCGCGCCCCGGCCCCCTTCATCAGGCGGGTCACTTCCGCCAGCGTCGCCATGGAGGTGTCCCCCGGCGTGGTCATCGCCAACGCGCCATGGGCCGCACCGCACTCGACTGCCCACTTCGCGTCTTTTCCGGAAAGAAAGCCGTAAATCAGGCCAGAGGCAAACGAATCGCCGCCTCCCACTCGGTCCAGGATCTCAACGTTCTCGCGCTCGGTGGCTTGAAAGAATGTTCCTTCGTGATAGCAAATGGCGCCCCAATCGTTCCGCGTGGCGGTTTTCGCTTTTCGCAGCGTGGTCGCCACCCCCTGGAACTGGAACTCCTGAACCACCTTCTCGATCATTTTCTTAAATCCATCGAGTTCAAAATTGGTCATGTGCTGGTCCATTCCCGGAACTTCAAATCCCAGCGCCGCCGAAAAATCCTCTTCGTTCCCAATCATCACGTCCACGTACGGCGCGATCTTTCGGTTTACTTCCTGCGCGCGTTTCTGTCCCCCATTCGCTTTCCAGAGCGATTCCCGGTAGTTCAAATCGTAAGAAATCACCGCGCCATGTTTCCGCGCAGCTTGCATGGCCTCGATGGCCACTTCGGGCGTCGTTGCGGAAAGCGCGCAGAAAATTCCGCCGGTGTGAAACCATCTCGTTCCCAAGGAACCGAAGATATGCTCCCAATCCATTTCGCCGG
Source organism: Candidatus Acidiferrum sp. (assembly GCA_049686315.1). Taxonomy (GTDB): domain Bacteria; phylum Acidobacteriota; class Terriglobia; order Acidiferrales; family UBA7541; genus Acidiferrum. The sequence continues at coordinate 52,325 of JBAVHY010000128.1, read as the reverse complement.
GCTTGAGTTGCGAAATCGCCGTATGCCCGCGATCCGAGCAACCCAGCGCGGGCCGAACACCGAAACCCCGTTCCGTGAAGTTCAGTCCATTTCGCACCGAGCGCCCAACCCCATCGTACGGCACCCAGTGCACCAGCGACTGATCCACACCGCCTTGATAGATCAGGTCCTGCAAAAGTCGGCCGACGGGATTATCCGCGAACACGGTGACCACGGCAGTGTCCAGCCCAAAGCAGCGCTTCAATCCACGTGCCACGTTATATTCGCCACCGCCCTCATAAACTTCGAAGCTCCGCGTCGTCCAAATTCGCTTTTCACCCGGATCCAGGCGCAGCATCACTTCTCCGAGACTGATCAGGTCCCAGTGGCAATTCTCTTTCGACCGGATTTTGAGGCCCATGGATTCACCCCTGCGTTACGAACCAGCGCAATTCAGTGCAAACTTTTTTCTTCATACAGCATTGACCGGCTGCAAGCGCGGCACGATTAAATGCATAACTCCAAGGGCAACCAAATAAACAGTCCCGGCAATGAAAAAGGGAACCAGGTAACTCCCAGTCTGCTGCAATACATAACCGACGATTTTGGCAATCAGCATTCCGCCCACCGCGCCCGCCATCCCGCCAATCCCCACAACCGAAGCGACCATGTGACTCGGGAACATATCCGATGGAATCGTAAACAGATTAGCGGAAAAACCCTGGTGCGCCGCCGCCGCGATCCCGATCAAAAGGACCGTTTCCCAGAGGCCAGTCGCGCGGTAGGCATAAACAATTGGCACGACGCACACGGAGCAAATTAACATGGCCACTTTTCGCGCCATATTCACAGAATGACCACGTTTAATAAACTGTGAAGATAACCATCCCCCGGCAATGCTGCCGGCATCGGAAATCAGATAAATGGTCACAATCGGCAATCCGAGATTCATTAGATTTAAGCCGTGCTCGCGCTGCAGAAATCCCGGCACCCAGAACAAGTAGAACCACCAGATCGGGTCGGTTAGAAATTTCGCGATCAAGAAGGCCCACGTCTGCCGGTGAGCAAGCAGTTGCACCCAGGGTATTCGAGCCGCCGGCTTCTCGCGATCGCTTCGAATGTAGTCGAGTTCCTCAGCCGAGCATCGAGGATGTTCTTCCGGCTTGCGGTACACCGCCATCCACAACAAAAACCACAGAAATCCGATTGCGCCTGTAATCAAGAACGCCCAACGCCAGCCGAGGTGCACGGTAATCCAAGGCACGAGCAACGGCGTCAGGATTGCCCCCACATTTGTGCCTGCATTGAAGATTCCCGTTGCCAGCGCTCGTTCTTTCTGGGGAAACCACTCCGTGACTGTCTTGATGCTGGCTGGGAACGCTCCCGACTCTCCCAAACCCAGAGCAGCGCGCGCAAATCCGAAACTCACGAGCGAATTGCACAGCGCGTGCGCCATGGAAGCGAGGCTCCAGAACACCATCGCCAGTCCGTATCCAATCCTGGTACCGGCGCGATCGATGAAACGCCCCACCACGATCATTCCCACGGCATAGGCCGCTTGGAACGCGAAAACCAGGTTGCCGTAATCAATTTCGTTCCACCCGAGATCGTGCTGAAGGGTTGCTTTCAACACACCCAACACCTGGCGGTCCATGTAGTTCTTGCTGATGCCAATAAATAGAACAGCGCAAATCACCCAGCGAAACTTTCCGGGGGAAAGTCTGGCGCGGCTCCACGAGGGCCCCTCTCCAGAAACTTGAGCGGTTGACGCTGCCGGCTGCTCCGTTAATCTCGATGCGTTCTTGGCCATTGATCGGTTCGATTGCGTCTCGGGACTTTCTATTGATTCACGCCACTCGCCAGAAACCCTCCATCCACTTGAAGGATAGTTCCGGTAACAAAGCTCGCTGCTTCCGAAGCCAGGAATATCGCGCTGCCCACTAATTCCTCCACCTTCCCAAAGCGGCGCATCGGGGTGCGCACCAAAAATTCCTGGCCTCTCGGCGTCCCGTCGAGCAATTTCTCGTTCATGGCGGTGCGAAACACGCCCGGCATGATGGCATTCACGCAAACGCCGTAACGCGCCCACTCGATCGCCAGCGTGCGCGTCAGCGAGGCGAGGCCGGACTTACTCGCGCCGTACGCCGCCACTTCATAAAGACCTACGAATGAACTCAGGGAAGCAATATTGATGATGCGCCCGTACTTTCGTTCAACCATGTGGCGCCCGAAAACCTGGCTCACGCGGTAGGCACCGGTCAGATTGGTCTCCAGAATCTCGCGCCACTCGCTTTCCTCAACTTCCAAGAACGGAGTGCGCTTTGTGCGGCCGGCGGCGTTGACCAAAATGTCCACTTTGCCAAATTCAGCCAACGTGGCGTTCAGCAGAGCCTGCACCGATGCGCGATCCAGGACGTCGGAGGTTATTCGCAACGATCGCTGCCCGAGTGACTCGATTTCCTTCGCCGCTGCATCCACCAAGCCCGCACGGCGCCCGGTGGGAATCACCTGCGCTCCAGCTTCCGCCAGCCCGCGGCCGATCGTCTGGCCAATGCCCGACGTTCCACCGACAACCACGGCGATTCTGCCAGTCAGATCAAAACCCGGGTACTTCATCATTCCCTCTCGCAAGAATCTCGGGGATCATTCTCTCTTTATTTCAATTTGCATGCAGCCACAAAAGCACATGCGTTGGTTCTACCAACTTTTCGGCATGTCACGGCATGGTTTGGCTCTGACGAACTCCAATCCGTACAAGGATAGTTACCGGCCGTTTTGCGGCTTACGGTAGGGTAAAGGTGAACAGCGAGGATCCTGCCGCGATGGCAACATATTCCTTGCCGTCGATCGCATACGCCATCGGGGCGGCGTAAACGGCGCCTCCCATCTGGAAATGCCACAGCACCTTTCCTGTGCTTGCCTCCAATGCAATGAAATTTCCTTCTGAATCTCCGGTAAATACTAATCCGCCGGACGTGGTTAAGACTCCCGACCAACTGGGAGATACATGCTTGAACTCCCACTTCTTTTCTCCGGTCAGCGGATCCAGTGCGCGCAGAGCTCCCCAATACGGCTCGGCGTCGGCCGCCGGAAAATAGGCGCTGCCGTAATAGGCATGTCCTTCTTCATTCGTCTGCTCCGCCGTGCTGAAGATGTCGCACTGCTCTCGCGCGGTTACATAAAAGAGCTTTGTCTGCGGGTCAAAGCTGGGCGACATCCAATTCGTGGACCCCGCGGCCCCGGGACACACTTTGCGCCCTTCCAGTGTTGGTGAACTCCCCTCCTTGGCTACAGGGCGCCCTTCTGCATCGTTTGTATCGCTCCAGGTCGTGGTTGCGAACGGCTTCGAAAAAATAAGTTTTCCGGTGGTTCGATCGATCAGGTAGAAATACCCGTTGCGATTGGCGTGAGCGATCAGCTTTTTCCCGCCGAGCTCTACCATAACAGGCACTTGAGTCGAGTCCCAATCGTGTTCGTCGTGCTTTGTGTATTGAAAATGCCAGTTTAGTTTGCCTGTATTCGCGTCCAGCGCGAGCAAGCAGTTGCTGTAGAGATTGTCGCCTTCGCGTTGCGCCTTGCGATTGGAAGGTGCGGGATTTCCTGTCGTCCAGAACAATTGATCGGTGTTTTTGTCGTACACTCCCGTGATCCACGCCGGCGCCCCGCCGGTTTTCCAGGAATCTCCAGCCCAAGTTTCGTGACCCGGCTCTCCCGGCCCCGGCGTGGTGTAAAAGCGCCATTTTCGCTCGCCGCTATTCGCGTCGTACGCCTCGACAAATCCCCGCGTGCCGTACTCGCCGCCTGAAATTCCCACGACAATCATGTTTTTGACGGCAAGCGGCGCAAGCGTAAAACTGTAGCCCTTGCGATAATCAACGGCCGTCACATCCCAGACTACGTTTCCGGTTTTCGCATCCAGTGCGATGACATGCGCATCAAGCGTAGCGAAGTAAACCTTGTCGCCGAGTATCGCGAAGCCACGATTGATTCGACCGCAGCACGGCCGGATGTCGGAGGGATAAACGTATTGATACTGCCAGACGGGCCGTCCGGTGCGTGCGTCGAGCGCGTACGCTCGATCATCCTGCCCAGTGCCGTATAGGATTCCGTCCACCACCAGCGGCGTGGTCTCAAATTTCCCCAGCGCTCCCGTCTGATACACCCAACGCGCTACCAGGCTCTTCACATTTTCCGTGTTGATTTGTGTCAGTTCGCTATGCCGCCGGCCGGAATAATCGCCCGAATAGGTGAGCCAGTTCTGCGGCTCCTTCGATGCGTGAAGAATGCGGTCAAAGGTTACTTGGGCATGGGTGGAACAGGCCATTAAGCTGGAAGCAATCAGCGCAAACGCATAAATGAATGTTTGCTTCATCGTGGCGTTCCTCATTTAGCGCTTACCTCGGAAAGATAGGCCAGGAGATCGCGCAAATCCTGATCGGGCAGCGTCTTTTCATCGTATGCGGGCATCAACGATTCCCGCGTCTTCTTGAATGACTTGAGCTTGTCCTTTTCAAGAAGATGAATTTGCTGCTGGGTGTCCATCATCTGCAGGCTGAAACTGTCCTCATTGAGCGCGACACCTGTAAACGTCTCTCCGCCGTGGGTCACGACGGTAACAGTTTCATATTCCTGAGGAAATTCCTTGGTGTTTTCGATCAGACCGGTGGCCAGGTGGCTGCTGGGATTTCGCACGGAATCTACCAGCGATTCTGTCGAGCGCGCCATGGCAATGTTCGTCAGTTCCGGCCCCAGCCTTCCACCCTTGCCATTCACCATGTGGCAAGCAAAACATCCGCCGGAGCCGTGGAAGACCTTGTCGCCATGCGCAGAATCACCAGAAGGAAACGTGCCAGATTTCTTTTCCACGCTGCGAATGTACGTGATTACCTGCCAGATTTCTTCCGCCGTCATTCCCACGCCTTGACCCGTTGTTCCATTCTGCGGCATTGCCGTGCCGGGAATTCCTTCGTTGATCGTTCGAAAGAGGTCTGCGTCTGTTTTTCCATGGCGCTTTTGGGCGCGGGTCAAATCCGGTCCGCGGCCGCCGCCACGCGCGCCTAATCCGTGGCAGAAGGCGCAGTTCGCTCGAAACTGCGATTCCCCCGCCTTCGCCGCCTTGGCATCGCCGGCAAAGGGATTTGATTCTTGAGCCAAGGAGCCAGCCGATACAATTAGCAGCAGCGAAATTATACAGGCAATTCCCGACAGTGCGCGCACTGCTTCGCTGTACACACGTGCGAAGCAGCGATAATCCGCATTTTTGGTTTTCATCGATCTACACCTTGAGTGAGCTTCTCCCCGGGAATGGGAAGCAAATGATAGCACAGGGAGAGTTGCGGCTCTGAAAACGAGGTATACGCAACCTCGCGTGGCGAAATTAACAAATTTCGTTAGAGTGCGTGCTGCGAAAGGGCTGGGCTCGGCTGCAAGAGGATTGCCTGATAAGCCGTCTCCGAAACTTAATACTTAAACTGATAACTGAGAACCGGTCTCACTTCTGGCGATCCTGCCATTCTTCGTGCCAGGCCATTTGGATAGCTTCGAGCTTACTTTCGTTCGACTTCTCGGGATCGCCCGCAAAGCCAGGCAGTTCCGTAATCCACTTGTGCATGTCGGTAAAACGCACGGTCAACGGATCCACATCCGGAAACTTGTCCGCCAAGCCGATGGCTATATCGTCCAGGCTATCCCAATCGAAGGTGCGCGGCATGAGTGTTCCTCAGTGGTCCAGTTCTTTCGCGTAATTCTTGTTCCACTCAGGAATTTCGACCACGATATCGGTGGTGCCATCAGGCACAGTCTGGCAGCCAAGACGTGACTTCGGCGTGATCCCAGGCGCTTCATCGAGTTCATCCAACTCCGCATCGGTCGCCTCGTTGCAGGAGTCCAGCCCTTCGCGCACGATCACGTGACAGGTGGAGCAAGCGCAAACGCCCCCACAGGCATGATCCAGGCCCATCTTGAAGCCCTCGGAAATATCCAGGATGCTACCGGGCAGGCCGTTGTGGCCGTAAGGAAACTTCTCCGGATCAACCTCAACGGTTTTGCCGCTCGGCAGGAAGGTGACTTTGAATTTCTGCGTCGCCTTCTTATATTTTGTTTCCTCGATGTACGGATTGCTGCCGCCCATATTTCTCTCCCTAAACTTCCGCCAGCTTTTTGCCTTCAAGCGCGGTCTGCAAAGCCGAGTTCATCAGCAATTCGGCAAGATGCTCAGTCGCGTGATTCAATTCGTCAATCTGCTGTCGAATCTGCTTGTAATCGCTCCCCTGCGTAGTTTTCTTTAACGCGGCAACACTCGCGTCAATCTTGGCGCGCTCGCTTTCAAGCAGACTCGAGGCATTCGGATTCGCCAGCGCCTTGGCGGTCGCAGTGAGAACCGACTCCGCTTCCGTTCGCGCCTCAATCACCTGGCGCTCCGCAAAATCCTGTTCGGCATATTCGATGGATTCTTCCAACATGCGCTCGATGTCATTGTCGTTCAGGCCGTAACTTGGCTGAACCTCCAGGGTATGCTGGGAACCGGTGCGAATATCCTTCGCGCTCACTTGCAGGATGCCATTTGCGTCAATCAGGAATTTCACTTCGATACGCGGCAAGCCTGCCGGTGCGGGCGGTACGCGCAGTGTAAAGCGCGCCAGCGAGCGGCAATCCTTGGCGAGTTCCCGTTCTCCCTGGAGCACGTGAATATCGATGCCGGTCTGGTTGTCCACGCCGGTGGTGTACATCTCCTGCGCGCTGGCCGGAATCGTCGAATTCCGCGGAATCACTTTTGCCACAGCGCCGCCATACGTCTCGATGCCGAGCGAGAGCGGGGTGACATCCAGCAGCAGCATGTTCTGCACGCCGCGATCGAGAATATTGGCTTGCACCGCCGCGCCCAGCGCGACCACTTCGTCGGGATTCAGTTCGATGTGCGGCTTGCGGTCAAAGAATTCCTGCACCGTGCGCCGAATCAGCGGCGTGCGCGTCGTGCCTCCAACCAGTACGACCTCGTCCAACTCCGTTGGTTTCAGATGCGCATCCGCCAGCGCCTGCTTGACCGGCACCATCGTGCGGTCCACCACGGGCCGAATCAACGCCTCGAGAGCGCCGCGCGTGAATTCGCGCACAAAAATATTGCCATTCGGCAACGGGAAGCGCAGCGCGGCGGATTCCACTTCCGAAAGTTTATGCTTGAGAGCAATCAGCTCTTTGCGAAGTTCCTGGGCCAGTTCACCATGAGGAGAGAAATCGATCTTATCGGTCTGCAAAATTTGCTCGTGAACAAAGGCCTGCAGCAAGTTATCGATATCGTCGCCGCCCAGGTGTGTATCGCCATTGGTGGACAGAACCTGATAAATATCGCCTTCGGTCGTTGCGATCAGCTTCAGAATGGAAATGTCAAACGTGCCGCCCCCAAGGTCATAGACGGCCACCTTGCCGCGCTGCTTTTCATGCAGGCCGTACGCCAGCGCGGCAGCTGTAGGTTCGTTGACCAGACGCAGCACCTCGAGACCGGCTAGTTTGCCGGCATCCTTGGTGGCCTGCCGTTGCGCATCATTGAAATACGCGGGGACGGTAATCACCGCCCGATTCACCGTTTCACCGAAATAAGCCTCCGCCCAGTTCTTAAGTTCACGCAGAATGAAGGACGAAATCTCTGGCGGCGTGAAAACTTTTTCGCCGAGCTGAACGCGAATCATGTGATTGCTGGAGGGGTCGATGCGAAATGGAAAGAGTCTTAACTCGCCCTGCACATCCCCTGGGCCGCGGCCCATCAGCCGCTTCACGGAATAAATCGTGCGCTCAGGCTGAGTGAGCAAACGCCGACGTGCAGGCTCGCCCACGATAACGCTGCCGTCGGGATCGAGACTGACAATCGAGGGACACAGCGTGCTGCCGGCGGGACCCGGAATACACTTCGGCTGGCCGGTCTGAGCGTCCAGGTAGGCGACCAGACTGTTCGTTGTTCCGAGATCGATTCCGACGATGCGTCCCATCAGATTACTGTCCCCGATAGAGGTTTTGTGCCCCGTGACTCGGGTCACGATCCGATCAATTCTTTTTGCACGTTCACGACAAGGTTCCGAATGTACGAACGACGATTGAGCAATTCATTCAGTTTGCCCATAACGGACTTGCGGCGAGAATCATCCGCAGTGCCCTCCAAGGCCTTGTCCCACTCGCGGGCCGTGGCCTGCAACTGGCCGTCGACTTCGTTTAATTTCTCTTCAAAATTCTTTTCCTCGGCTTCCAAACGATGTCTCAACGAGCCGGTGTCGCCGCCAGAAGCTCTGGCCTCGCGCAATTCATCCAGCGATTCGTTCAATTCGAATACCTCCTCCAGCAGTTCCGGGGGCGCTTGCTGCTTTGTCTCGCCATCCTTGCGCGCCCCTTCAATCGCCAGCAGGTATTCAACGCGCGCGACCGGATCGCGCAGCGTGCGGTAAGCGTCATTCAGCTCTGAACTGCGTTTCAGGGAAATCTCCCGCTCCTCCGGTGTGGCATTCACAAAATTGTCCGGGTGGAGCTTCCAGCTGAGCTGAAGAAACTTCTGCTCCAGCGCACCCATTTCAATCCACAGCTTGCGCGGCATTTCGAACATCGAGAAGTAATCGCTCTGCTGTGGCAGTTGGAGTACCTTCCCGCAGCCCGGACAAAAGTGCGTGCCTACAGTGCGCTCGTGACAGTTCCAGCAGACCATCGGCGGATTCGTGGCGGGGAGTGATGTGCTCATAGAAGCTCTTTTGTACTGCCCCCAAACATAAAAAAAGTGGCTGGCGATTGCGGTGGCCAACCACTTGTCAGACCAAGTCAGCACCAATCAGGGCACAGACTGGAGTCCGTGCAACCGCTACGCCGTAAACGAACTGCCGCAGCCGCAACTCCGGGCGGCATTCGGATTCACAAACACAAAGCCCTGCCGCATGAGTGTCTCCTCGTAGTCAAGCGTGGTGCCATTGAGGTAGAGGAGGCTCTTCGGGTCCACAAAAACGCGCGCGCCGAACTCTTCAAATACCTTGTCTCGGTCGCGCGCCTGGGTATCCAGCCGCATGGCGTAAGAAAGCCCGGAGCAGCCGCCCCCTTGAACGCCGACACGCAAGCCACCGGTTTCCGGCGAGACGCCTTCCTTACCGAGTAGCGCAACAATCTTCCTCGCGGCCCGCTCCGAAACATGGATGACCGGCCCAGCTTTTGCTGTCTCAGGAGTTGTCACTTCCGTTGGCATGGTCAAATACCTGTTTCCACTTTCTGGAGCGAATAACTCGACAGCATCCTCCGACGGCCAAAACCTGCCGCCGGAAGACGCCACTAACGCCGCGCAGCCCTTCGCTCAGTGCGAAGACTTTTCGTGCGCGGGAACTTCCACTCCGTGCTTCTTCTTCCAATCACCGATGGCCGCCTTAATGGCATCCTCGGCGAGCACGGAACAGTGAATCTTGACCGGCGGGAGCGAGAGTTCGCGGACGATGTCCGTGTTCTTGATCTCCAGGGCCTCGTCAACGGTCTTGCCCTTTACCCACTCGGTGGCAAGAGAAGAGCTGGCGATGGCCGACCCGCAGCCAAAGGTCTTAAACTTGGCTTCTTCAATGACCCTGGTCTCGGGATTGATTTTCATCTGCAGCTTCATCACGTCACCGCACTCCGGCGCACCCACCAGGCCGGTCCCGACGTTGGGATCTTCCTTGGGCAGGCTCCCGACGTTCCGCGGGTTATTGTAGTGATCGACTACCTTTTCACTGTATGCCATGAGCCCCTCTCTCCTTCTGGTTCTTCTTCCCCGAAATTCAGCCCCTCGCCGCAGCGAGAAGACCGCCAAAACCTGCGTTCTTTACCGCCTTTTCCGTCAGGGCGATGTTGGTTAGAAACGCGGAACGTCCGGCGGTGAGTTCCCGCAAGGCGTCACGCACATATTGTGTGCCAATTCCCAGAACGTCCAGGAATTCCCGGACATCCTGGAGGTGATAAAACGCACGCTCCGCTGCCGGCGCCGGCTCGTCACCGTCCTGATACGCCTGATAGGTCACGCGAAACGGCGCGGACGTACCTGCAATCGAGCGGTGGATACGTAGAGTTCCTTCAGTTGCGATTGCGCTTGCCATTTTGCCCCTTCTTTTCATCCTTCAAACATCACGCTGTCTGCCACTTGACCTTGGAGATGTCGATTCCTTCCTTGGCCATTTCGTAAAGCGGCGAAAGTTCGCGAAGCTTGGTAACAACCTGCACCATTTTGTCGGTCACGTAATCGACTTCTTCCTGGGTTGTGAAACGCCCCAGGCCGAATCGGATCGACGTATGCGCCAGATCTTCACCAACGCCTAGGGCTTTGAGTACATAGCTGGGTTCGAGGGTTGCCGAGGTGCACGCGGAACCGCTCGAAACCGCCACGTCGTTGATGCCCATCAGGAGCGATTCGCCTTCGACATAGGCAAAGCTCATGTTGAGGTTGTTCGGGAGGCGATGCTCCAGCGAACCATTAATGTAAACTTCGTCCAGCTTGGCCTCGAGGCCGGCCTTCAGACGGTCGCGCAGCCCGCGCAGCCGTTCGGATTCCTGAGGCATTTCTTGCTGGCAAATCTCGCAGGCCTTGCCCAAACCCACGATGCCGGGCACGTTCAGCGTGCCGGAGCGCATGCCGCGCTCGTGGCCACCACCATCAATAATGGCGGAAAGCTGCACGCGCGGGTTGCGCCGGCGCACATACAACGCGCCAACACCCTTCGGCCCGTAGATCTTGTGAGCGGAAATAGCCAGCAAGTCGATGTTGTCTTTCTGCACATCCACAGGAATCTTCCCAACCGCTTGAACGCCGTCCACGGCAAAGAAGACGCCATGCTCCTTGGCGATTTTGCCGATTTCCGCGATCGGATTGACCGCGCCAATTTCGTTGTTTGCATACATGACCGAAATCAGTATGGTCGTGGGCCTGATCGCCTTGCGCACATCCTCCGGATCTACCCGCCCGTCCTTATGCACCGGAAGGTAGGTCACTTCAAAGCCGTGTTTCTCCAGGTTCTTGCAGGTATCCAGCACTGCCTTGTGCTCGATAGCTTCCGTGATGATGTGGTTGCCCTTCTCGCGATACATCTCCGCGACGCCCTTGATCATCAGGTTGTCGGATTCTGTCGCGCCGCTGGTCCAAATGATTTCTTTCGCCGTGGCGTTGATTAGAGAAGCCACCTGCTGCCGGGCCTTTTCGACGGCCTCCTCAGCGCTCCAGCCAAACGAATGGTTTCGGCTGGCCGCATTGCCAAATTTTTCGGTGAAATAGGGCAACATCGCCTCCAGCACCCGCGGATCCAGCGGGGTGGTAGCGTGATTGTCCATGTAAATCGGCAGCTTGACAGCCATGTTCTTCTCCTATCGAGTCCAGACTTCTCCGTTCAGCGTGTTGCCGCCAACCGGTCCATCCCCTTTAATTCCACCAGAGCCGGTTCCTGTTTGTCCTCGCTCAGGTGAGCGATCGTTACCGTGCTCAATACTCCCAAAATGCTTTCATTCACGCGCTGCAACGGTTCTTTGACGGAGCAGCGGTCGGTTGCGTCGCAATTACCGTGGCTGGTCACGCAAGAGGTGATCAGCACCGGCCCATCAATCGCTGTCAACACCTCCAAGGCGCTGATGCGATCCGCTTGCTTCGCCAACTGATACCCACCCGTCGAACCGTGTTTGGCGCCAACCAGCCCATGTTTCGCAAGCTTCTGCAGCACCTTGGCCATCAAGGTGGCGGAAATCCCGTATTCCTCGGCGATCTCGCTGGCGCTACAAGCATGTTCCTGACGATGGTTGGCGAGGTGCTTCATGGCAATCAACCCGTAGTCTGCTTTTTTGGAAAGTTTGAACATGTTCCGAACCAGGCGCTGGCACCCCAGTAAGATGCCAATAGGACCCATTTGGTCGCATTTGAACTATACCCTTCCATGCCTCCCCTGTCAACCCAAATCCTGTCAGGCACTACAACAACCCCTTAATTTGAAAACACTTACAATAAGACCAATCTAGTCTGGTTTCAAGGATTCCGCTCTCAATGGTCTCCTGGCAGCACTGAAACGTCAGTTATCGGCGCTGAATGGTGACTGGCGATGAATGCAACCAGGGTATGCTGAGTATTTTGAAGCCGAGGGATCATACTCATGGTTTGTGGGCATTGGCCACGACAATTGAAAATCCAGGTATTGGCTTTGGCCGTGGGCATGGCATTTTCTTCGTTGAGCGTTACGGCTCAAGAGACAGAAGCAGGGCCCATGGCGCTCCAAAAGGAAGCCTCTCCCTCGACGACCAGCAAAGATTCAGACACGTTTACGTTGGTGGGAGCGGGAGACATCGCCGACTGCAACAGCATCGCTGGAGCGGAAACCACCGCCAAACTAATCGACAAAATTCCTGGCATCGTCTTCGCGGCGGGAGACCTGGCCTATGACCATGGAGCCTACGAGGAATTCCAGAAATGTTACCAGCCAACGTGGGGGAGGTTTAAGAAGCGCACCCTGCCAGCCGCAGGCAATCATGAATACAACGGCTCGGCTGCGGCCGGCTATTTTCGCTATTGGGGCAAGCAGGCTGGCGAACCAAAAAAGGGCTACTACAGTTACGATTTGGGTTCTGGCACATCCTGGTTTTAAATACGAATTGCAAGGTCAGGGAATTGGGCGGTTGTGGGGCAGGCTCGCCCGAGGAGACATGGCTGCGACAAGATTTGGCGGCGCACGCTCATGGGTGCATTTTGGCCTACGGCCATCACGCAATGTTTAGCAGTGGATTGATGGCCGAGCATGCCCGGCACGGGGAATTGCGTACATTTTGGCAAGACTTGTACGCCGCCCACGCCGACCTGATTCTCGCGGGTCACGAACACTCCTACGAGCGATTTGCACGGGCAGTGGCGGAGTTGATGGCGCTGATCAGCGTGAGATGGATTTCCGTGCCCTGCAGGACTTGGCGCGGCTCGGCGTAGGTGGGTGGCGCCGCGGAGCACACTAGGGCAAATACCAAAAGAAAAGACACTACTGCTTTCATGTAAATCCTTCTGCCTGCACAGAGCGTGCAGGTGTGATGTCCCCGTAACATGGGGAGGTCTCGCGAACGAGACGCTACGCTGGCGCGCGGACCTTGTGTCTGCTGCGAACAGGCACAAGGCGGTTGGGGAGGAACTCCAACAGAAGAAAAGTGTAAACCACACTGCGCCGAGGCGATCAAGAAGTTTTCGAGTTGTGTAGTGTTTGATAAGGCGCGGGAGGCGCGGAGGGAAGAAAGACCGCTTGACTTGCCGCCGTAGCGGCCGCCCTCATCGCTCGAGAATTTCCTTGTATGCGTTCAAGGCGACTTTCTTCGGTCGGTTTGGCAGAACGATATCAACGCTGTGCTTGGTGCTGCCTGCAATTTTGGCCTGGCCGATACGCACCATGCCATCCCCGAAATCGGCAAATAACGGAACCAGCATGGCAAACTTTTCGTCAACCTCGCTCTGCGTAATGGTCATGCGTAACCTCACTTTGCCACCGTCAGCCGGAGCGAGTTGGTACTCGAAGTGGTATCGCGGCACCTGAGTACCGTATACCCACTCGTCAAAAAACCAGTCCAAGCGGCCATTGCCGTCAAGATCCATCAATTTGGTTATGTGTTTTTCCGCGATGGCTTTGAAGGACTCCGTGGTCGCCGCCCTGTCGCGGTGGCTCTCCACAAAATCATGCATCATGGCTATGAACTCTTTGTCTTGATCTTGAGTGCTGTACATCATCGAACGCAGCATTTCCAGAACGTATGCGCCCTTGGTATAGGTCACGTTCTGGTAGGCGTCTTCGGTGTGAGGAGAAATCAAGCGCAGTCCCATCCACAGGGGGCCTGCATCGTTAGGAGCTATACGATTAATATTTGTCTCCAGAAGACGCTCGCGCAGGCGCTTCCAAAATTCGATGTAGTCCTTCCGCCAGTCTTTGCCCACGGCATGTTGTAGAAACAGCCCGGCAGAGAACTCCGCAAACCCCTCGGAAAGCCATTGATCGTGGTAAGAAGCCCAGCCCACGGCATGGCCCCACCATTGGTGGGCCACTTCGTGAGGTGTTACCTCCTGCACAAAGCCAGTAAATCTGTTGTCGGGGCGCCCGAATAGCATCCATCTTTGCGTCGAGTCCATGTAGGCGGCAATCGGGAGGTAGACCAGGTTCGGCCAAGATTGTCCGAAGTTAAAGTTAGGCTGTTCGGTGATGTAAATGTCCTCATAAGGACTTCTGCCGAAATAATAAGTGCACAACTGCAACTGGGCCCGCGTTTGCTCCAGAGCATATTCCGTCATGCTGCCAGGTGCCATGGACTGGAGGAAAGCGCTCTTGGCATACGGGCGCAGCACGGTAGGTAAATCGGTCAAGTAGTAGCCCGAAATCCTGTAGCCCGTAATCTCGTCGGGCAGTTCTTTCTTCTTATAATCGCCATAGTTAAAGCCAGCAACGGCAACGGGAAAGGGCGTCGTCCAGTTGCTGACGGCCAGGTCTTTTTGAGTCGATTCTGTCTGCAACTTGCCGACGCTGATGACCTTGTATTTTCGAGGGACTTCAAACGTAAGATCATAAAGCACTTTTTCTATAAACCCATTGAGGTTCGGATACCAAGAGCTTCGTGCACTGACATAGAAACTCCCGTCGCCAGCCTCCTCCAGAACTTTGTCCCCTGTATACTCGACGGTAATCGAGAATTCTTTTCCGGCATCCGGCGCATTAGGAAGTATGGCGTAAAACGAGCCGTCTTCCTTCCGGCTCTCCTGAATGAAATAGAGGTCTCTTCCTTGTCCATCTGTGACGCGTGTAACACGAAGATTGGGTAGCAATCCAAACTTGAGAACGCGCTCCCCGATGATCAGCGGCTTGAAGGTGATGGTAGCTGTGCTGGTCAGATGCTCGTTCTTGGAAATTACCGTCTCGATTTTGTAACGGCGCGTAGCGAACAGGCGGCGATCCTCAAGGGAACTGGCGGTGTGGCTCGAGTATTCGGATTTCAAGTGAGCCAGATACCAGACGCCATCCTGCGATCCTTCCGGATCGAAGTTGATCAGGGCAACTTCTTCCGGCGAATTGAGTTGCGGCACAGCACCCATATGATTTCTCAAGAAGAAACGGAGATCCTTGTGCTTCTTGCCGCGTAGGTACGCATTAAAGAATTCCGGATGCGCGCGATTGTACAAGGCGGCGAGAAGATCGGCATCCACGTTCTCCATCGTTTCGCCCTGCAGCAGATATTGGGTAAAACCCAAAGCATATTCCCGGCGGTGCCGCACTTTCTCTCGCCAATGGTTGAAGACAGCGGCGGCCTCGGGAGGTGTCCCCGTTTTTTCCCCGAGTCCGGGGAGAAACCTTCCCCAGGCTTCCCGCGTGAATCGGAAAACCACCTCCGTAAAGTCCTCGCTGGCCTCTGCCGAGCCAGTACGACGGCTCAGTTCGCGGGTGTCGAGACGAGTCACGGGTTGGAGAGTGAAGCGTCCCTCCCCGATGAAGATCGCGCCGGTTACAACCCCATCTACCGGACTCAATCGAGTCAGCGTCCCTTTCTCCAACTGAAAGGTCGCTACGTCCGAACTCAAACTGTAGTTGTCACAGCGAAAGGTTTCGCCCAGTCCGATTTCGCGGAGTTGCCGGTACAAAGGATCAGAATTGGCAAACGCGAGACTTTTCCCCGTAACGGAGACGCTCACCCGCTCTTCGGCAATGGCGAGCACCAGCTTAAGTTCGACCGATGCCTGCAAATCCACAGCCTTGACGAGGGATTCGAAACCATCCTGCATTACCCGCACCGAATACTCGCCCAATTTCAATTGTGGGGACACAAATTTGCCTGAGCTGTCCGAAGCAAGCACAAGGGGCTGCAAAAGGTCTCCCCCAGTGATCTCGATTCGCGCTCCTACAACGACAGCGCCTGACGGATCCTGGATGGTTCCGGAAATTGTCTCTGCACGCAGGCACGTTGGCACCACCACAAAAAGGAAGACGAAGGCGATCTTGAGCACAAGCAAGAAATGCCAGCGATGTATGTCAACTGGGCTAGGCATACCGACACAAGTCTAATAGCTAAATGGGAATTGTGCACCAGTGAATGTGCCATCTAAGCGCCATGAGAATACTCAGGCGCGCGAAAGCGTTGAGGATCGACCGAATTTGGTTGCGCTGCAGCGACGGTGGGAAAGTGTACACAGAAAACAAGTAAGTCCGGGTTAGCGCAGAACCGTGGTGAAAAAGGAATTCCTTCCGGAGCGGAGATCCTTGCCGTATCCGAGGACAAATTCAAAGGAGCCGAGCACGCGGATTTTCAATTGCGCGCCAGTGTCCCACATCCATTTCTGCGAACCGAAATACCCGGAAGGGTCGTAGGTCTTTCCGGTATCCAGGAAGGGGCCAACGTGGAAAGTCATGAAGGGGGCGCGATATACGATCTTGTCGAACTCCGTGTTCGCCAGGACGTATTCTCGTCCCAAAGGAGCATTGCCCTTTTGCCCAGAAAGCAGGCCGGGGTGGCCGTGCATCCACAGATCCGTGTCGCCCCAGGATCCGTTTGGGCGCGCTGATCCTGATCGTGGAATCCGCCAGATTACGGTGGGCACCGGGGGCAAGAGTCACACATTTCTTAGGATTCCGCAGGCAAACAGCGAAGTGCGCAACTCCGACACATATGGTGTCTTGAAACTTACGCTTTCCCCTGGGAAATTCCGCTGGGAGTTTGTTCCCGAGGCTGGAAAAGAGTTCCGCGACTCGGGTGAAGGTAACTGCCACAGCGCTACTGATGCGGCTGCCGCAAACTGAAGCATTCGATCTGGTCTATCGAGGGAAAAGCCAGAGTGCCCCGAGCATCGAACCGCGGGCAGCTATTTCGCGGCCGCGCAAGGCCCGCCCGCGCCTACCGCCTCAATCAGTTTCTGAAATGCTGCGCGTGCGGGAATTGTCAACTGGGCTTTGTGTGCTTGGAGTTCAAACGCGTTGAGCGCATCGGTCTGCTGCTTCTTTATATCTTCCGGAAGAGGAAGTCCATGGCTGGCTCGCTGTAGCGCCATGAGGGCAAGTTCGGCGGCCTGTGAGAGTGCAGTGGATGCGGGTGCTGCGTCCTTCACCAGAGCAGAACGGGCAACGAGTGATTGCAAGCGACCATCGTTTTCCGCCCAGTGCGAGAGTTGCGCACTCAGTTCAGCGCCTTTCGCACCATCCTTGCACGACAAAGCTACATACTGATCCACACTGACGGAGAAGCGGCGAGATACTTCGCTTTCCGGGTGCACTGCGTCCACAACTCGGTTTAGTGGCTTCAGACTTGTCGGTTCCTCGCCAGGGGTACTTTCGCGGCTGTAATCCTTTACCGGCTCCAGGACCTTCACGAGAGTGAGGAGCGCATCAATCTCACTGGCAGAGGCGGAGTCCGCCATGCGTTGCACCATCAAGCGCTGGTATGTGCGGTGTGTCAGCCCCAACCATTCCAGGCGCGCGCTCTCGGCCTCCATGCGCGCGTACATCGAAGCAACGTCCGTCGTGCTTTGCGGAGACCAATACCGCTCCGCAATAGCAGCAGTCCGCGGCCAGATGCGGGAGTCGATATTCTCCCAATTGACATACTCGGACCACATGGTGTCCTCGCCGCCGAGGATGCGCGCTTTCTCTTCCGGCATCAGGTTCGCGGCTGCCCCTGCCATGGGATCGACGGCGTAGTGGCGCGCCGCGCTCCAGCCCAGGTCGATGTAATAGCCATTCGAGAGAATTCCCGCGTAACCTTGTCTCGCGGCCGCTGCCAGGGCTTCCGATCCCCGCCAGGAATGAATAACGATGTTCTTGGAGACCCCGGGCACGAGGATTTCATCCCAGCCGATCGGGGTCTTCCCGTGCTTGACCACCAGTTCCTGAACCCGCTGGCTGAAATAGGCTTGCAATCCTTCATTGTTCTTTATCCCGCGCGATTTCATGAACTCCTGGATCTTCGGATTGGTGTCCCATTCCTTGCCGTTCACCTCATCCCCGCCAATATGAAAATACTGGTCGGGAAAGAGTTTTGCCATTTCGCCAAGGAATTCGTTCAAGAGTTTGTAGGTTTTTTCATTTGTCGGATCCATCGCCGGATCAAACACGCCCCACTTGCGCTCCAGTTGGTATGGGCCGGGGCCGCTGGCGAGTTCGGGGTAGCCGACGAACCAGGACGTGCTGTGGCCAGGCATGTCAAATTCCGGTACGACCCGAATGCCGCGATCGCGAGCATAGGCAATCAAGTCGCGGATTTCCTCCTGCGTGTAAAAGAGCCCGTCGGAACCCAATTCCTGCAATTTGGGAAATTTCCGGCTCTCCACGCGGAAACCTTCATTGTCCGAGAGGTGTAAGTGGAACACGTTCATCTTCACAGCTTCCATTCCATCCAGATTGCGCTTCAATACAGCAATAGGAATGAAATGCCGGGACACATCAATCAACAGCCCCCGCCACGCAAAGCGCGGCTGATCCTGGATGTTGACTGCCGGTACCGCGAAACCATCCGATGTCACAGAGACTAATTGAAGAAAAGTCTGAAGGCCGCGCAAAGTGCCGAGGGGGTTGGCAGCGTGGAGTTTTGCGCCGGCGGGCGCTACTTCCAGTGTGTACGATTCGTCCTCGCCCAATTCCTGGATTGGTTTGCTCTCATGGCCTGTCGTTACAACCACCGTTGCTTTTGCGGGGTCGGCAGGACCATGGCCAAGCACGATTCCAGTCTCGCGGTTGAGTTGCACCAGAAACCGTTGGGCGGCCCGATCCAAACGAGCTTCCCGGAATCCGGCAAAACCAATGGTGAACTCCGCATCAATTTTCAGCGCGCCGTTGCCCAGCTGTGCTTTGGCAGGCAGAGGCATTACATTCAACTCAGACGGAGATTGCGCCCGCGCGGACATGCTTGCAACCAGTAACGATGTGAGTACAACTAAAGAGGTCCTTCTATTCAAAAAAACTTGTTTCATGGAGTCGGCCTCCGGAAAGTCGCATGCTGAATATTCAGCCATTAAATCGTTGCAATTGTGAACCCCTGAGAGTGGCACACTTTTCCCACAGCACACAACAGTTTTCCAGTTTGTTTGGTCTCGCCGGACCTGAACCCGAAGTTCGCACTCGTTTTCACGATTTTTTGGGTTAGAATGAGGCGCAGAGATCCCCTGAGTCCAACATGAAGACCTCCGTGGCCATCTATCCCGGCTCGTTTGATCCTGTGACCAACGGGCATTTGGACCTCATCGGACGCGGCGAAAGGATGTTTGACCACCTCATCGTGGCGGTTCTGAAGAATTTGGAAAAAGAACCGCTGTTTTCCCACTCGGAACGGGTGGAAATGCTGCGTGAGGTCACCAAGCAATGGGATTCCGTCGAGGTCGATGTCTTCGAAGGCCTGCTTGTGGACTATGCGCGCAAGCGCGGCGCGGGCGTCATCCTGCGCGGCATTCGCGCTGTCTCCGATTACGAATACGAGTTGCAGATGGCCTTGATGAACCGCAAGCTGGAGGCACGATTGGAAACCGTCTTCATGCTGCCCGGCGAAAGCTACAGCTACTTAAGCGCAAAACTTGTCCGGGAGATCGCGCATTTGGGCGGGCCATTAACCGGACTGGTCCCTCCCGTAGTCGAGCAGCGGCTGCGCTCCAAGGTCTCCTGACCCTCGCCGCGCCTTGCCCGCCAAATTGTCCTGTACGCGTGCCCAACTCGCTTCCCAATTGAAATTCCTTGCGATTTCCTGAACACTGTACAATTACCAATCCCCTTTTGCTCCAAGGAGAGGTTGTGGAACTGACCAATCGCATCAACCGGATTCAGGTATCGCCGACGGCAGTGGTGATTAGCGCCGCCGAACAGCTCAAGGCCAAGGGCGTGGACATCGCCGATTTTGGTCCTGGCGAACCGGATTTTCCTACGCCGGATCACATCAAGAGGGCCGCCATCCGGGCGATTGAGGAAAATCGCACCAAGTACACGCCGACGGGCGGCATCATGCCACTGCGCGAAGCCATCGCCGCTTGGCACAACCGTGAACTGGGCTCGAGCTATGCGGCCAAAGAGTGCGTGGTAAATGTAGGTGGAAAACACGCCATCTTTAATGCCATCTGTGTGCTCATTCAAAATGGCGATGAAGTGATCCTGCCAGCGCCCTACTGGGTCAGCTTTCCGGACATCATCAAGTATGCCGGTGGCACACCAGTCATCGTGCAGACGCGGCAGGAAGACGGATTCAGCGCCAAGGCCGCGGCCATCGAGAAGGCCGTCACGCCAAAAACGAAAATGGTTATTATCAATTCGCCGAGCAATCCTACGGGTGGAGTCGTTGACGGCGATGAATACGAACGCATCCTGGCGCTATGCAAGAAACACAATTTCTGGCTGCTGGGCGATGAGTGCTATTCGCATTTTGTCTATGAACCGCACAAGCCTTTTTCGATTGCCAGCGCCAAGGATTCCAAGGACCGCGTTATCATCGTCGGCTCGGTCTCAAAAACATTTGCCATGACTGGGTGGCGGATCGGCTATACGCTGGGTCCAGAGGCGCTCATTCAAGCGATCATCAAGATCCAGAGCCAATCGACCTCTAATCCCACATCAATCGCGCAGTACGCCGCTCTGGAGGCCATGCGCGGCACCATGGAGACGGTGCCACCGATGCTGGCCGAATACACCAAGAGGCGAAAGCACATTGTTGAAGGACTGCGAGAAATCCCAGGTGTCACGTGTGCGTGGCCCGGCGGCGCATTCTACGCGTTCCCCAACGTTTCAGCCCATCTCCAAGGCAGGAACGCTCTGGCGAACACTTGCACCGAACTCGCGAAGGAACTTCTGGAAAGAGCCCATGTCGCTCTTGTGCCTGGTGAGGCTTTTGGCGCTCCTGGCTTCCTGCGTCTGTCGTATGCTACTTCTTTGGAACGCATTGAGGAAGGACTCCGGCGGTTGACAAAATTCTTTACTCGCGCTGAAGCTGCGCCCTGATCGTGGTCGAACCTGTCCTAACGCGCATTGACCCAATCTTCAGTCCGCGGCCTTGGGGCGCCCGTTCACTCGCTCCCCTGTTCCCGCAAAAAATGAATTTGCCGGAACCGATCGGAGAGGCCTGGCTGACAGCCATCAATTCGCGCGTGGCCAATGGCCCGTTCGCGGGAAAATCCCTGGGAGAGAGCTGGCACTCCATGCCCCTGGAATGGAGAGGTACGCGCTCGGGCACTCACAGGGACTTCCCGTTGCTGGTAAAGTTTCTCTTTCCACACGACAAGCTCTCCATCCAGGTTCACCCCGACGATGCCTATGCCAGCAAGAATGAGCAGGCTGCCGGGGGCCGAGGCAAAACGGAGATGTGGCACATCGTGTCTGCGCAGCCCGGCGCGGAGTTGCTGATCGGGTTGAAACCCGGCGTCGCGCGGAAAGATTTCCTCGAGGGGGTTGCCAAAAACACGGTTGAGGAGCTTTTTGCGCGCTACCCCGTTCACGCTGGAGAAACCTACTTCGTCGAGGCTGGAACTCAACACGCTATCTGCCCGGGCATGGTGGTATGCGAAGTACAGGAATACTCAGATCTGACCTACCGGGTCTACGATTACGGCCGTGTGGATTCTTCGGGTAGACCGCGGGATTTGCATCTGCAAAAGGCCGTGGAGGTGACCCGCTTCGAAGGGACCCGCAGCGGTAAGGTTCCTCCGCTCGCCTTGCATTCGCCGGACGCCAGGAAGCATCTGTTGGCAGCTTGCGAATTCTTCGCCACGGAACGCTGGGACTGCGACCGGACAACACTTCTTGAGAGCGATTCGTCGGAATTCCAGCTGATCATTCTTCTGTCCGGCAGAGGGGAACTCCATGATTCCGATTCCGCTCACCCTTACGAACCCGGCCAGGCTTGGTTCTTGCCGGCCACGCTGCCGCTGACGTTTCTGCATCCGAATGAACCAACGTCGCTCTTGCGCGTTACAGTGCCGGACAAGGATTCGCTCTTTCGTCAATTGCAGCGCCAGGGGTTTGAGTCCGAAGCGATCGCGCGTGTCTTGATGGTATAAATCTATGGAAGAAAGACTGAGCGTGCATGCGGTCATCCTCGCGGGAGGGCGTGGCACACGCTTCTGGCCCCGCAGCCGCACGCGGACTCCTAAACAGTTGATCAACATCGTGGGCAACACCTCCATGTTGCAGCAGACGGTGTCGCGCCTGCGGCCTTTGGTCTTACCCGAACGCATATGGACAGTTACCAACACCGAACAAGCAGTCACTTTACGGAGACAGTTGCCCCCTTCCACTCGCAAGCGTGTTCTCAGCGAACCGCTGGGCCGGAACACCGCGGCGGCGATTGCTCTGGCTGCCATGCACGTCCGCCATGCAGCCAGGGGCGACGCGTTAATGGCCGTTCTCCCCGCCGACCACTACATCGCGCAGCCGGAACGATATCGACAAATTGTTGCTGCGGCTTTGGAAGTTGCGCGCGTGAAGGGCCGCATGGTGGTGCTGGGAATTCCGCCAACGGGGCCGGAGACGGGCTACGGCTATATCCAAAGCGGGGAGCAGCCGATGGTCGTGGACGACTTTCAGATTTTTCCGGTCCGCCGCTTTACGGAAAAACCGGAACTGGCTCTCGCCAAGGAATACGTTGCATCCGGAATTTATCAATGGAACGCAGGGATGTTTTTCTGGCGCGTTTCCACATTCCTCGACGCACTCAAAGAGTTCTTGCCCAAGACGCATCTCGCGCTCGACTCGCTCTCCGTCCACATTGGAAAGCGCAGCTACCAATCCCAGTTGAGTAAAATCTATCCCAAGCTTGAAAACATCTCCGTGGATTATGCAATTCTGGAAAGGGCCACGAGCGCTGGGGAAAGCGCTTCTCCAGCGCCGGGCAAACCAACGGCCTCCGGCGACACACACAGGGTCTTTGTGATTTCTGCCGAAGTCGGCTGGAGCGATATCGGTTCCTGGGATGCCGTTTACCAGTTGCTCGCGAAAGCTCCAAGCGAAAACATCCTCGCCGGGCCGGGACAGGCTCTTGATGCGGAAGGCAATTTCTTGTGGAGCCCGGATAAATTCGTCGCCGCGGTTGGGGTCCGCGGCCTGGTGGTCGTAGAAACGCCGGATGCTCTTCTCATCTGTCCGCGCGACCGTGCCCAGGATGTGGGCAAGCTTGTGAAACTTCTCGAACAACGCAAACTCACCCCCCTCCTCTAGCGACGCGGCACTCAGCCAAATTGGCGCGACTTCTGTCCCTCTTCTGTTTGGCGCCTTCCATGCTTCGCGTATACTCACATTTGATGAACTCAATCAAATTTGGCACCGACGGATGGCGTGGCATAATCGCCGGGGATTTCACTTTTGCGAATGCTCGCATTGTGGCCTATGCGATTGCGCGTTACGTGGTGCGTTCAGAGGACTCGCGCAAGGGTGTGCTGATCGGCTACGACCACCGTTATGCCTCTGAGAGTGCTGCGGCGGCAATTGCCGGCGTGATCAGCGCCACCGGCACGTCGGTCTGGCTCGCGGATAAACCGTGCCCTACGCCGGCCATTTCCCTGCTCGTCCGTCAGCGCGAGGCCGCTGGCGGCATTGTCGTCACGGCGAGCCACAATCCTTATTCCTGGAACGGCATCAAGTACAAAGCCAGCTACGGCAGCAGCGCGTTGCCTTCCATCGTGGTACAAATCGAAGACGAACTAGCGGTAGTGATGGCCAAAGGAGTGCCGCCATTGCCGCCGCGGAAGGAATTGATCCATTCCCTCGAGCCCATCCAACCGTACCTCGAAACCATCGAGAAACTTGTCGACTGGCAGCGTCTGCGCGATGCAAAATTCCGGTTCGCCGTCGATCCCATGTACGGTTCTGCTGCCGGTTTGCTTCAGCAACTTTTTGTGCGAAATGGCATTGTAAGCGAAGAAATTCGCGGCACGCGCGATCCACGTTTCGGCGGTATTCATCCAGAGCCCATCGAGCCGCACATCGATGCCTTGCGTAAAGCCGTTTTAGCCGGGAAATACGACGCGGGCTTCGCTGCCGACGGCGACGGCGACCGCATCGGCGCGATCGATCGCGATGGCAGTTTTGTCAATCCGCATCAAATTCTTGCGCTTCTTGTATGGCATTTGGCCGGCACGCGGAACCTCCCAGGCGATATTGCCAAAACCTTCTCGGTAACTAAACTTGTCGACGCTCTGGCGTCCAAATTCAACCGCAAGCTCCACGAAGTGCCCATTGGCTTCAAATATATCTGCGAACTCATGCTGGAGCAGGACATCTTGATCGGCGGCGAAGAGAGCGGCGGTATCGGCACCAGCCTCTATCTGCCGGAGCGCGACGCAACCGTGTCAGCGCTTCTGTTGGCGGAACTCATGGCCTGGCATGGCAAGTCACTCGGTGAGCTCCTTCGCATCCTGCATCAGGAATTCGGAGAATTCCATTATGGCCGCATCGATTTGGACGTCAAACCCGCCCAAAAACAGAAAGCCCTGGTCTATTTTTCAGACCTGAAACTGAAGCAGTTTCAGGAGTGGCCCATCAAGAAACGGGAAGACATGGATGGCATTAAACTCTACCTCGGCGATATCGGATGGGTCATGATCCGCGCTTCCGGCACCGAAAACCTGTTGCGCATTTATGCGGAGAGTTCGAACGCGCACACTACACAGCGAGTTCTGCGCGCAACCGTTGCGGCCATTGAGGAACTTTAGGAGG
The DNA here is from genome assembly GCA_049686315.1 of Candidatus Acidiferrum sp. Classification (GTDB taxonomy): domain Bacteria; phylum Acidobacteriota; class Terriglobia; order Acidiferrales; family UBA7541; genus Acidiferrum. The sequence continues at coordinate 27,705 of JBAVHY010000128.1, read as the reverse complement.
ACCACATGCATACTGTGAGCTTGGCGGACAAATTCAGCAAGTTTCAGGATTACTGCAACCCTCGCGTGATCGGCGAGGTCAACGATTGCCAGGTGAAGGCCGTCAAGCTAAAGGGCGAGTTCATCTGGCACCATCACGATAACGAGGACGAACTGTTCCTCGTCGTGAAGGGCACCCTGCGCATGCGGTTCCGGGACCATGAAGCGATTGTCCGCGAAGGAGAGTTTGTCATTGTTCCCCATGGCGTGGAGCATCTTCCCGTGGCCGACAAAGAGGTTCATATTATCCTGTTGGAGCCGAAGTCCACGCTGAACACAGGAAACATCACCAACGAAAGGACTGTTCGTCAGCTTGAACGGATCTGAGTGCACGACCCGTTCTACCGGGAACAGCAACGGCCCTGCAATGGATCATCGATTCTACACGCTCGACGTTTTCACCACCGCTCGCTTCCAGGGTAATCCCCTCGCCGTTATCACCGACGGGGACGGCCTTTCTGATGACCAGATGCTGGCCATTGCTCGCGAAATGAATCTCTCCGAAACGGTCTTCGTCCAGAAACCCACCGATGACCGCGCCCTTGCGCGTCTCCGCATCTTCACCACCAAGGAGGAATTGAAGCTCGCCGGACATCCTGTCATCGGCACTTGGTTCCTGCTCGCGGAACTCGGCGTCGTTCCCGCTCAGGAGGGAGGCGTCCATGTTATGCAACAAACCGGCGCGGGCATTCTCCCTGTGGAGATTCGATTCAAGGATGGCCGCCCGCAACGTGTGACCATGACCCAGGGAGAGGCTTCCTTCAAGCCCTGCAAAATCGACAAAAAGAAACTCACGGCCGCACTGGGACTTTCCACGAAGCATCTGGATGCTGCGTTCCCTCCCGAGTTTGTCTCCACCGGAATTTATAACCTGATGGTGCCGCTGAAGGGCCGTGCCGCGCTGGGCAAGATCCAAATGAATATGGGCGAGCTGGCGCGTCTTCTTGGTAAGCAAGCTGCTCTAGCCTACTGCTTCACCATCGGCACGGATCACACTGTCTGGGCGCGCGGCATGATGCCCTGGGAACTTTATGAGGATGCTGCGACAGGTTCCGCTGCAGGCTCTCTCGGCGCGTATCTAGTCAAGCAAGGCCGGATTGGCGCGGGGCACACTCTTCACATTACGCAGGGCGTCGAAATGGGTCGCCCCAGCCAAATCGAAGTCGAAGTCTCGCAGTCCGGGAAAAAGCTCACGCCCAGAGTGAGCGGTGCTGCCGTAAAGGTTTTCGAAGGTGTCATCCGGACTTGAAGGCTCGCCGCGAATGATCGGCCAGGCAGTCTAATCGACGCTGATTGTTTTGCGGTAGGTGTCGAGAATCCCGTTTACGAAACCGCCGGCCTCTTCGGAAGAGAACTTCTTGGCCAAATCCACGGCCTCATTGATCACTACGATTGGCGGAGTGTCGGTCGCTCGCATCTCATGCATTGCCAACCGCAGGATGGCGCGGTCGATGGCGGAGATGCGCTCCAATCGCCAATTTTCCGCGTGTTTCGTAATCAATTCGTCCAGTCCCGGAGCGTCGTGCGCCGCTCCTTCAAATAATTGATTGGCGAACGCACGGGTCTGCTCAGCCGCCTTGGCGTTCTTCCAAAATGTTTTTTCCAGCTTGGCTGCATCCTGCTGGCTCATGTCCCATTGGAACAGCATTTGCATGGCGAATTCGCGGGATTTGGTCCGGAGCGACACTTTATTTTCGACGCCCCTTGCTGGAAGCCACGGATTTCGCCGTTCCGCGCAATTTCCTCGAGAGTTGCCCCATCTCGATGGCTCCGAGCCCCGCTTCAAATCCCTTGTTTCCACCCTTCAAGCCCGCCCGATCAATCGCCTGCTCGAGCGTGTCGCACGTCAGCACACAAAACATGACCGGCACTCCAGTGTCCATCTGGGCCAATTGCAACCCGCGCGCGGTTTCCGAGCAAACGTAGTCATAGTGCGCAGTCTCCCCGCGCAGGATGCATCCAATCGCGATAATGGCGTCATAGCGGCCGGTTCCTGCCAGTTTCTTCGCCGTCAGAGGCAATTCGAACGACCCCGGCACGTGCACCACGTCCACATCTTTGCTGGCCGCTCCGCTGCGTTCCAAGGCGTCCACCGCGCCTTGTAGCAACCGCTCGGTGATGAAACTATTGAAGCGGCTGACCACGATGCCGAAACGCAGTCCTCCCGCGCTGATCTCTCCAGCAATTTTCCCCGGTTGAAGTTTCTCCGCCATCACCGTCTCATTTTCCCTTGAACTGTGCCGCGCGCTTCTCCAGGAACGCCTTTGTCCCTTCGCGCATGTCGTCCGTGGCGCAGCACAGCCCAAATAGCGTCGCTTCCAGAAACAGTCCTTCTTCTTGCGGCATTTCCACGCCCCGTTCGATCGCTTCCATGCAGTATTTCACGGCGAGCGGAGCTTTTTCGATGATCTTCTTCGCGATCGCGTCGGCTGCGGGGAGCAATTCCGTCGGTTCGTACACATGATTGACCAAGCCGATCCGCTGCCCCTCTTCCGCGCTGATCATTTCTCCTGTCAGGCACAACTCGTGCGCCATCCCTTTCCCGCAAAGACGCGCTAGCCGCTGCGAACCGCCGTACCCGGGAATGATCCCCAGTTTCACCTCCGGCTGTCCCAGCTTCGCCTCCTTGCTGGCCAGGCGAATCGAGCAGCTAAGCGCCAATTCGCAGCCTCCACCGAGCGCATAACCATTAATCGCGCAGATGGAAGGCTTGCCCATCGTCTCCAGCAAACGAAAAACGCTCTGACCGTAAAGCGAAAACTCTTTGCCGCTTACCGGCGTCTGTTGCGCTAACTCATTGATATCTGCGCCCGCAACAAACGCCTTCTCCCCAGTCCCCGTCAGGACCAGCACGCGCACAGAGGCGTCATCCCTCGCGTCCAGCAGCACCTCGTGTAGCTCTTCAATCGTTTTCCGGTTGAGCGCGTTCAACAACTTTGGACGGTTAAACGTGATGTGGGCAATGCCGTCTTTCTTCTCATACAGCAAATTTTCGTAGGACATTTTCAGGTCCTCACAAATTCATCGGTTTCGGATTGGCGGGATCCGAGTAATCGTAAAACCCGCGCCCGCTTTTTTTCCCATTCCAACCCGCCAGAACCATGCGCTTCAGCAACGGCGGTGCGGCAAAGCGCTTCTCTTTGAATTCATCAAACATGATTTGCGATATGTAATACGTGGTGTCCAACCCCACGAAATCCAGCAGCGTGAATGGGCCCATAGGATATCCGCATCCCAGCTTCATGGAATTGTCGATATCCACGACGGAGCCCACACCCTCTTCCAATGCGCGTATGGCATCCAGAAGGTATGGCACCAACAACCGGTTCACGATAAAGCCGCCGCCATCCTGCGCCCTCACCGGCGTCTTTCCCAGCTTGGCGCCGAAACTCACCATCTCTTCATACACCGCCGGATCGGTCGCGATCGTCTTCACGACTTCCACCAGCTTCATCACCGGTACGGGATTAAAGAAATGCAGCCCGACGAAGCGCTGCGGGCGCTTTGTCGCCGTCGCGATCTCCGTAATCGTCAACGACGATGTATTGCTCGCAAAAATGGTGTGCGCCGGGCAGAGCCCATCGAGCGCGGAAAACAATTCGCGTTTGGCGGACAACTGCTCGATGATCGCTTCCAAAATGACATCGCAGTCTTTCAGCGCATCCAGTGACGTAACTCCCTTCAGACGCCCGCGAATCTCGCACTTGGCCGCCTCGGTGATGGTGCCCTTTTCCACCAATCTCGCGAGGTTCCTCTCAATTCCCTTCAAGCCTTTCTCTACCAACTCGTGGCTTACTTCGCGCACCACCGTCTGGAACCCGGCTTGCGCGCTCACTTGCGCGATCCCGGCCCCCATCAACCCACACCCCACGACTCCCACTTTTTGAATCGTCATCCTCTTTCCTCACGTCAGTAGAACCATCTGAATCCGGCGGGAGATTACCACCCGTCAAAGTGTATCAAAGACGAGCGGCGTGTGTAGCGGACACCCCGCGGTATTCTTTCAAACACTCATCTCAATTTCTCAGCGCTTCGACAATCATCGCAATTCCCTGCCCGCCGCCAATGCACGCGGTTGCGAGGCCGTAGCGCAATCCCTTGCGCCGCAACTCGCTCAGCACCGAGATCACCAGGCGCGTGCCGGAAGCGGCAAGAGGGTGTCCGAGCGCGATCGCGCCACCGTTCACGTTCGTTTTGTCCCGCTGCAAGCCGAGTTCTTTCTCCACCGCCAGGTACTGCGCCGCAAATGCTTCATTCACTTCCACGCGGTCGATTTGCTCCAGTTTCATGTTCGCCAATTGCAGCGCTTTGCGCGTCGACGGCACCGGCCCAATTCCCATAATGCTCGGATCCACTCCCACAGTCGCCCACGAAACAATTCTTCCGATCGGCTTCAAACCACACTCCTTCGCCGTTTTTTCTCTCGCCACCACCACTGCGGCAGCACCGTCGACAATCCCGCTAGCGTTCCCCGCCGTCACAATGCCGTCTTTCTGGAACGATGGCGGCAGTTTCTCCAGCGACTCCATCGTTGTTTCGGGTCGACGGTGATCGTCTTCGGTCACCAGGATCGACTTTCTCCCTTGCTTTACTTCCACGGGCACTATTTCTTCCTTGAACACTCCGGCTTTCGCGGCCACGTCCGCTGCTTGTTGGCTGCGCAGGGCATAGGCGTCCGCCTCTTTCCGTGTGATCCCCGTTTGTGCCGCCAATTTTTCGGCGGTCAGGGCCATCGGCAACCTGCAATAAGAGTCCGTCAATCCCACAAACAGGGAATCCTCCAATGCGCCTCCGCCAAGTTTCAAACCAGTCCGCGCGCCACGAATCACAAACGGGGCTTGCGTCATGTTTTCCATTCCGCCGGCCAGCACCATGTTTGCTTCCCCAAGCAACAATTGTTGAGCCGCCTGCACGATGGCTTCAATCCCCGAGCCGCACAGTCGATTGACCGTCACCGCCGGAGTTTCGATCTTCAATCCCGCCTTCAGCCCCACATGCCGGGCGCCGTAAATCGCGTCAGCACTTGTTTGCAGCACGTTTCCAAACACCACGTGGTCAAATTCCCCCGGATCCACTCCGGCGCGCTGCATGGCTCCCTTCGCTGCGTTTGCTCCAAGATCAATTGCGGATACCTCGGAGAACATCCCGGTGTAACGGGCCATGGGTGTGCGCGCACCAGCAACAATTACAACGTCCGTTGGAAACATATCTGCCCTCGCCTATTCGGAATCCTGCCCTTGGATGAGAAATGCCCCTGGAATATCGCCTCGCCCGCACAGCGGCACTTTGTCAGCGCGAGTTTCACTGCTTTGCCGATACCCCGACTACAATGGTGTCGCCGCCGCTCTTGCGCGCTTCGTCGATGGTGAATTCCGCCCGATTAATCAGGTCGGTCACGATATCTTCACTTTCAAATTCCTGCCGGGCCGTAGCCTCCACGATACCCGCGCTCAGGGTAATTTGCGTCGAGTCCCACGGCGGCCGGACTCCCGCCGCTGCCCTCCGCAGTTTTTCCACCAAGTTTTGCGCCCCCGAAGCGGTCGTATCCGGCAGGATAAACGCAAGCGCCCACGAAGTGTATTTCACAGCCATATCATTCTGACGCACCATCGGCTGCAGGGAGCGCGCCAACTGTTCCAGAAATTTCTCCAGCGGCGCTTCTCCTTGTTGCCGCAGCATCTCCGACCCATGATCGATTTGCAAAATGGCCAGGGAAAGCGGCGTGCCTTGTGTGCGCGCGCGATCCGCTTCATTCAACAGGCAACCGACATAAGAACTGCGGCTCATCAATCCCGTGCGTTCGTCGGAAACGCCCATGCGCCGCACCAGGGTGCGCAGGCGCGTGTGACTCACGCTCATCATCATCTGGTCCCCAATCGCCTGCAGGAAATACGTCTGGTTGGCTTTCCACTTATGTGGCACCGCGTGCGCCACTATCAACATGGCCGCGGGTGTCTGCGTCTCCTTGTCGGTCAACGTCACACCCAATGCCGTCGCCAAACCCAGTTCCGTCAGGATGGACCCTTCCGTCGTGTCCACCACCATGCCACCCAACTCATCTGGGACTGCCTTCTCCATCTGCGCAAGCAGCAAAACAACTTGCGAGCCCGGGGCAGGCTTCAGGCCGGATGCACAATACTCCGCTGCCATCTCCGGCGGCCGTCCGGGTGTGCCGATCACCGCCAACGTCCGCGCGGCCTTCATGTACGTGCCCACTTCCGTTACCGTCGTGTTCAGCATCGCGCGTGGCGTCTGCTGCCGAAACGTTTTCTGATTGATCTCCGAAATCTTCGTGAGGTCCCGCAGTGTGTCCGCGGTGTACGTCCCCGTGCGCCCCGTCGGTGGCGTAGGCTGCGCCTCCACAATCGGCACGCTCACTATTTTTGAGGGCGCCTCTGGCTTCGCTGCAGATTTCGGCCACCAATTTGCCATCTGGTACAAACCCTGCAGCCGGGCATTGCGTTCCTCTTCGCCCGGAAACATGGCGGCTATCTTTTGTAACCGGTCCACAGCCTTACTCTGCAGCGAATATTGCAGAAAGATCTCCGTCTGCACGATCAGGTCTTCCAGGGCCTGCTGTTTCTTGCCTTCCTCGGTTACGGGATTCTCCGCAGCCATCTCCTGGCTAACAGCGGTTTTTGGCGGGGCGGACTGGTTCGGGGTGCCAATTGCCGTCTTCGCCATGCGCCCTGCGATTCGCCGCAGGAACGCCTGGTCGACGCGTCCATGTAGTTTTTCGAGTCGCTGCTGGTTGCGATAGTCGTAGGAATCGATATCCACCAGGTGTTCCAACACCTCGCTGGACTTCGCGAAGTTTCCGGAATTAAAGTTTGCGTCAAACAGCCTGATCAGCACTTCAAAATACTGGGATTCCCGGTTCAGTTCGTTGTACAACGCGGACCAGAATTCCAGAATCGGCAAGGATTCCGGGTGCTTGGCCCCGAGCTCTTCCACCTGGGTCGTGAATTCAGGCTCCTTCTTGTCCGCAAACATCCTCCGTTTCAGTGTCAGCAGGATTTCCACGGCCTTGACCTCCTGCCCGGCATCCGCGAAAACGTCCGCCAACCCGAACAACCGGGTGACGCCTTCGTTCTTCTCCCGCAGAAGCCGCTCGAGAATCCCTCGTGCGCGGTCCAGTTGCCCCGCCTGCTGCAACGCGTCCGCGAATGTTTCCAGAAATGCCACGTCGTTTTCGTTGGCCGCAAACGGCTCCAACAAGGCCGCGGCTTCGGCCGATTCCCCATTGCGCAATTTGGACTCGGCATACAGCAGCGCAACAGTGCGCTCCTGCGGCGCCAGGCCGTAGGCGCGTCCGAGAAGTTTAATGGCATCCTGCTGGGCTCCAGCGGCCGCCGCCAAAGTTCCAGCGCGCAGGAAAGACCGGGCCGCCAGCGCGTTCTTGCTCAGTTGCGCCGCGGTTTCCGCCACCTTCAACTGTCTTGTCAGGTTTTCCGGATCGAGTTGGGCGGTGCGCTCCCAGCAAAACAACGCATCTTCCGCCCGATCGGCCTGGCTGAAAAGCTCGGCAGCTTTGCTGTACTGGTCGATCGCTTCTTCGGAATGGTTTTGCCTTTGCTGGAGGAAGGCGTACCGCGCTATGCGTTCGGGTGGCTGCGGAGTCGGCGAATTCTTCAGGAAGCGGTTGAAAATCGCCAGCGCCTTGGACTCGTCTCTGGGGTCCACCAGCAGCTCGAACAAGTGCCCGTAGTACACTGCCGCGCGATCCGGGTGGTCCAGGCGTGTATACAGATCGCCCAGCATCTGAGCGGCTTCCGCGTTCTGAGGCGATTCCTGAAGCACGGCCATATAGGCATCGATGGCGTCCTCGAAGCGATTTTTGTCGAGGTACTTTTTCGCGCGCTCCAGATTCTTGGTGACGTCTGCGGCCATCTGCCTGGTTAACCTTTGGATGCTTGGTCGTTGTTGGAATCGATGGGTTCGCGGGTGGTTCGAACCCTCTTCCACTATATACCGCGCGTCGAACGTGGCCAAACCGCCCCCACAACTCCAATGTGGAATCGGACAAGGGCCGAAGCGTAGTGTGCGCGCATCGCTCGGACGTAATCTAGCTCTGAGTAGCGGAACGAAACGTGAATTATCGACTCCATCGAATACCCCGGTGCAACCAATCTACTGGTTCCAGTCAAAAGTGCCATTTGGTCCGAGATAGGCGCATGATACGTATCGACGTTCAGGCTTTCACCAGTATAGGTAACTCATCCGCTCGAGCGCCTGGAAGTTTAGCAATCGGAACTTGCCCGCTGCCCCCTGCTCGGGCTGACGCTTTCTTTCACTTGTGGCAAACTAGTGGTTTACACGGCATGGTTTCGAGCAGGGTGAGTGCTGCTTGCCCACGCGTTTAGCCCCGCCGTTGATCACGCAGAACCATCAGGAAAAACCTGGCGGTAATGGACCCGAATGGACCCGAAGTTCATACGAAATTTTTGCATCATCGCGCACATCGACCACGGCAAATCCACCTTGGCCGACCGCCTTCTCGAATTGACCGGCGCCCTCTCGCAACGCGAGATGCACGAGCAGGTGCTCGACTCCATGGACCTGGAGCGCGAGCGCGGCATCACCATTAAAGCTAAAAGCATTCGCCTGCATTACAACGCCAAGGACGGAAACACTTACCGGCTCAACCTCATCGACACTCCCGGCCACGTCGACTTTTCCTATGAAGTTTCCCGCGCGCTTTCCGCCTGCGAAGGCGCCCTTCTCGTTGTCGATGCCAGCCAAGGCGTGGAAGCGCAAACCGTCGCCAACACCTTCCTCGCCGCCGGACACAACCTCACGATTTTGCCGGTCATCAACAAAATTGATTTGCCCGCCGCGCAGCCTGACTACGTGAAAGAGCAAATCGAGAATGTGTTGGCCATTCCTGCTCACGACGCGCTGATGATCAGCGCGAAAAGTGGCATCGGCGTGGAAGATGTCTTGGAAGCCATTGTTCAGCGCATTCCGCCGCCAAAAGGCAGCGCGGACAATCCCTTCCAGGCGCTGGTGTTTGACTCCTGGTTCGACATTTATCGCGGCGCGGTGGTCCTTGTCCGGGTGATGGAAGGCCGCATCACTAAGCACATGAAGATTCGGCTGGTGGCCACCAACGAAGTTTATGAAGTGGAGCAGCTGGGCACGCTCACGCCAAAACCAGTGGCCCTGGAAGAGCTGGAAGCCGGCGACGTCGGCTTCATCGTTGCCAACATCAAACGCGTGGCCGATGCGCGCATGGGCGACACCGTCACTGAAGCGGCGCGCCCGGCTCCCGCCCTGCCCGGATTTGAAGCTATTAAGCCGATGGTATTCGCCGGAATTTTTCCCGTGCTCGCCGATGAGTACGAACCGCTGCGTGACGCGCTAGGCAAACTCCAGCTAAATGACGCGGCCTTCTTCTATGAACCGGAAAATTCCGTTGCTCTGGGCTTTGGTTTTCGCTGCGGCTTTCTCGGACTGTTGCATCTCGAAATTGTTCAGGAACGCCTCGAGCGCGAGTTTGGCCTGAACCTGATCACCACTGCTCCGAGCGTGCGCTACCGCATCACCCGCGTCGGCGGCCAGGTCATTGAAGTCGATAGCCCGGCGAAATTTCCCAATCCCAGCGACATTGAAAAGATTGAAGAGCCCATCATAAAAGCCATGATCATCACCAACGACGATTCCGTCGGCGGGATTCTGCAGCTCTGCCAGGACAAGCGCGGCACGCAGAAGAATTTCGAATATCTCTCGCCCACCCGCGTCATGCTCACCTACGAACTGCCGCTCAACGAGATCGTCCTCGATTTCTACGATCGCCTGAAGAGCGTTTCGCGCGGATACGCCTCGCTCGATTATCATCTTGCTGGCTACTTCGAATCGGACTTGATCAAGCTGGATATTCTTGTGGGTGGCGAACCCGTCGATGCGCTGGCCCTGATCATTCACCGTGAGTTTTCCGTGGAACGCGGGCGCGACCTCGTGACGCGCCTGAGAAAACTGATTCCCCGCCAGATGTTTGAAGTGCCGATTCAAGCCGCGATTGGCAGCCGCGTCATCGCCCGCGAAACCGTCGCCGCCATCCGCAAAAACGTTCTTGCCAAATGTTATGGTGGTGACATCACCCGCAAACGCAAACTCCTCGAAAAACAAAAAGAGGGCAAAAAGCGCATGAAGCGCGTCGGCCAGGTGGACATCCCCCAGGAAGCCTTCCTCGCCGTCCTCAAAGTTTCCGACGAAGAAGAGTAGCCCTGTTTCTTCCTCCCAGCTCTCGCGTTTCACTAGATTTCTACCTATTGATACGTCTCTACCGCGTTCTGGCACCTTCTGACACTTTCTGATACTTTCTGATACACTCGGTGCAAGTGAGATTCCAATGGGCAATGAACGCCAATTCGTTGTCAATGAGCGTGGCGAGAAAATCGCCGTCGTCATAAGTATCGAAGAATACGAAAAGATTCTCGAAGAGTTAGAAGACCGTGACGCCATCCGCGATTACGAAGAGGCCAAGGCGTCGGGCGAAATTCCTGTGCCATTTGACGAAGCAATAGCACGCATCGAACGCAACCGGAAGTGAGTTACGCTCTTCTCATCCTGCCGCGAGCCGAACGAGAGCTCGCCGCTCTCGATTCCAGTTCCTATGAACCTGTAAAAAAGAAAATTTATGCCCTCGGAGAAGATCCTCGCCTCCCGGCTGCCGCAAGCTCAGAGACTGTCCCGGATGGAGGGTACGAGCCGGGGATTACCGGATCGTATACGAAATAAACGACGCGGCTGGGACAGTCACGATTTTGCGCGTCGGTCATCGCAGGGAAATTTATCGCTAATGACGCATGAAGCGCGCCCGCCAGGTGGACATCCCCAGGAAGCATTCCTCGCCGCCCTCAAAGTTTCCGGCGACGAAGAAGAATAGCCCTCCCTTTCGCTTCGATTGCCTCACGTTCTCATGAAGAGTCCTTGCTTTTTACTACCGTGCCCAGTTTTCCTCGGTGCAGTCGGATATTGGCGGTATCGCCGATGGTCACTTGCTCTGCATCGCGCAGGACATTTCCAGCAGCATCCGTGGCAATCGCATAACCGCGCTCCAGAACTTTCAACGGGCCGCGCTCCTGCAATTGCAGCGCAAGCCGCTGCCAGCGCTCGCGCTTTAGGCGCAACAGCCGCTCGATACGCACCCCCAGATCGTGTCTCCACTTTTCCACCCGCAGGCGCAACCCCGCCATCTTCACGCGAAAATCAAACGATGAAATTCGCAAATGTGCCTTTGTGAAGCGCCTTCGCGAAGATTCCAGCCGCGCGCGCAAGCCCAGCACCAGCCGGGAAGTCAGTTCGTCCGCTCGTTGCCTGCGCTGGCGCAACAGATCGAGCGGCCGGCGAAATCCGCGGCGGCCCGCCAGTTCGTGCACGCGCCGCGAAAGCTCCATCAACCGGTAACGGATCAGGCTGTCAAGAGTGTCGCGAAGATCAACGACGTGTTTATCGAACTCCTTCCGCGTTTGCACCACCAGTTCCGCGGCTGCCGAGGGCGTCGAAGCGCGCACATCGGCCACAAAATCCGCGATTGTGAAATCCGTTTCATGGCCTACGCCGCAGATCACCGGAATGCTGCAAGCGGCGATAGCGCGCGCCACTCTCTCCTCGTTAAACGACCACAAATCTTCGATCGATCCGCCGCCGCGCACCAGAAGAATCACGTCCGCCAAGCCCCTCCGGCTGAAATACGCCAGCGCTTCGACGATTTCGCGCGCCGCTTCCTCGCCCTGCACGCGTACGGGATACAACGTTAGGTGCACATTTGGAAACCGCCGCCTCAATATACGGACCACGTCGCGCACCGCCGCTCCCGTTGGCGAAGTGATTAGCCCGATGCGGCTCGGCAGCAATGGCAGCGGTTTTTTCCGCTCCGCAGCAAACAGTCCCTCCGCCTCCAATAGCTTTTTGAGCTGCTCGAACGCCAGTTGCAGCGCGCCACGCCCCAGCGGCTCGAGCGATTCCACATAGATCTGATATTCGCCTCGCGCTTCATAAACGCTGATGGACCCGCGTACGCTCACCTTCAGGCCATCCTCCGGCCTAAACTTCATTCCGCGCTGCTGTTGCTTGAAAAAAACGCAGCGAATCTGCGCGCGATCATCTTTCAATGTGAAGTAGATATGCCCCGACGTGGCCGGTCGGCAGTTCGAAATTTCTCCCTGCACGATGATATCGGTGAAGTTCTTGGCCAGCAGGTCGCGGATGCGCGCCGTCAGGTCGCTGACCGTAAAGATCCGCCGCTCCGGCTGCAGGTTAAGTTGAAGTTGGTCCATAAGTCTGTGAATGCGATCCGCCTCGGATTGTCTTGCCGAGTCTAGCGCAGCAACAAGGATCGCGCCATCTTCGCCTCAGCGACGGAAGCGCGAAAGCAGCCAAAAGAGCAGGCTCAATCCCACGCTAAGAAGCAGGCACGTGAGGATGGGAAAATAAAACGTGGTGTGTTCGCCCTCATGCACAATATCACCGGGCAAACGTCCCAGCCGGAACGGCAATTTGCCTCCGAAATAGAAGAAGGCCCCGACCAGAACGAGCAACCCGCCAAGCAGCAACAGGCTGCGTCCAAGTTCGCGAAAAGAATCCATGGCTGCGAAGTCTAATGGATTGGACGCGGGAATCAAGCCACCCATTCTAAGCGCATCTGAAAGGCGCCATCAGGCCGCTGCAATGCGTTTCACCAAGTCCTCTTGCTCGTCAATGGATTCGGCGCCAATCGTGAATGCGTCCAGGATTCCGAGGCCCAGGGCGTAGCGAATCGCTTCATCTTGCCGGTGCCGTAAGTCTCCCTGGCCAAGAATCTTCATTCCAACGATCCCTTTCCCGGCGGCGCGCATTTCGCGAATCACGCTCACCACATTCTCCGGATCGGCGTCCATGTTCGAGCCGATGGGATTGATGCGGACCAGGTCCACTTCGACCCACGGCGATTTCGCGGCCGCTCGCAAAGCCTCGATGGAATGGCAGGAGCAGCCATGCGCGCGAAGAATGCCCTTCTCCTTCGCTTCCGAGAGAAAATCCATGACGGGCCGGTAACGGGTGGTCCAGTCCGCTTTCGTCAGGCAGTGCATCAAAACGATGTCCAGATGGTCCGTTCCCAGTTCCCGCCGAAATCGATCCAGGTCCGCGCGCATCTCAGGAGCTGTGCGGGCCCACGATTTCGTGAGGACAGTTACCTTGCTGCGATCCACATGCTTAAGTGCATCGGCAACATGCGGGTGGCTCCCATACGAATCGGCGGTATCGAAAAAACGCAACCCGTTGTCGTAACCATTCTGAAGCAACCGTGACAATCCATTGAGTCCCAGCGCCGTCTGATTCGAGTGGTGTCCGGATCCCACCGTACCCGTGCCCATGGCTAACCGCGATGTTTGAATACCCGTTCGTCCGAGCGTCACCATGTCCGCGGCCGAAAACTTCCGGTCGAGGGTAGGCAAGGAAGCTAATCGTTCTGCGAGCGATTTGGGAGTGAGCCACGCGGCTGCTGCAGCAGTGGTAGCTCGTTGAAGAAACTCTCGGCGGCGTATGCCAGGCATAAGGTCCTCCTGGACTGGGAATTGGGTTCGTCCATTGTACTCAGACGCACGCGCAAGGCGCTAGAGAGCAATTTGGGCACAGAGGGATAATGAAAATCCGCACCCCCTGAAGGGTTAGATCAATTCGACCCCAGAAAAGAAGTAGCCAATTTCAAACGCCGCAGTTTCCGGCGCGTCCGAGCCATGCGTGCAATTATTGCCGATGCTGGTGCCGAGGTCGTGCCGGATTGTGCCAGGCGCGGCTTTCTTCGGATCGGTCGCGCCCATGGTGTCGCGCCACTTGGCGATGGCGCCCTCCGCCTCCAGCACTATTGCGAAAATCTTTCCCGAGCTCATGAAGTCCGTCAATTCACCGAAAAACGGGCGTTCCCGGTGCACCGCGTAAAACCCGCCGGCCTCTTCCTTTGTCAGCCGCATTGATTTGATGGCTACGACCTTAAAGCCCGCCTTATGAATACGCGCAAGAATTTCCCCTTGCTGGCCGCGGTTCACAGCGTCCGGCTTGATAATTGCAAACGTCCGTTCGATAGACACGAGACTCTCCTGAATGAAGCAACGAAAAACTACTTCGTCAAACTTTTCATTCCTTCTTTGCTTCGTTGCTTCTTTCTTTCATTTCAATGCCGCCGCAGCCGTCGATCCCAAGTCCGCTGGCGTCTCCACGGTGTGTATCCCCGCCGCCTTCATCGCCGCATACTTATCTTTCGCCGTTCCCTGCCCGCCGCTGATAATCGCGCCCGCGTGGCCCATGCGACGTCCGGGAGGCGCGGTCTGTCCGGCGATGAACCCGACGACGGGCTTCTTGACATGTATCTTGATCCACTCGGAAGCGCGCTCTTCCGCATTGCCCCCAATTTCGCCGATCAGCACTATTGCGTGCGTGTCGGGATCCTCGTGAAACATCTTGATAGCGTCCAAAAAGGTTGTTCCGATAATCGGGTCGCCGCCAATTCCGATGCAAGTGGATTGCCCAATGCCCAGCTGGGTCAACTGGTGCACCGCTTCATACGTTAGAGTGCCGCTGCGGCTGACCACGCCGACATTTCCCTGCTTGTGAATCCGCCCCGGCATGATCCCAATCTTGCATTTCCCCGGCGATATGATGCCCGGACAATTCGGCCCGATCAATCGCGTCTTCGATCGGCTCAGAACCTCTGCCACGCGCACCATGTCTAACGCCGGAATCCCTTCCGTGATGCAGACCACCAGCGGCAATTGCGCGTCCGCCGCTTCCAGGATGGCATCCGCCGAATACGGTGGGGGCACAAAAATGACTGACGCATCCGCACCTGTTGCCTTCACACCTTCCGCGACCGTATTGAATACTGGCCGCTCCAGATGCTTGGCTCCGCCTTTGCCCGGCGTCACGCCGCCAACAACGTTGGTGCCATATTCAATCATCTGTTGCGAATGAAACGTGCCTTCGCGCCCGGTGAAACCCTGAATCAGCAATCTCGTTTTTTCGTTAACCAGGATGCTCATCGCGCACCTCCTGCCAGCGCGACCACCTTCTGCGCTCCGTCCTTCATGCCCTCCGCAATCGTGAAGTTCAATCCGCTTTCCCGCAAAATTTGCTGTCCCCGCTCCACGTTGGTGCCTTCCATTCGCACCACAATCGGCACCTTCACCTGTAAATCCTTGGCTGCTGCCACCACGCCCGTCGCCAGCACGTCGCAGCGCAGAATGCCTCCGAATATATTGATGAACACGGCTCTCACCGCGGGATCGCTTAATAAAATCCCGAAAGCGTTTTTGACCTGATCAGCCGAAGCTCCTCCCCCTACGTCCAAAAAGTTTGCAGGCGAGCCTCCCGCATACTTGATGATGTCCATCGTGGCCATTGCCAGCCCCGCGCCGTTCACCATGCAGGCCACGGTCCCTTCCAGCTTGATGTAATTCAGCCCGTATTTCGACGCTTCGACCTCCAACGGATCTTCTTCATCCAGGTCCCGCAACTCGCGCAGGTCCTTGTGCCGGAACAGACCGTTGTCGTCAAACGTCATCTTCGCATCCAAGGCCACGAGCTTCCCGTCTCCCGTCAGCACGCACGGATTGATCTCCAGCAGCGACGCGTCCGTATCGATAAACGCGCGGTACAGGGCCTGCAGGAACGGCGTGGCCATCGTGGCCTGTTCCCCGGTAAGTCCCAGGCCAAACGCCAATTTACGCGCCTGATAGGGCTGCAAGCCCACGGCGGGATGGATCGTTTCGCGCAGGATCGCTTGCGGATTCTCTTTCGCCACCTGTTCAATTTCCATGCCGCCCGCCGAGCTGGCCATGAACACCGGCCGCCCGGATTCGCGATCGACCAGCAGCCCCAAATACAGCTCCCGCTTGATGTCCAGTCCTTCCTCGATCAGCAACCGCTTCACCACCCGCCCCTGCGGACCCGTTTGCGCTGTCACCAGCGTCATTCCCAGGATGTGCGACGCGATTTCCGCCGCTTCGTCCGCCGAGCGCGCCAGCTTCACTCCTCCACCTTTGCCGCGCCCTCCCGCATGAATTTGGGCCTTAACCACCACAATTGGCGATTTCAGCCGCTGGGCGGCTTCGCGCGCCTCTTCCTTGGTGAAGGCCACTTCACCCCGCGGAGTGGTCACGCCATACCGTGAGAGGATAGCTTTAGCCTGATATTCGTGAATCTTCATTTGTGGTTCTGCCTTTTTTGGGCGACCCCAGCGCTTCCAGGGCCGGCATCCTGTGCGACGATGGGACGGTGCACAGATGTTAGAATTTGAGGCTTCGTGAGAACAACCAAGTTTACTTGAGACGCGCATCTCCATCAAGGTTGGGTAAACGTTTCTTCTCTGACCAGCATGAACTCCACCCTCCAACTGATCGATAAAACGGAGCGCCTCGAACTCCTCACGCGGCCAGAAGCCGAAACCATCATGGAGGAACTTCTCTCCGCTCGCATCGATACTCCCGACATCGTCCGCCTGCTTCTGGCTCTGAACCGGCGGCAAGTCACCTCCGCCGAACTCGGCGGATTCGCTCGCGTGATGAGGCGTCACGCCGCCCAGATCTTTGCATCGGAGCGCCACCGCCCCGAAAACATGGTCGATACCTGTGGCACAGGCGGCGATGACTCCGGTACATTCAACATTTCCACCGCGGCAGCCTTCGTTGCCGCCGCTGCTGGCGCTCGTGTGGCAAAACACGGCAACCGTTCGGTGAGTTCTCGCAGCGGTTCGGCCGACGTCCTCGAAGCGCTTGGAGTTCGCATTGACCTGCCGTTGGAACAGTCCGGCCGCGCCATCCGCGAACTCGGCATAGGGTTTCTCTTCGCGCCTGCCGCTCATGCCGCCACGCGACATGCCAGCACCGCCCGCAAACAAATCGGCAAGCGCACCGTGTTCAATCTCCTGGGACCCCTGACCAATCCGGCGGGTGCGCAATCCCAGGTCCTGGGTGTTTTCTCTGCTGACTTGATCGATCTGATAGCCGCCACGCTCGTCGAATTGGGCGTTCGCAGAGCCTTCGTAATCCACGGCTTTGGAGGCCTCGATGAAATCTCCCTTGCGGGGGAAACGCTTGTCGCGGAAGTGCGCGACGGCACGGTGAAGCGATTCGTCCTAACTCCTGAAGATTTTGCTCTGCCACGGGCCGCTCTCGAAACGCTTCAAGGCGGTACGCCTCAGGAAAACGCCAAATTGATTCGTAACCTCTTCGAGGGCGAAATTGGGCCGCGCCGCAATGTCGTCGTCTTGAATGCCGCCGCGGCGCTGGTCGTCGCGGGCATCGCAGGAAATTTTCGCGATGCCGCTGCCCTGGCCGCCCAAGTCCTCAGTTCCGGAGCAGCCCTCGCAAAACTCGCGCAGCTAAAATCCTTCACAAACGCAGCTCCTTAGGATCTCTGCAGGTAGGGGCGCAGCACTGTTTACCCTGAGTCTCGAAGGGCTGCGCCCCATGTACGCACGATCAACTGATCTCATCGCTTCTTGGGTTTACGTTGCTGACGGGCCACGTTCGGTAGCCTGCCTTCATCCGGTAATCGCGTATAGCGTCACCCCGTACTCCCCGTGAGTGCGAGCGTCGAATGCCCTGCGCGAACTCCCAGTTGTCCTTCGGTTTCTGTCGAAAGGCGCTCGCCTTCGAAAACGGAAAGACCTGGAAATGCTGCCGCGTCGTCCAGATGCGCGCGATTTGCCTGCGTCAGGATTCCGAGGGGAGGAGTTGCAGCGAATCCAAGGGGAGCCATATACGCGATAAGGGAAATGCTAAAGACCGTCGCCAATCGTAAGCGGAGAGGCCGCATGTGAACCTCCAAGGGCTGGAGCGACGGGGAGCGCCCACGGAGGTGATAATACTCTTTTATAACTACTCAGTTAATATCATGTATTTCTTAATATATATGTTCTATTTCCTTTCATCTATACTTATTAGCCATACCCTCCGCGCCACCAAACGATCTTACCGCTACGTTTGTGTACTGGCCGCCTTCTGAGGCGGACATCTTTAAGTTTCGGACAAGCCACAGCGTTACAGCGCCAGAAAGTTTTTTAGGATTTGCTTGCCTGATTCCGTGAGCACAGACTCCGGGTGAAATTGCAGTCCCTCGACTTTGTATCTTCGATGCCGCAGCCCCATGATGATGCCGTCTTGCGTTTCCGCCGTCACCTCAAGCTCTCGTGGCAGCGATTTTCTCTCCACGATCAAGGAGTGGTAGCGAGTCGCGGTGAGAGGATTCGGCACCGACCGGAACACTCCCTTCCCGTCGTGCTTGATCTCGCTGGTCTTTCCATGAAACAGTTTCGGAGCTCGCACGATTTTCCCGCCGAATGCCGCCCCGATCGCCTGATGTCCCAAGCATACTCCCAGGATTGGCAATTCCCCCGCGAGCTTTTGGATCAGCTCTACACAGATGCCCGCTTCCTGCGGCGTACACGGCCCCGGCGAAATCACAATTCGCTCCGGCTTCCGCTGGACAATCTGCTCCACGGAAATTTTGTCGTTGCGATGAACCTCCAGCGTGCAACCCAGTTCGCCAAGGTATTGAGCCAGGTTGTAGGTGAACGAATCGTAGTTGTCGAGGAGCAGAATCACTTCTTCCGTCTCGCTTCCTTCACCCTCTTGGATGTGTGCGCCGTCTCCAGCGCGCCCAGTAGTGCCTTCGACTTGTTCACCGATTCGTCGAACTCACCTTCCGGCGTCGAGTCCGCCACGATTCCCCCGCCTGCCTGCACGTGTGCCACTCCGTTTTTGATGACCATGGTGCGCAAAGCGATGCACGAATCCAGATTGCCAGCGAAATCCAGATAGAGTATTCCTCCGGCGTAGATTCCCCGCCGCGTTTTTTCCAATTCCTCGATGATTTCCATCGCTCGGACTTTTGGCGCGCCGGACACGGTGCCCGCTGGGAAACAGGACATCAGCGCATCAAAACAATCCACATCCTCCCGCAGATGGCCCCGCAAGCTGGAAACCAGGTGCATCACGTGCGAATAGCGCTCCACCGTCAGCAGCTTTTCCACTTTCACGCTTCCGTAATCGCACACCCTGCCTAGGTCGTTCCGCCCCAAATCCACCAGCATGATGTGTTCGGCGCGCTCTTTTTCGCTCGCTAGCATCTCCTGTTCCAGCCGAAGATCTTCCGCTTCATCTTTCCCGCGCCAACGCGTCCCCGCGATTGGCCGGTAAAACACTTCTCTTCCCTGCACCTTCACCAGCATCTCCGGCGAGCTCCCCACCACATGCACGTCATTTAGGTGCAGGTAAAACAGATACGGCGAAGGATTGAGCGCGCGAAGTTCCCGGTAAACATCAAACGGCGCAGCCTTCGTTTTCGCCGAAAATCGCTGGCTGATCACTACCTGGAAGATGTCGCCCGCGCGGATGTATTGCTTGGATTTACGCACCGCTTGCAGATACTCGCTGCGCTGAACATTGGAGGTCACCTTTGGCGCGTTCGCTTCGCCCTTCGCTCGCTTTTCCGGTTTTTCTCCTTCTACAGGAGCCTCCAGCAATTCCCGGGTCCGGCGGATCTCTTTCACCGCCGCGTTGTATTTAGCCCGGAGGCTTCCGGCGCCTTCGGTGTGCACGTTGCGCACAATCCATAGCCGATGTTGCACATGGTCAAAGGCAATCAGCCCGCGATAAAACATCAACATCGCATCGTACAGCCCAATGTCGTCGCGCAGCCGTTTCGGCAGCCGCTCTATCAGCCTCACCATGTCATAGCTGAAATAGCCGATCGCTCCTGCTACCAGTGGCGGCAACCCCGGCACTCGCACCGGCCGGAACCGCGCCATGTGCTCCCGCAAAAACGAAATCGGGTCGCGCTCCTCCCAGATGATTCGATTGCGGCTTTCCAGCACGCACGCGCCAGCGGCATAGCGAAAGACCTCTTCCGGATTGGCCCCCGCGAACGTATACCGCGCAATCTTCTCTCCACCTTCCACGCTTTCCAGCAGGAATGAATACCGTGCGCCTTGCGCCAACCGCAGGTACGCGCTCACCGGCGTCAACAAATCCGCCGAAAAGACGTCGTACACGGGAATCAGGTTCCCCTGCTTGGCCAGCCGCTGAAACTCTGCAAACGAAGGTTGGATCATCAGTTCACTTTGAACTGCTTACTTAAGACTTGAAAGTATACCGCGAGTGGCCTGCGGAAGTGATTCAGGAGATACTCTCTATCGCTGCGCTTTCTCGTCGGCTCGCAACGCTTTTAGGATCGCGGCTCTCATCGCTGCCGCTGGCGCGCGACTGCCCATCCACAACTCCCATTGCGCAAACCCCTGCGTCAAAAACATCTCCACGCCGGACACCGTCTGGAGTCCTCGCGCCGCCGCCAGCCGCAGCAGCTTTGTCTGCATCGGCCGGTAGATGAGGTCCATCACCAACGAACAGTTGAGTTCTGCGAGCTCCAAGGGCGAGCTACTCGCGTGAGGATGCATCCCCACCGGCGTGGTATTCAGTATTGCGTCGAACTTCTGTTTCCGAAGCTCCGCACGCCGCAATACTTCCCCGTGAACCGCGCGCGCCAATTGCCTCGCGGCCTTTTCTCGCCGCGCGCATACCAGCACCTCCGCGCCTGCCTTTGCCACCGCGAATGCCGCTGCCCGCGCCGAACCACCCGCCCCAAAAATCACGATGCGGCTGCCCTTCAATCGCACCTTCCCCTCCAGCGCCCGCAGCACGCCAACATAATCGGTATTGCTTCCCACCAATTTGCCATCGCGCCGAACTGTCACCGTGTTCACCGCCCCGATCTCTTCCGCCAGCGGCTCGCACTCCTCCAGATACGCCAAAATTTTCTCCTTGTGCGGCACGGTCACACTGAATCCAGCCACTCTGAGTTCCCGCATTACCCTCAGAAATTCGCCCAGCTGCTCTACAAGAAATGGCAGAAGCACCGCATCCTTTCTTGCCGTCACATAGCCCGTGTTGTGCAGCAGCGGAGACAGCGAGTGCCCAATCGGGTTGCCAATCACGCCATAGACTCGCGTCTTCTGTGTCAATTCGTGCGCCCGATACAGTTCCTTCAATTCGCGCAACCCCACTTGCCCCGGTGCAGTCGCCGTGGCCACCGGCGCATAAACCAGCGCACTCCCCTCACGCAGCGCCAAAATCCGCCCGGGCAAGCCAATCTCCCCCATCGGGACTGCAACCACTTGCCGTGTCCCCCGCGCCAGCCTTAGCAACCGCGTGCTGTCCGACAGCCTCCGGGACACTGCCGCCACTTTCACCGCATCGACTCCACCCCGCTCGGCAATCTTTACGTTTCCCAGCAGCTTTGGCGTACGCCGAAAATCGTGAATCGACAACATTACTTTCGGCGGCAACGCATAACACTCGACCGACTTTCCCGGCAGGTCGCGCAGGGTCTCGATTTCCAGGTCGCACCAAATACACCCTGCTTCCTTCGCCTTCATTAGCCAGAACAGTTCGTCGCTAGCCCCCCCTGCGAATTCGCCGCCCCCCGCTCGCCGCCGGCACGTGGCAATGAACACAGCCTTCTTTGGAGCGAAGCTCTTCAACCATTCCAGGGCCCTATGGCGCTCCCGGTCGTTCGCCATCCAATCCAGCCGCAATTCCACCGTCGGCGTCTCCCGAAGCGCGGCCCGGACCAGCTTTTGAAATTCGAGCGCGCGGGACGCGGCTACCACCGCACAGATTCGAGCCACCCCTGTTCCAAAGACGCTCATCCTCCGAACACCCTCCAATTCATTGAAAATACGGCTTGTAGCACGTCTTAGCTAAAGTGTAAAGCCACCCCTCCCTATCTGTTGACGCGCCCCCGGCCTCTTGTTAGTTTCAATTATGCAAGTCCCCGCACGGCCCTTATCGGCGTGAGTCGAAGGAGTGTTCCAATGCGCGCAATTGCAGCAGCTATGGGTTTCGGCATGTTACTCGCAGGCGCGAGCGCCAGGCCCCAGAACAACCCGCAGTCACAAGCAGTCTCTTCCACGCAGCCCGTTTCCGTCGCCACGTCTCCGGATTTTGCAGCCGTTTATTGCTCGAATTTCATCACCACGGACCGGGCCCCGGAAGACACCTACCTGATATCCGGCGAACAGTCCAACTCCAAAATCATCTTCGGTCTTCGCGACTACGTGTACATTAACAAGGGCGCAAGCCAGGGCGTCCGCGTCGGCGATCGCTACTCCGTCTATCGCGTGCAAAGCGATCCTATCGACGTCCAGTGGTTCAAGTGGCAGCAGAAGCTATCAAAAGCCATGGGCACCTTTTACAAGGACGTCGGTCAGCTCAAAGTCGTCAATGTTCAACCGAATGTTTCCACCGCTGAGGTTAGTTTCGCTTGCGAGTATCTGCAGCGCGGCGATTTTATCCGCCAATGGCAAGACCGCCCATCGCCCCCTTATAAGCAGGGCGCAAAGTTTGACCGCTTCGCGCCTGTGAGCGGCAAGTCCGTTGGCATGGTGGTTTTCGGCAAAGATTTCGCGCAAAACTTTGGCCAATTCAGCACCGCGTATATCAATCTCGGTACCGCCCAGGGGGTGAATGTCGGAGATTATATGCGTGTGTTCCGTTACCATGGTTCCACCTCGCAGACTTCGCCGTATTACGCGGACGCACAGTACAAAATGTATGGTTTCGGCAGCACGCCGGTAAGTTACCAATGGAATGATCTGCCCAGGGAGATTCTCGGAGAGGGCGTTGTACTCAATGTCAGCCCTAATTCCTCCACCGTGCTCATCACCTTCAGTCGCGTCGAAATCTTTGCCGGCGACTACGTGGAAGTGGAATAGCCGGCGCTTTCTTTCAACCCGTGACGGGCTCCTTCTTTTCGCCCGCCCTATTTGCTCTCCTCCACAATCTCGCAGGTGAAGCCATAGATTCGTGTCTCGGGCGCCTTCCACCCGTCCGCGGACAGTCCCGCTTTGTAGCACGTTTCGCTTAAAAACTGTTCCCTTTCCAGATGGTGTTCGACGGCCACCTGCGGCAGGAGCAGTCCCCGGTGAATTCCCTGTTCCACCAGCAATCCGTGCCTTCCAATCTCGATCTCTTCTGGCCGGATTCGCTCGAGCGGCGACAGCAGTGACACCTCGATTTCCAGGTTCGGGAGTTCCTCCGGCTGCATCGGACTGAAGCGGGGATCTTCCAGCGCCGCGCTTGCTGCACATCGCGCGATACTCTCTCCCAGTGGCTCCCTCGCCTCGATCACCCCGATGCATCCGCGCAGCCGTTTCCCCGCGTGCAGCGTGACAAACACTCCACACCGCTGTTCGAACACTCCTGTGTTGGGAATCTCTTGCAATACCCGCTTCCGGCAAACGGCTTCCACTGTCGCCTGGCGCGCCAACTCCAGTATGCACTTCCGGTCGGCTTCAGAGAGGTACTGCATCCTGCGGCTTTTTCTGCGTTTCCAACACGCTCAACTTCCGCCGTTGTTTGATCCGGTCGTCCAATTGATTCCAAAACCGGTAAAAGTACTGCGCCGCGGACACCAGTGCGCTGATTACCACCAGCCACAAGAGCAGCAGCCCCAATTCCCTCAGCGAGGGGTGTCTCGCCCCGGAAATCAGCACGGCGGCGGCGCATACTTGCAACACCATTTTCGTCTTGCCCAAGGTGGACGCGGCAATCGTAAACCCTTCCGCCGACGCAATGTTCCGCAATCCCAAAATCACCAGCTCGCGCCCGATGATGATCACTACCATCCATGCTCTGGCCAAGTGCATGTCCACCAGGGAAATGAACGCCGCGCAGATCAGCAACTTATCCGCGATCGGATCCAGCAGGATCCCGAGCGTGGTCACCTGGGCGTTCCGCCGTGCAAAATAGCCGTCCGCCCAGTCCGTTGCCGCCGCCACCAGAAGGATCAGCACCCCCCAGAACTCAAAGTGCATCGGGAATCCCCACAACTCCACGTTCGGGCTGCGGGTTAAAAGCACCACAATCAACACGGGCACGATAAATATCCTTAGCAGTGTCAATGTGTTCGGAAGGTTCATAAAGACGCGGAAAGCGGTGGCGTTCTTGCTCCCTTTTGGCCACTTGGCTCACTATAGACTGCACATCCTCAAGCGTCAACGCCGGTGCCCGCCTGGGTCTAGGCCCCCAATGCGGTACTCTCGGGTTACTACGCCAGGTGAGCCTTCCCGTTCGGCTGGGGTACTCTTTCGTAACACGACTGCTGCAAACCTGTGCAAATTCCCGAATCCACAAACACACGGATTTTGCAGCCACCCGGCCTGGCTCTCCCTCTGAAAGGAAGATAAACAACTTGTTTTCTTAACTATACAAAGCTAACCGTAGGCGGAAGCCTGCCCTTTGATCCCGCACTTCGTTCTGCTTTCTGCTAGTCCTCCCACACTTTCCACAGTGTTTTCCACAAGGGCGCGGATCACCGCGGACACTCTTAACCATCACTTTTTTGTCACATTTCATTCATATTTTGCGTCTTTGGATAGAGTTACTCAGTAGTCACCCAGCCCGCGTTTTCCTCAGGCTTCAGATCGCGGAGGGGCCCCGCAACACTCGTGCCGGCAGAAGCAGAATCGCTCGCAACAGTTCAAACACTCCGTGCACCGCGATCCCCATTAGCCGCAAAGGCAGCAGCAAGAGCCACAGGAACGGATAGATCACCAGCGCCAGCAACGCGATCGGCCAACTTATTACCAGCAGGATGCACCACAAAAAGAAGGCGGCCATGTTCACCACTCCTTGCTCAATGATACGAAGCCGAAGGCCCTAATGTTTCCCTCACCTCAAAATCCCTCAGCTTTAGCTTCCGCGCCACTGTCTCCGGAACTTCCGCTTCCAGTTCCATGTGCGAATCGCTGACCTGTGATCGCACGACGCGCCCCAATGCATGAATCAGCGCCAATGCGCGCCCCTCGCTCAGCGGCAGTCGCAGGGACATCTTCACCAGCGGATCCACTGGAAGTGCCGCATCCATCCGCCGCAACAATACGTCCAGCCCTTCCCCGGTCAGCGCCGAAATGAATACCGGTGGTTCTTCCGCTCCCGCGGTCCGCGACCATGCTGCCTCGAATTGTTCACGCTGTTCCGGCGACAGCCGGTCCACTTTATTGAACACCCGCAGCCGCGGCCGTTCCGCCACTCCCAGATCGCCTAGGATTTTCTCGACTTCCTGCTCTAGCTCGTCGTGAAATGAATTGGAGATATCGCTGACCTGCAAGAGCATTGCGCCTTCCTGCACTTCTTCCAGCGTGGCGCGGAATGCCGCCATCAATCCCTTCGGCAGCGCGCGAATAAATCCTACCGTGTCTGAAACCAGGATCCGGCGGTTTGACGGCAGACGCAGGGCCCTCACGGTGGGATCCAGCGTCGCGAACATCCTCGGCGACACAACCACCTCCGCACGGCTCAAGGCGTTGAACAGCGTCGATTTCCCGGCGTTGGTGTACCCCACCAGCGCCACGGTTCCTAGCGGCACTGCATTCCGCGCTTCTCTTCTCAGTGATCGCTGCTGCCGCACCTCGTCGATGCTCTCCTGAATTCTCCGGACGCGCTCCCGGATGCGCCGCCGGTCCGTTTCCAATTTCTTTTCACCGGGGCCGCGCACGCCGATTCTTCCCGTTCCTCCCCCCGTTCCTCCTGCGCCCCCTCCGCCGCTCTTGCCGCCAAGGCGCGACATCTGCGCACCTTTCCCCGTCAGCCGCGGCAGCAGGTAATTCAGTTGCGCCAGCTCGACCTGCAACTGCCCCTCCCGGCTCCGCGCATGTTTCGCAAAGATATCCAGGATCAATTGTGTGCGGTCGATCACGCGGCGTTCTGTCACTTCCTCTATGTTGCGCTGCTGCATCGGCGTCAGTTCGCTGTCGAATATGATCAACGGCGCCCGCCGCGCCGTCGCCTCCGCGCGGATCTCTTGCAGCTTTCCTCGCCCCACCAACGTCGCCGGATCAGCGGCGTCTCTTATCTGAAATATCGTGCCGGTGATTTCCGCGCCCGCGCTTCGCGCCAACTCAACCAGCTCCGCGAGCGATTCGCGGCCCTGTTCCCCGGTGGGCATTCCGGGAAAGCGCGGCGCGCGCTTCCACCCGATCCCCACCAATAGGACACGTTCGGAAACGGAAGTATCGTGCTGCGTTTTCATGGGCGAGGCCGGGCTAGTGTCGTCGCGCAGACTTCCTGCTGTCTGGAGGGAACTTGCTTCATCAACTCGATTATACGTCTATTCGATTTGTGCGGGATACCGCCGCCAACTCTGCACGCACCTTCTCCAACGCATCTCGCTGAATCCCGGAATCGTCGCCAAACCCCACCAACCACTGCACTCCCTTTTCACTCCGGAACCATGTCAATTGCCGCTTCGCATATCGCCGCGTGGCTTGCTGGATCGCCGCGAGCGCCGCTTCCAACGCCAACTCTCCCTTCAACATACCTCGCAGCTCCCGGTACCCAATAAAATCGAATCCTTTAGCGCCATCTGGCAGTCCACTTTCCACAAGCCCGCGCACTTCCTCGATCCATCCCTGTGACAACATCTTTTCCGTCCGCGCGTGCACCCGCTCAAACAATGCTTCTCGCGCCGGCATCAACCCGATCTTCACCGGTCTCCAACCTTCTAATGGTGTCTGGCCTCCGCGGTGCAACTCCGAAAGCTTCTTCTTTGTAAGCAGGCACACCTCGATCGCTCGTATGAGCTTCTGTTCATCCGCGATGGCAATCTTTTCCGCCGATGCCCGGTCTAGGCGGACGAGCAGGCGGTGCAAGTATCCCGGCTCGTGCTCTGCGGCACTTGCCCGCAATCGCGCCCTCAACTCTTCTGAGCGCTGCGGCACATCCGCCAAACCCTCCAACAACGCGCGCAGGTACAGCCCAGTTCCAACCGTGAGAATCGGGAGCCTCTTCCTCGTGCGAAGTTCTTTCAGCACATCGATCGCCCGTTCACGATACCCGCCCGCGGTCGCCTCTTCGCTGGCATCCAGCACATCCATCAGGTGATGCGCCACTCCCCGCCGCTCTTCCCTCGTTGGCTTGGCTGTACCGATATCGAACCCGCGATACAACTGCGTCGAATCGCATGCAATCACTTCGCCGTTGAGATGCTCCGCAAGCCACACCCCCAGGGCCGATTTCCCTGACGCCGTTGGCCCTACGATGACCACAAGTGGAAGTTCGGGAAGCGCGTTCATTTGTGGAATAGAGAAGGCCACGCACGAATCAGCAATATGATCAGCACAATCAGGGCCAGCAGCAGGCTGCCGAGCACTTGTTGACGCGCGGGTTTCATCTTCGATCTAGTCTAAGTCTAGGGGCAAGTCTGCTCGTTATAGCAGTATGTATACCGCAATTCGATGTACGGTCCTTTGAACGCCGACGGCAGCGGCGGGAACGGATTCGACGCCCGGATCGAGGAAACCGCCGCGCGGTCCAGCGGCTCTTTGCCCGAAGCGGAAGAGACTTGTGGGTCACCCTCGGTTACGCTGCCATTCCGATAAATCTTGAATATCAGCCGTACCTTTCCGTTGTCTCCCAGCTCCACCGATGCCGGCATGACAGCAAACCAGTTTTGCTTCACCGTGATGTACACGCGGTGCAAGTAGTCGTTGAAATCGACTCCCTCAGTGTCTGACAGTATCTCGATCCCTGCACCTGCTGTCCCGTGGCCGCTTCCTCCGCCGCCACGCCCGCTGCCCGGCAACGGCCCGCCTCCGCCGATCGGCGCCGGCGAATTCATTTTCCCCACAGCC
>JBAVHY010000127.1:0-3061 GCA_049686315.1 Candidatus Acidiferrum sp. | reverse complement strand
GCCCCAGTCCCTGTAATAGATTGTCGTTCCGTCTTTGGTTGTGATTGTCGTCATGGAATGTTCTCCTTTTCTGTTTGTATCCCCTGGAAATCCTGAATGTTCAGCTGTTTCTGCAGCGAACGGGACGCCAGACAGCGCGCCAGCAGCCACTATTGCGGTACTACCGATCAATAATTCACGTCGCGTTAGTCTGGTCATCGGAGCGCTTCTCCTCTCCCGTCGCCTCTTGTGCTCGAATGTTTCAACGTCACAATCCGAAAGCCAATGGTCCGTTCAGACGGCTCCGACTACTTCGGACAAGAACCAGGTGCGCCGCTCGGTTTCGTCGATCCAGTTTTCAATCAAACTGGCGGTCGCGACATACGATTGCCTTGGTCCACCAAGCTTCAACTCGCGGCTCGAGCGTGATCCGCCTATGTTCGCGCGATTTTCTGGTCCACGCGGTTGGCAATTCTTTCCCCTCGCACAGTGCCGACAGTTCGAGGTTCATAAAAACATTGACAAGCCTTCCTGCGTTCTGACGATAGGTCTAACGATCCTGCATCTGCCCCAGCCAATGCCCGACGTCCCGATGGACCTGATCCCTTTCTTCCTCATTGAGAATTTCGTGCCGCCCGCTAGCGTAAAACCGGTAATCGAGCGCCAGATGGCCCTGACTCATGTAGCGGGTGATGAGTTGCTGGATCGTCCTGGTCTGGC
Source organism: Candidatus Acidiferrum sp. (assembly GCA_049686315.1). Taxonomy (GTDB): domain Bacteria; phylum Acidobacteriota; class Terriglobia; order Acidiferrales; family UBA7541; genus Acidiferrum. The sequence goes on along the minus strand of JBAVHY010000127.1, from coordinate 2,362 downwards.
CGCCGACGGGATCGTCAGCCCCGGCGATGATCAGGATCGGCAGGTCGACGGGGACATGCGATTCCCTCCCCGGAAGCCAGAGATCGTGGAATCCCTTGAGGACCGAATAGGCCATACTGTTCGAGAAAGGCTTCCCGCAAAGCGGGTCCGCTTGGAACAAGCGGATTTCCTCGGCGTCGCTGGTCTGCCACTCGGAACCCGTGGGATTGGGGATGTTCTGGACGAATGGCGCGTTGAGGCTGGCGAGCAATTTGCCAAAGAATTGGCTGGGCATTCGGGCGTCCGCACTGGTTCCGAGCGTATGCAGTTCATGAATGAGACCTTCATACTGGGCGTCGTCGAGCCCGGGTATGGCGCCCATGGTGCCGCACAAGATTGCGCCGGCAAGCAGGTCGCCGTGGTTCTGGATATGTGACTGGGTCAACGCCGAGCCCATGCTGTGCCCGAAAGCGATCAGCGGGTGGGTTGAGTACTCGGTCCGGGCGATGTCGGACAGCTGTTTGATATCCGCCGTCATGTCCTCCCAAGCGGTCAGGCCCGCCTGTCCTAAGTTGTCGAGACCGGCCGTTTCCCCATGCCCGCGCAGGTCAATGGCATAAACAACGTATCCCAGGGCCGTCAAGAACCGGGCGAAGCGGTCGTATCGGCCGCTATGTTCGGCGATGCCATGGGTGATTTGCACTGTGGCGTGCGGACGGATCCCGCAGGGGGGGAGCCACTTCCGACCGAAAATCGGGGCTTGGTCGACCTTGGACGGGAAGGCAAAGGTTTCTAGGGCTGAGTCGATCTGTGAGGTCATGTAAATCCTCCGCCTTGGTCCCCCGGGTTTCAGCTCGCGACTCGGGCCTGATCCGCCTCTGTTCGCGCGATTTTCTCGACCACGCGATTGGCGATTCTTTCCCCTCGCACAGTGCCGACAGGTCGGCGTTCAGCCTCGCTTTGCACGACGGGCAACCAGGTAACGCCCCGTGCGAGCATGGTCGCGAATGCCACAGCGGTAGAATCGTTCAAGGCAACAGAGAACGGATTCCCTTTCACAAATTCACTAAGTTTGTGCTGCATCAAACTTTCCTGTTGATGCGGTGGAGTGATGGCGATGCGCGCGACAATCTGAAAAAGGTCACTGCGGTCGAGAGTTCCCCATAAACGCTGTTGTTCGTCGAGAACCAGAAGTTCCCCGCTTGGGCTTTCCCTGAGGGCCCTAATCGTGTCTGCTAGCGTAGAGCTTCTAGTGAGGATGTCGGCGGGAAGAGGTTCAAGAAGGGACTCGAGCGACTCACGATCCAGAATAGATTTGCCCAGCGGGAGGCGTCGCCAAAGGTCCCCGGAGCGGCGTATAACCGCGTTGGATAACAGTTCGCGGAACGGTGGGAAGTTGACTGCGGTCTCAGAGAAGAGCGCGCTCCCCACTTGCCTCAGACGAACAGGAGTGCGAGCTCGGACGCTCGTTTCATGCGGGCGGCTTCCCAGCAAGGCGCCCTCGCCAAAAAAGTCCCCCTTTCCCAATACCCCGACGATTTTGGCTTCGGGGCTCTCGTCCGTGGCCTGCAGGATCTCGACCTCGCCATCTTCGATGACACTAAACACCCGAGCCACCTCTCCTTGCCTGTGAATGAAATCTCCGGGGCGATAGTAGGCGCGATTGAGGTATTGCGTCGCGTCGGTATTGAGGAAGCTGAGATCGCGGGGAAAAAGAAAGTCCCAAAACCAGTCCAAGGCGACTTTGATTCTGCGGGACCACGTCGGCAGCTTGAAAAGGTAGACACCACGCCACAGAAACCAGGCGATAAAACCCGAGACGCGCATGCCAAACATTTCCGCCACCGCTTGGTACCCGCCAATCGAACAGAGCTGACCAACTGCCTTGAAGCGGAAAGGTTGCGTGGGCTCGCCTTTGAGAATCCGGACGAGGTTGAGGGCCGCCTGGCGACCCTGGCGTTCCGCGAACTGGGCTGTAGTTGGTGACGGCTTGTTGTCGAAGGCGTTGACAATGTAAGCGCAATCGCCGATGGCCCACGCGTTCGTATGCTCTTCAATTCGCATGTCAGCTGTGGTGCGTACGCGGCCACGCTCCTTGGGCACATCGAGCGTTTGAATGATGGGAGACGGTGCGGTTCCGATGGTGCAAGCGATCGTCCCGCCCTTCAGCATCTGTCCGTTATCGAGCTCGACGCCCTCATGCGTCGCGGCAACCGCGCGGGCATTCAGCATGATGGTGATACCGGCCTTTTCCATCTTCTTTCTTGCAAACTCCCGAAGAGGCGAAGCAACTTCCGGCAAGATCTGCGCCTGGGAATGGATGACCGTAACGACTACGTCCTCCCTGCGAAAGTTGCGGTAAAAGCGGCTGCTGCTGCAAACC
>JBAVHY010000126.1:0-1680 GCA_049686315.1 Candidatus Acidiferrum sp. | reverse complement strand
CAGAAGGTCGGCGGGATTCGGCGGCAGCGGTCCTGTAGGAATCGCGGCAAGATTGGGGATCACGGGATGAGGCACGGTGACAAGTTCCAGTGTCGACACACCGGCGAGATAGGAGCTCAATCCCGCGTACTTTCCCGTCCCGAGGTTGAGCAAACGGCTCACGCCGGGTTTCCGCAAGTCCGCGTCAACAAGAACGGTCTTATCGCCAAGTTGCGCGAGAGTGACCGCAAGGTTCGCCGCTGAGGTCGTTTTGCCCTCGCGCGGAAGCGCGCTGGTCACAAGTATAACCTGTGGCGGATGACCCGGTTGCGAGAGCAGCAACGCCGTTCGAAGCGCGCGGAACGCTTCCGACACCTGGGATTTGGGCAGGTGCTGGGCAACCAGCTCAAGCCTCTTTCCGTGACCGTTGATGGAAGCAGCCCCGACTAATCCGGACCGCTTTACCGAAGCCACCTCTTCCCCGAAAATCGGTACGACGGCAAGTGATGACAGGCGTGTCAGGGTCTCCACATCGTCCGGGGTCTTCACCGTGTTGTCCAGATACTCGCGGAGAAGCGCGAGTCCGATGCCGCCTACAAGGCCGATGAGAAACGCCAGGGCTATATTCCGGGTTTTCGCCGGCCGCGAGGGTGTCGAGGGAACCATCGCTGGATCCACAATCCGAATATTGGAGGATTTCAGGCCCGAAGAAATCTGCGCTTCCTTCAGTTTGGTCTGCAAACTGTCATAGAGTGCCTTGTTAGCCTCGGCTTCGCGCTTGAGAACGTTGTACTGGATCATCTTCCCGGACATCACATTGACTTCCGCCTTCTGGTCGTCCAGGGCACGGCTCAGAAGGTCTTCATGCTGCTTGGCCTCGCGATAGTCGCTTTCGAGTTGAGCGATGATGCCTTTGCGTTCCCGCATCATCTGCTCATCGAGGTCCTTCATCTGCGCCTGCAGACGCTGCACCTTCGGAAAATTCGGGCCATATTGATTGACGGCGTCGGTGTACTGGATGGAGAGATCGGCACGCCTTTTCTGCATGTCCTGCAAGACGGAATTGTCGCGCAGTTGCGGCACAGCATCCAATTCGCCCGCTTTGGCGAATTCGTAGAGAGCTTGCTTTTTGAGGCTGTCACTCTGTGCGTCGGTCAGCTGTTTATTCAAATCGGCGAGTCGCTGCGTCGTGACGTTTGAGTTCTTGTCGTCGACCGTCCAGATCTGATTGCTGCGTTCGTACTCGATTCGCGCGTCTTCGGAGCGGCGCACTTTGACGCTGAGCTCATCGAGCTCCGATTGCAGCCACTTGGACGCATCCGTAGTGGCCTCGTAACGGCTCTTGTAATTCTGCTCGATATAGTTTTCGAGGTGGGCATTCAAGATCCGCGCGGCAAGCTGGGGATTGGTGGCCTCGAAGCTGACTTCCATCAGGCGGGTGTTGGGGATGCGCTTGACCGTCAGGCTGCCGAGAAACGCTCCTATTTCCGGCGGCCGTTTCTGGTTCTTGAGTGTTCCGGTGGCAATTGCCTCGGAATTGGCGCCACCCGAAAATTCCGGATTGGCAGAAAGACTCATGTTCCGGATGGTCTGAAGGGCCAGTGTCTCGCTGGTCAGAATGCGCGATTGAGTCTCGATGTAGTTCTCGAGATCTACCATGAGGTCAAAGGAATCCGCGCCCTGAAACGGCAGGATATTCGT
>JBAVHY010000125.1:0-2858 GCA_049686315.1 Candidatus Acidiferrum sp. | reverse complement strand
GACAGTCGGGCCTGACCAGCGGCTGTCAGGATGGCGTCGTACAATGGCAGTATAGAAGCTTCCCAAGCTTCCTTTAGTTAACCCTAACACGCTGATCTGGCGGCACTTAGTCAGAACAAAACTCTCTGCAACTGGAAAATAATGGAAAATGGGCCCTCGCAGACCCCTGTTCTGCGCTCCGATGGGGCAGTCAGCGGCAAATCGTTCCAGGCTGGTAATTCTGCCCCCTTTGGGGTAGAATAATTCCATGGAAACTATAGAATACACTCCGGCACAGGCTTCGGCAGTCGCGAATCTGCCGCTTCCGGCCGTACACAAGCTGATCGAACGCCGTCTCATTCGGCCACGGCGCCTCCGCACGGGCCGTTACATCCAACGAATGCTCAGCCGCGAGCAGGTGTTATATCTGCGCCTCGAAGCGGAGGGAGTGCGCCTCTTGCCGATCGCCGCTCGTCGTGCGATTGCGAAGGAGATTGAATCGTCGCCTGAAATCGACACCCTAGTCGTTACGGAGGGTTCAGCCCTGGTAATTCAGGTGAAGTCAGTGCGGTTAGAACTCGATTCGGACCTGAGGAAACTTGAGCGGGCAGAGAACATGATTGTTTCCGACCCTGAGATAATGCGCGGTACGCCCGTCTATCGTGGGACGCGCATTCCAGTCGAACTCATTGCCGATATGTTGAGCCAAGGTGCAAACCCCGAAGAGATCATCGACGGCTACCCGGCTTTGGATCGGGAGAAGGTCGAGCTTGCTCCGCTCTATGTCCAAGCTTTCCCGCGCCGCGGCCGTCCGGCCTCCCGCCCTTGGGCAAAGCGAAAACCGCTTCGTGTAACCAGGCACCGTCGTACCCTCGCGGAGTGACAGTGAAGCTCTTGATCGACGAATGCCTACACACATCCTTAGTCGAAGCAGCGAATGCGGCGGGTCACGTCGCGCATCATGTCAATTATCTCGGTCTCGGCGGCTCCAAAGACTGGGAACTCATGGCCATCATCCGCGCCCAGGACTACACGTTTGTAACGAATAATGGTCCCGATTTTCTGGCCCTCTATGGACAAGAACCGTTGCATGCAGGAGTGATCATTATTGTTCCCAATGTCGTGCCCACTCGTCAGCGGGAACTCTTCAGCGCGGCACTTGAACATACCGGAGCGAGGGATCTGACCAATACTGTGGTACAGGTAAAATATGCAGGGACTCGAATCGTGTGTTCAGAGTATCTCCTACAAAAAGGGGACTAATGAGATAGCCGCCCGTGCAGTGTGTTTGCGACCCAATCCAATGCAAATATGAGTCAGCTCCAAGCTGTGAAGGTCCCGATAAACGCCGAAGTGGAATCCGCCGACGCGAAAGGCTGCCGGTCACTTCTCCGCGAACGCCACGCAATATAAAAGGGCGCCCCTTTTGGAGTAAGGTTTGGGTGCTTGCCTCAATCCCTACAGAAAGGAACGCCCTCAATGGATAGCAAGAAGTATCGGCATGGATGTGCATAAGGAAAGCATTACATGTGCGGTGATGAATGGTGCAGGAAAGATCGTGATGGAATGCGTCATCGAAACGAAAGCCAGCATGATTCTGCAGTTTATCGATGGGCTGCGCGGTGACTTGCACCTTACGTTTGAAGAAGGAACCTCGGCCGCCTGGTTGTACGACTTGCTGAAACCCCACGTGACGAAATTAGTGGTATGCGATCCGCGAAAGAACGCCTCCATGAGGGAAGGCAACCAGAATGACAAGATCGACGCGCGCCGGTTGGCCGAGCTGCTGCGGCTTAATCACCTCAACCCCGTCTATCACGGTGAACACGGCCTGCGAAGCCTGAAGGAACTGGTGCGCAGTTATCTCACCATCACCAAAGATGTCGGACGGGTCATGTCGCGGGTGAAGGCGATCTATCGCAGTTGGGCCATTCCTTGTACCGGCAAGCAGGTCTATGCACCGCGCCATCGTGCCGAGTGGCTCGGGAAGATCACTGAGCCGGGAGTGCGTCGGCGGGCTGAGTTTTACTACCAACAACTCGATGCGCTGCGGACGCTGCGTCAGCAAGTGCGGCGGGATCTGCTCGCGGAGAGCAAGAAACACAAGGCCTGGAAACTGCTCTGCCAGATCCCTTCGATCGGTCCGATCCGGTCCGCCGTACTGCTTGGGATTTTGCAGACCCCAAACCGTTTCCGCACCAAGCGGCAGCTATGGACATACAGCGGATTTGGCATCGAGACACACAGTAGCGCCGATCACCGTAGTGTCAACGGACAGCTGCAACGAGCGAAGAAACAGGTTTCTATTCGCGGACTGAACCGAAACTGCAATCACGATCTGAAGAATCTGTTTAAGGGCGCGGCGGTCGTGGCCTCGAACAAGCCGGGTCCGTTTCAGGAGTTCTACACAGCATTGCTGGCCAAGGGCATCCGGCCGGAAATGGCGCGTCTGACCTTGGCCAGGAAGATTGCCACCATTGTGTTGATCGTGTGGAAGAGAGGAGCGTGCTTCGACGCCCAACATCTGAAACCACAAACAGCTTGAGTGTCTCTGATCGAGTCCGCTCCATCTCTGGAGATTTCTCTGGCGGTGGCCGTCGGGTTCTCGAGACACTCTGGTTCGAGAGAGAGTCTCAGCCGATTTGTTAGGCGCTGTGTGCCTCGGCACCAGCTTCTCACGCCACCCTAGTCCCTCTCGGATAACCAGAAACAGCTATGGGCCACGAGTCCCAAATAGAACTATGGTCGCCAAATTGACCACCGTTCTGCTTTGTTGGTTTCGGAACTGACAGGCTTCGTCGCCAAGAAGCGATGAAAACCGCTGGTAGAAGAACCCCAAATTGCCGGACCCACGGGTCCGGCAACCGAGCACATGGTGC
>JBAVHY010000124.1:0-35294 GCA_049686315.1 Candidatus Acidiferrum sp. | reverse complement strand
GAGCCTTTAATGCATTCACAGCAGGCATCAGCAAAGCTCACGAAATGGCATAGTGATAATCAGGCTGGCGGAGAACATGTCGAAGCGCCGCGTGAGATAGCCACAAAACGACAGCGGACCCGGCGAGCAGCCCGGTAGCGGCGTATTGCACTCCCAACAAATGACTAAGACCATATCCCGTTAGAAGGTTCACCACGACTCCAAGCGCCACGGCCAGCGAGGCCATCGAAATAGCGTTTACGCTGGCCAAAATTATGATTTCTAGCAAAGCCATGCTTAACAGGAGATATCCGAGACCCCCGAGCACAGCCGTCTGTAATAGCCGGGGAGCGGGCGTCAGGCCGTTCGAGCGAGAGAAGGCGAACCAGGCATTCGAGGCAATCACGACGAACGCAACAGAAATAACCAACATCATTTTCGAGTGGCGTCTCCGCAGACTTACCATCAGCTGCTCGCTTGCGATTTGCGGCAGCTCCGTAGCCAGCCGCTGCCAAAATCGCAAGAACGAATCCGCTAGATACTCGACAAGCGCGGCGGTGATCAGAAAAGCGAGTAGCACCAGATCCGTCCCCTGCTTATATGCGGCGTCAATTCCAAAACTCAAGCCGGAAACCCAGGGAACAGCGCTTCCCGCAGTCAGCCGGTCGGCAAAGAGAAAGCTGAAATAGAGGGTTCCGTAGACATAGAAAGGGATCAGCGAGATGAACAGTACGCCGCCGCGTGGTCGAGCGCTATCCTTGGCCCGCGGATGCTTGCTTTCTGCGCGATAAGCAGCGACCAGCACACAACCCAGCGCGCACGACACTGCCAGCAACGGACAGAGTATCAACAGAATGGTTATGCCGGCGCTTGAGAGAATCTTTAGCAAACCACCCACAAGAATGCTGAGTAGAAAAATGAACGGGATACACCAGCCGAACCCCTGCGCAGAGAGCACTGCGCAGAGCATCCACAGAAGGCTCAGAGCGACATAGTTGATACCAGCTAGCACCAGGTAGTTGCCGGCAAATAAATGAAAGTAGGAACCGGCTGTCATCCCCAGCAATGCGAGAGAAAGACTGCAAGTCAGCCCAATGTTCAGGAGCGAAAGGCAGGTCCGATGCGCCAGAACCGGCTCTTTCAATCCGTAATAGAAGTTCCCGCTGCGAGAGATCATCTGAACGAATCCGCCGCTCGTTATAAGGCTGGCGATCAGGGAAAGACTCAACGCTCCTCCGGCCTCCGGGGAAACTCGCAGAGCGTCCGGCCGCAAGTGCTCCAAGGTCAGCATCACCACCCAGGGGATGGCATAGGCCAAGCTGAGAGAAAACTTGGACAGTACGCATTTTGTTTTTGTCCCGAGGGAAAAGCGTTTGTCCTTCCGCCTGGCCTGCTCATCCCGGTTGGGATTTTGCTGGATACGTGCGAAAAGATATTCAGCCAAGGAAAAGATATCCGGGAACCCCCAGTTTCTCGCGGAGCGATCGGTATATCCCAAAGACTCAATCAGGGCTGCAACCTCACGGGCATGCACAATCTGCGCCGTGCCTTCGGGACCGTCGATCAGCAGGGTTTCCTGTTGTTTGAGATTCACGCGCCTCCCCCACAAGCCAACAATGATTCCCTTCGAGGAGAAAGTAAGAAGGTTTCGATGTTTTTGGGTTCGACGGGAGTATCACAAGGAACGCGATAAACGAAATGAGTGGTGGTATCCACGACAACCAGAAAATCACTTGCTCTTCTCCAGAAGCGCCTGTTGTCAGAACCGACCGTGGGTGATTGATCGAGAGCACCGAGCGTCGCTTTGTCCAAGCCGCAGTGACGATCAGGCAAGGCGTTGGTCAGAGCAGCAAAGTCCGGCTCTCCCCAGCTAAAACCATCAAGACCGTAGAGAAGAGCGGTCCACCAGGCATAATTGAACTTTTCCGAACTGAACGGCTCCTGCTCTGTCGTTGTGGTGGTGGCAAAAATGTGAGCCCCATAGCGTTGGCGGTAACGGAGTGCCTGCTTCAAGCGTGCCTGCCACGCGGCAGTACTTTCGTAGTTTCCATTGCGCACTTGAAATGATTCCAGAAGGAAAAGGTCGCGCCGGTCTAAAAGCGGAGGTAGACGTTCAGGATTCTTCGCCGTACCGTTCGCGTAAGGGAGTTTGTCTTCAAGGCTGAACAAATGGTCCAAAAAGTACGCATTTAGAAAGGCGCTGAGACCGAGTTCGTGGATGATCTTGACGGCCATATTCTGGCGCTTGCGAGTGACTACCGCAAAGTCGTAGCCCGCCTCGTCCAGAAAAATCCCCGCCACCCCCATCTGCTTCCACAGGCGCACGCGTTCTTCCAATTGTTCTGGCGTCAGAGATATTTTTTCTCCCATCGGAGCTGAAATCTCACCCAGACACACGTAACCGTAGAAACGCGTCTTTGGGTTGCGTCCTCGGACAGCGGCGATTATTCCGCGGACCTTCCGGTGCTCCTCTGGGTCCCCCGGAGGGTAGCGGTCGAATTCTTTGTCAGGGAACTCAAGGCCATCGCCCAAGACCACCACGTCGTAGGCGCTGAACACGCTCGCTGCCTTCTCCACATCTCCGCTGGACCCGTTTACCAGACTCGGATACCCGTAATAGATCGCCACGCGAGCGGGAGTAATAGGAGTGGCCGGGACCGTCGTCTTTCCAAAAAGCAAGCTTGACCCTGCGAGCGTCATGGTTACCAACCCTAACCGCAAAATCAGCACACGCACTCCGATCTCGATCCATACTCGGGCAAGAACTGCTGGGGCAGGCGGGACAACGAGTTGCAGTACATGCTTGCGTACGAATTCAAGAATTGTTCCTCCGTAAAATGCTTGAGCACGCGCGCCCGAGCCATCTGGCCCAATCGTTTGCGCTCCGCCTCATTTCTGAGTAAGTAAGAAATGGCATCGGCCATGGCGTGCGGGGTCCTGGCGGGCACAACCAGGCCGCAATCGTCCAGGGCTTCTCTTACTCCACCCACGTCGGTAGCGACGATTGCGGCTCCGCATGACATTGCCTCGAGCACAGCATACGGAAAGGCCTCTGAGATACTAGGAAATGCCATGACATCGGCTTCGTTGTACGCTTTCCATGGTTCCTTTGTGGAGCCCGCAAAAGTCACGCAGTCCTGCAGCTTGAACTCGGCGACTTTGCCCAGGCAGGAATCGAAATACTCGCGGTCGGCAGGCGCCCCATAGAAGCGCACCTCCAGGTTGTCGAACTGCGGCCTCAGCGTGGCGGCCGCGCCAATTAGGTCGAGCTGCCCTTTCAGTGGATAAATAAGGCCGAGACACGAAACACGCACTCGGCCGCCGTTCTCCTGCCTATCGGGGCTGAATTTCTCGGGATCAACGCCATTGAAGATCACCTTGATGCGGCTAGGCAGCACGCCGAGATGTTTTTCCCAGCGCGAATTGTAGGCGCACACCGGTGCGACCAAGTCGGCAAAGTGATAATTCAATTCGACAATGTTTTCAACCACACGGTAAAGAAACCAGCGAACAAAGAATGAATCCACCTGGCGACGCAGGTTCAAATATTGCTCGCGCAGGTAAACTCCATGCTCCGTCAGCACATAGGGTGTGCCACGCGCGAGTTTCGCCAGCACGCAGGGCAGACCACAGAAAGACGCCGCAGAGGAGTGGGCAATGTCTGAATGCGGAATGGGAAAGTGAAGCACCGTCAGCAAGTGATATAGCAAACGGTAGACTTGCTTCACTTCGGCGAGGGTTGGCTGTTCCGTCGGTGGAGGACGACAGGCCCATGCCGCGCGCAGCGCGTACTGGAGCACGTTCCAGGCGTCGGCGGAGTTCATGGTTCTCTGGTAGTCGAACCATTGAAAATAACTGTGCAACTTGAGCAAGACTTGGCCAAGTTCTTCCTTGTCACAATTGGAAGACAGCAAAAGGACCAGGAATCGTTCGAAAATTGGTCTGAAATGCGTAGCGATGACTTGTGGCGTGGTATTCCAGAGATTGCGCAGTACCACAGAGGCCGGTTGGTGACCTGAATATTCTGCGGGCTGCAGCAGGCCCCATTGCGGCACTTTTATCACTTTCCGCACATTGGGCGCGAGGTCGTATTTGCACTGCGGGGACGGGTTCGTAACCACCGCAAGCACAGTGAAGTCAATGTCCGGCAGGCCATGCGTGAGCCTCTGACACCAGGTGCTCACACCTCCAGTGTAGAAAGGATAGGTTCCTTCCGTTGTCAATAGAACGGAAATTGGTTCCTTGCGGTTCATCGTTTCACGAATCTAACCTCTGCCGGCTGGCCCGCCATCAGCAAGAGAGTTGGGTTATCGAATTCCACTTCAACGATGTGGGTCATGTTTTGAGAAGGAAGGGGATTGATGGCTCGGATTCTGCCCTCCACCTTGCGTGGCGGCACAGAAGGCAATCCCACCTGGGCCGATTGGCCGGCTCTCAGCTGCGAAATCACCTGCGCGGCCACCGGGACCTCCGCGATCATATGATCGAGTTTTGCCAGCCGCGCCAGGACTGCGCCGCCAGGAACACGGTCTCCCAAGTGAATGGGAATCTCGGAGACCACAGCGGCGGTTGTGGCACATACGACGGTTGCGTCGGCCTGCTGCTTGGCACGCTCATAGTTCACCTCCGCCTGACGCAATTGCTGTTGTAATTCCGCTCGAGTAACCTTGGCTTGCAGGTTGGCCTGCTCAGCCTGATCGTGTTCCAGTTTCGTTGATACTTTCGCCAGTTGCTTGGCGTTTTCCAGGTCATCTCGGGCCATGCGCAGTTCAGTACTTCGAAGATCCACCTCTTGTTGCGCAATGAGACCGGCTTCGAACAGTTTCTTGGCGCGGTTGTAGTTGAGCAATGCCTGGTCGTAAGCGGCTTCAGCTCTTTCCGGAGAATCCCGCCATTGGCGGGTCGGCACTAACTGTTCTTGGCGTTGCGCAATGGCCACGCGGGCGCTTGCGTCGGCCAACTGTGCGCGAAATTTGTCAAGTTTTGTGCGGGCCGCTTCGAGCTCGACACTGGCCTGTTTGACCGCCAATTGCGCTTCGCGATCGTCCATGCCTAGGAGCGCCTGACCCTTTTGAACGGTATCGCCCACCTTGACCGAAATGCTGGAAACCGTGCCGCTTGACTCTGCCGTGATCAGGATTTCATTGGCCGGGTGAACTGTACCTTCAAATGTCACCCCGTAGACCGACTGGCTGTTGGCAAACGTACCTTCATGGGGGCGGAATGCATGGCTCGTACCCAGGAGCACCAGCCCAGTCACGAAAAAGGCAAGGATCAAATAATTTCTGATCTGTTTATGTGACAGGCTGACTGTGCCAGGAAGCTGCGCGGTATGGCTTTTCAGCCTGCCCGAAAGATGCGCGTTTGATGGAACCACGACCCTCGGCGAGAGTTCGGAAGAGCTATCCACCGGCTCTCCCAGCGCGGGCGACAAAGATTTTAGTTTTTCGACGGCCTGGTGGCGCGCGACCGTCAAGGCTTCGAATATCCGGCTCACGATAATCCTTTCTATGCGACGAAAGCACGGGCAGGATTGTTGTTTGGTTCCTGCTCACCTGCCCGTGCGAGATGGCTTGTTCCCTATGGCTTTCGACCCCTGGAGCTGATTAGTGCGGTGATTGTTGACCCCCTTTCGTGTGTTGCTACAGCAACACGGCAAGGCTTGCTGTTTGCGTTGTGCTGTTATACGAAGCCGAGATGGTGGAAGAAGTTGATATCAGAACTATGGATGTGTTCACCGTGAAAGTTGCGCTGGTGCTTCCGGCTGGAACCGTCACGCTGGAGGGAACGCTGGCCGCTGCTGCGTTGCTGCTGGAAAGTGTGATCAGCGCCCCGCCCGCGGGAGCTGGCCCGCTCAGCGTCACTGTGCCAGTAGAGGATTGCAAGCCGCCCACGACGCTGGCTGGGTTCAACGTCAGCGAAGTGACGGTTGGAAGAGGTGGTGGGATCACAGTGAGCGAAGCGGATGTGGTTACGCCGCCATAAGAGACTGAGATGGTGATCAGGGTCGATGCCGTCACCGCCGTGGTGCTGATTGTAAAAGTTGCGCTGGTGCTTCCGGCCGAGATCGTGACGCTGGAAGGAACGCTGGCCGCCGCGTTGCTGCTGGAAAGCGTAACTGACGCGCCGCCTGTGGGAGCTGGCCCGCTTATGGTCACCGTACCCATGGAGGATTGCGTTCCACCGGTAACACTCGTTGGGCTCAATGTCAGCGACGAAACAGTTGGAAGTGGTGGAGGGATCACAGTGAGCGAAGCGGATGTGCTTACGCCACCATAGGAAGCGGAAATGGTGACCGAGGTCGAAGCGGCCACCGCGCTGGTAGCGACCGTGAAGGTTGCACTGCTGCTTCCGGCCGGAACCGCCACGGTGGAAGGAACGCTGGCCGCCGCGTTGCTGCTGGAAAGCGTAACTGCTGCACCGCCTGTGGGAGCTGGCCCGCTTATGGTCACCGTACCAGTGGAGGATTGCGTTCCACCAGTAACACTCGTTGGGCTCAACACCAGCGGAGAAACAGTTGGAAGAGGTGGAGGGACCACAGTGAGCGGAGCTGATGTGCTTACGCCACCATAGGAAGCGGAAATGGTGACCGGGGTCGAAGCGGCCACCGCGCTGGTGGCGACCGTGAAGGTTGCGCTTGTGCTTCCGGCTGGAACCGTAACGCTGGGAGGAACGCTCGCCGCCGCGTTGCTGCTGGAAAGCGTAACTGACGCACCGCTTGTGGGAGCTGACCCGCTTATGGTCACCGTACCCGTGGAGGATTGCGTTCCACCGGTAACGCTCGTTGGGCTCAACACCAGCGAAGAAACAGTTGGAAGAGGTGGAGGGACCACAGTGAGCGAAGCGGATGTGCTTACGCCGCCATAGGAAGCGGAAATGGTGACCGGGGTTGATGTGGCCACCGCGCTGGTACTGATCGGGAAGGTCGCGGTAGTGCTTCCGGCCGGAACTGTCACGCTGGAGGGAACGCTGGCCGCCGCGTTGCTGCTGGAAAGCGTAACTGGTGCGCCGCCGGCGGGAGCTAGCCCGCTCAGCGTCACCGTACCAGTGGAGGATTGCGTTCCACCAGTAACGCTTGTTGGATTCAACGTCAGCAAGAAAACCGATAGGGGAGGCGCAGACATCACGGGCAGGATTATCGTTTGGCCCCTGCTCACCTGAATGTGTGAGATGTATTGTCCTCCGTAAGGTTCTGCTCCAACACTATACAAGCCGGTAACTGGGATAATCGCGCTGGGAACAGTAGCCGTTGCCGGTACGGTGATGCTGACGGTTTGATTCGACCCAGAGGCGCTTGTGAGGCTCGCTGTTGCGGTCGACAGGTTATAGGCGTTGCGATTTTGCATGTTCTGCCCCAATTGATCGAGCGTTGGGCTGACGACCGGCAGATTGTAAACCTGTTTGTATTTGGTGAAGGCCTGATCGTAGGCATCGCTGAGCAGCGAATGACCCTGCCCGTCATAGTCGTGCAGATTGTTCTGATGGAACATCTCCGGATCCATGTCTCCCATCAACATGTTCGTGACGAACCCGGAACTCACGTAATCGAGAATCTGCGGTGCGGTGAAGGTGCTGTAGGGTGGTTGTACGGGATTGTTGTAGATGCACGAAAACTCCGCCTGATCATCCGCCCAGTTCACGGCGTTGAAGAAGATATCGTTGGGATGTCGCGGCACTTCGTAAATACCGGGGGCATAGCTGTTCACCATGCCTACATTTGGCGATGGATTTGGTCCATTATTCGCCTGTCCGATCACCGAGGTATCGGTCACAACGTAGCGGATGCCGTCTTGAAATAGATAAGTGGGGACCAAAGTATCGTTCAGCCCAGTGACACCCGGAGTCACGAGGTTCGCAGGGTTGAAGTCGGTCAGATGGATAGGGCTGACGGTGTCACTAGTATCCGGGTCCAGGTTCTGGCCTGTGCCGTTGGCTACGTACTGGTTGGTGAGAATCTCCAGGTCGATGGAGTCCACTTGTGGAGTGTCCGGGTCACCACCGGGATCGGACTTATGCAAACCGTTCAGGCTGTTTGGGTGATCGTACGTGTGACTTATCCAGTGGAAGTACTGTTGGTATTTCTGAACATTGCTGGTCAAGTCGTCATTTGAAATGCCAGCGGTGGGGAGCCCGGTCCAATCGGTGTTGCCAGTGGTCCCGACGCCGTTGAAGGCCAGGGTCGTTTTGAAATTCGAGAGTAAGGGATCGCTTTTAAACTTGTCCTGCCATGTCACCAACGAAGTCATGTCCGCGGAGTTGATCCTAAAAAACGGCAGCGAAGTGGCATCCGGCTTCGTGCGATCGTGAGTGATGGGATCGGTGCACGGTGTGCCCGGTACCCATTCGGAGCCATTGATGAAAAAGTCGTCCACCTGTGCGGCGGCGTACACGTGGTATTCGCCGAGAAAGATGCCCTTCGTGACCCAGTTGATCAGACCGTACGCCAGGATCAAGTCGTGCATCAAATACGGACTGCTGTCGAAGGTCTGGGTAAGATATTCCCTTCCATCGCCCTGGGTATAGAGCAAAGAAAGGGCATTACCAGAGGCGTCCGTCAGCAAGGGAGTGGCCGAAGCCCCAGGCGGCAACGTAGAGAGAGGCGTGCCCAGATAGGTGTAGGCGTTTGAGATAGTTACCGGTGTGGCTGTGTTGGCGTACCAGAAAACCGTGGCTCCGGCAGAAGTGTAGCTGGCGCTGACGGTACCGGTAGAGCTAACCGTGCTCTTATAGGGATAGTTGAACCCAAAGTCGTTGTTGGGATACATGTACCAGTTCAGCTGGCGCACCCCGAACGCTTGCTCGTAGGAAGTAAGGATCGACATTCCTGGTAACGTGTAAATGTAACCGCCATACGCGAAGATCACGCCTTGGTAGTAACCGTGGCAACTGCCATCCGACAACATTGCTGCAGTAATTCCTGCCGTGTTGACGGTCATGTCCAATACATCGTAAGGGGTCCCCAAATAGTCGAGGATCTGCTTGATCGCTGGAAAATCCGCCTCCGTTTTTCCACTGGTGACCACCAGCAGCTTCATGTCGATCGTAGTTGTTGTGCACCCGGTCGGGGGAGGCGGAGGAATCCGAGCTTGAGCGGTTTGTACTGTGGCAGAGAAGAATGCAAAGGATACAACAAGGAGCCAAGTGAAAATGGCCCAAAATCGAAATGGCTGGTTCATAATACACTCCGCTGATTCAGGAATAGGGCCCTCACTTCACATCAAAGGCTCGCAGATTTGCTCTTGCATCCGAGCAGGCCAACTCAGTGGAGGGGAAATCTCTGGCCCACTAGCGTCGCGCGCAAAACTTAGTTAACCTCCGAAGTCCCTGTCAGGGTAGCTAATGGCCAACTGACCAGCAATCCGGTGATTGTTCCAATTGGCGGAACGGAAATTTCTGCCTACAAATGGTTTAATCGCTCAAATTAGTCCATTGGATTAGGGTGTTAGACTGCGCCGTCGGCGCTTCACTTTTTTGAATGACGCAGGCTAGCATTTTGTTTTTGTTGTTCTTGTCGGAGGAAGCTGGGAATTACCCTGCGTGCATGCTTGCATGCATCGGCATATTCTCCACAATTATCCGGCTTCTGATAGTTCCGTGAGCGCCTGAAGGTTGCGGACGGTCACGGCTTCACGGCGAGTACTGACAATTCCCAGTTTTTCCCATTGAGAAAGCAGCCGGCTGACCGTGAAAAGGGTCGTGCCGGTCAATTGCGCCAACTCTTCACGGGAGAGAGCGATTTCTAGGGAGCCATTGGTATGCTGCCGACATTGGTTGGAGAGACGAATCAGTTGCTGTCCCAGCCTGGGAGCAACTTTTTGCGTGGAGATTTCACGAAAGCGTTCCTCCAACTCCTGTAGGCGAAACCCCAATAGCCGTGCGGTGTTGCGGTGGAGAATTGGATAGCGATCGGAGATTGTCTCGAAGCTCGCAGCGTCCCACACCAGGGCAACCGTGGGTTGTGTCGTGCAGGCGGTCACCAGGTTTTCACTGCCCAGACGCGACTCCAAAGCCCCGACAAGTTCCCCAGGCCCGCTAAGCCGGAGAATGACTTCGCATGCCGACGCTCCTAGTTGCGACGTCTTGACGCAGCCCGAAAGTACCAGAAGGACCTGCCGGCAAGGAGCGCCCTCGGTGAAAAGAGTCTGCCGCCGCAAAAATTCCTTCTCGTGGGCTGCGGCCACAATTTCTCCGCACTGGGCTTGCGTGAGATTGCAAAAGGCGGGGAGTTGCCGTATCCACTCCGAGCGTCGGTTGATACTGGCGTCCCGGTCAACCCGAGTCAGCCCTTTGGGAACAGATCCTTGGCCATTCAACTGGTCTTGCTGCACGGAGCTTACCCCCTGAATCTCTAAGGTAGTGGTCCCGGAACCTCCAAACAGGGCCGACCCTCAGAGAACAAAGCCAGATAGCAAGCTCATGGCGCTAGCGTCCTTGAGGGCATGGGTTCAATGCCATTAGCGCGCGTACAACCGAGTTGGAAACTGGCGGAGTTTGCCGCGGATAGAAATCCGAGTAAATCAGGTATTTTCCCGTATTTGGGCTGGGTCGCATACCCAGAGCCACAACTAGGGTTGCGTCATCATGATTTTGCCTATCATGGCGGACCGGGAAGAGGCGCCTGTCTTGATCATGATATTTCGCAGAAAGGCCTTCACTGTGTTGGGGCTGATGTTCATGCGATTTGCAGTCGCTTTGCTGCTTAGACCTTCCAGCAGATACTCCAACACTTCTCGCTCTCGTTGCGTAAGGTGGAACTGCTGCGAGATTTGCGACAATGGGACCAATCCAGAGGGCCCTCGTTCCAGCAGGACGGCTATGCTCGGGTGCGAAGGATCCTTGGCGCATGACTCCACGCAAAATGCTCGGCAAAAATAACGTCTCCTGCCTGACCGGAACTCAGTCACAAAGGGCGATTCACCGCGGACCTGCCAGCTTGCTAAGCTCGACCGAATCTTTGCCTCAAGGACGCCGTCCGAGTGCGACAGGTTTGCGAGCTTGTCCGGATAACCAAGAATCTCGATGGCTTCGGCATTGAACGAGACAGGACGCAGTGCGGAGTCCATCAGAAGGAATCCTGCCGCAGTCTTGGGCGGAGATTCGCCTTTCCTCGGCGCCAGGTCGTTGGCTTGGGCGAGTGAAATCTTCTTCGCCGCTAATAAAGGAATAGCTTTGGCCATGGCCACTCTTTGGAAGCTATTCCTCGTCACGTACGCCCTGTACTTTTGGCGTTGTGCAATCGAAAACCAAGGAACAATCCATCTGCATTTCTCTCCTTCGCCTCCAATTTCTTCACTCGCGGCTGTTGGTTACTTCCTCTGCGAGGAATCGAAGAGCAAAGACTCGCGGTTTATTTTGAGGCCGCATCCTAACGGACACTTGGCCTTGGGTGGTAGTTTCGAAGAGTTGCCGTCAACCTTCCCCTGCCTGCTCGTCATAATCCGGACATCGGAAGAGCGGACATTATCTCTAGTTGCGCGCCCGCATTGGCCAGTCCTGCAATATGGAAACCTTAGGAGCGCCCAATCGCATTCGTTTTTGAGAGCGTTCTGTCTGGGAAAGCATAAACAAGACGCCCTTTCCCTTGATAAGGCCGCGTCTTCAGCCGCCGGCCACCTTCCCTTGAACATGTTAGTGTCTCGCCAGCAAAACACAACCCTGTAAAATTTCTATTTTGAGTACGCAAAAGACCCCATGCGCTATAGGGGAATAACCCTAATCCCGTCGAAATGAAAACCCCTTTGTTCTCACCGGTACGGCGAAAAGAAGAAAGAATCTCTGGAAGTGCTCTCTTCGAACGTGCATCGACTCTTGCATTCGCGACTTCACGCCGGTTTATCCCGGCGCACTCCATCTGGCGTCCAAAACCGGCCATTCCTTATTCGTCAGCCCCTTTACTGGTCCAAAACGCGAATCGCCCTCGCTGTTGTTGACACTGTGTCCTACAGTGTGGTATACCCCTACAGTGTGGTATTCATAGAATCACAGGCCTTTACTCGGCGGCTCCATCAGCTAGCAGGTGTGTCGGCCGACGAGGTTTTGCGCCAGATCAAGAGGATTTGCTCAAGAATCCAGAGAAGGGTGATGTCGCTCGCGGGCTGGGCGGAATACGCAAAGCTCGCACGTCGAACCCGACCCGCGGAAAAGGCAAGCGCAGTGGCTATCGTTATATGCATCTGTATCTGAAGCAGCGAGACCACATTCATCTGCTCTTTGTGCTGGATCTCTTTGTGCTGGATAAGGACGAGCAGGAGGATTTGACCACTGAGCAGCGAAGAAATCTTCGCCTGATCGTGGCGGAATTGAAGAGCTTGCAGGAGGAGAAATGGCAAAAGCAAAGAAGATCAAGGTGAATATCTACGACGATATGCGGCGATCAATGGCTGACGCGTTGGCGTATGAGCGCGGGCAAGAGGTTGATTTGCGGGTCACCACTATTCCAGCGCCACCTAAGCATCTCAAACCGCAAGAGATTCGGCATATCCGAGAAAGCCTGCACGCAAGCCAGGCCATATTCGCGCACTTTCTCTGTGTCAGCCCGAAGGCCGTGCAGAGTTGGGAGCAGGGCTCGCGACGTCCGCAAAGCACGGCACTACGGCTCCTGGCGATTGCCAAGAAGAACCCATCCGCTCTTCTGTAGAGCTGATAAGGTGGCTACCAGACGTCCCGTCGGTCGCCAAAGCTACTGAGGTACTTGCTTCGCTCATGCTGCGACCTCGATCTGGAATTGCGTCCGGGGACTGCTATGTGCAAGTCTGGCACCCGAATCGAACCGCAAGGAGAAAACCTCCACGTGGCCGGGCTATCGGCTACCCCGGTGCAGTGAGCAGCTACAAGTGGCGGAAACGTGTGTTCAGTCGTGGATTCCGTGACGGAGAGAAACAACAAGTGAAGCCTGCACGGCGCTACTTGCGACCTGGTTTTTCACTGTTGCCAACTGTTGCCAATTTCGGGCACTATGTGGGTGTCTAGAGGGCTCGTGAGAGCCACCGAAGGACAATGTAAGAATCAGTAAGTGGCAATAAGTTGAGATATTTGGCGGTTTTTCTTGGGTTTTCTTCAAAGGGTCCGAAACAATCCCATCGGCTCCACCAATTGAAGAAGGTCCAACCCGGAGACATGCAGAGGCGTGATTAGCCACATGGTGCTAGAGCCCCAGATAGGCCCGTCGCACCGCATCCATCTGAGCGACCGCGCGCGACTCTCCCTGGATGGTGACGCGGCCCTCGGCGAGCACGTAGGTGTAATCGCTGAGCGCCAAGGCGAGGTGCACGTTCTGCTCGACAAGGACAATGGTGATTCCCTGCCCCCTGAGGGTCTTCAAAGTCAGGAAAAGCTGCTGCGTCAGCAGCGGTGCCAGGCCCAGCGAGAGCTCATCTATCATCAGCACGAGCGGTTCCTGCATCAATCCGCGGCCTATGGCTAACAATTGCTGCTCACCGCCGGAAAGCGTGGATGACTTCTGTTTCCGGCGCTCCTTCAATCGCGGAAATACATCGTAGATGCGCTCCAGGTTATGCTTTTGGCGTTTGCGGGCGCGGCGCGAATATCCCCCCATTTCCAAATTCTCTTCTACCGTCATATTCGGGAAAAGCTGGCGGCCTTCAGGCACCAGCACCAAGCCACGGTTGGCTTTGGCGTGAGACGCTAAATTGGTTACATCCTCGCCGTGCAGCAAGACCCGGCCTCCCCACGGACGCAGGCCGCCCATCGTGGTGCGCATTGTGGTGGTCTTGCCAGCTCCATTGGCTCCGATGATAGTGGTTAGTTTTCCCTGGGGCACCTGCAGTGACACACCCCAGAGCACCTGCACCTCGCCGTACCCGGACTCCAGTTTTTCGATCTCCAGGACGGCGTCCATCAGTTCCTCTCCATGAGCTTTACCGCAATGTCGGGGTCGCCCAAATAGGCTTGAATCACCTGCGGGTCGTTTGCCACTTCCTCGGGACGTCCTTCAGCGAGCTTCTGGCCGAAGTTCAGCACTACAATGCGGTCCGAAAGACTCATAACCGCCTGCATTAAATGCTCGATGATGAGCACTGACACGCCGCGGTCGCGGATGCTGCGCACGAGTTCGATCATCTGAGCGATCTCGGTGGGATTCAGCCCAGCCAGCACTTCGTCCAAAAGCAGCAGTTTGGGACTCGCCGCCAGTGCGCGCGCCACTTCTAACCGCTTCTTGCTGGCGATGGTGAGGAAAAGCGCCAGCGTGTTGGCACGGCTCGACATCCCGACCTGCTCCAGAACCTCACGCGCGATCGCCCGCGCTGCATTCAAGCCCAGGCGCTCGCGGCCGAAGCAAGCGCCGACCGTCACGTTTTCCAGCACGCTCATATTGTTCAGCGGTTGAACGATCTGGTGGGTGCGTGCTAGACCCATTCGCGCGACTTTGTCAGGCGACATCCCGGTGATGTCATGGCCGTCAAAAATGATGGACCCGCCATCGCTCTTGCACACGCCGTTCACAACGTTGAACAATGTTGTCTTCCCTGCGCCATTGGGACCGATCAAGCCAAGGATCTCGCCTTTGTTCAGGCCAAAGCTCACATTGGAAACTGCCTGCAGTCCGCCAAAGCGCTTGTTTATGTTGCGCATCTCAAGCAAGGGTGTCATTCGATCACCTCTCGCGAACGCGGCACAAGCCGGTACGCCCAACCGATCAGACCGCCAGGCGCAAACAGCACCACGATCAACAGCAGGCCGCCAGCAATCACCAGGTGAAAGTTGGACAGCTTAGGAGAGGTCAGCAATACGGAGCGAAGTCGCTCGTACATGCCCGCACCCAGGGCTGCCCCGGTCACCGAACCTTGTCCACCGAGCATCAGCATCACGATTCCTTCCAGCGAGAGCATGAACTCGAAGGCGGCGAAAGGATCGATCATGCCGTTCTTGTAAAACATCAACGTGCCGGCAACAGCGGGCAGGAACGCGGACGCACTGTACACGATGGCCTTGTAAACCGTTGTGTTTACTCCCAGCACCATCGCGGCATCCTCGTTCTCGCGGATAGCGAATAAGCCCAAACCGAACTTTGAGATCTTGATGCTCAGGCTGAGGATCAATGACAGAGCCATGACACCGATGATGAGGTAATAATCGATCCACAGGGCGCGCATGGCTCCACCCAGTCCCTGGTAGGCCTCGAAGGACAAATACATGCCAGTAGATCTGCCCCAGGGACTGAAGTTGGCGACGAACGCCTGGACAGCTTCAAGAACACCGATGGTTGCCAGCGCAAAATAAGCGCCGCGCAATCGAAGAATGCCGAGCCCAAATAGCAGCGCAAAAAGGCTGACGGCAACGCCTGCGGTTAGGGCCGCCACCACCAGATTCCACCCTCGCACGCTTGTCAGATATAGCCCGATGTAGCCTCCCAGCCCGTAAAAAACAATATGGCCGAAGTTTACATAACCGGTATAGCCGATCATCAGGTTCAGGTTGCTGGCAAGGATGATGGCGATCGCAACCAGAATCAGGTCTTCGCGCAGCGGCACGTTTTGCGTGTGCCACGGAACGTAAATGAAGGACAAGGAAAAGATCAAGATCAACCAGAAGAAAGGGCGCCGCAGGATCATGCCGCGACCCTCCCGAAAATGCCTCGGGGAAAAGTAATCAGAACGACGACGAAAAGGGCGAATTCGATCAGCGGGATCCAACTGACAGCGATGAACGGAGTAATCACCCCTTCCAACAATCCCAGTAACACCCCGGCGACCAGCGCGCCGAATGGCTTGCCCAATCCTGCCAGGACTGTTACCACGAAACTTTTTAGTTGGTACACAGCCCCGGTGAGAATGGTGAATGGAAACAGCGTTGATAGCAGAGCGCCCGAGGCAGCCGCTAGTGCAATTCCGATCCCAAACGCGACCGCCAGAACTGCCGTAGACGAGATGCCCATCAACTCGGCGGCTTCACGATTGTCAGTAACCGCGCGGATGGCTTTGCCCGGCCTTGTGCGGTACAGGAACAACTGCAGCGCTAACGCGATCACTACGGCCGCGCTTGCCGCAGCGATGTGGTTGCCTGTAAACGTGTATTTTCCAACGGTGATGCCCGCCAGGCTGAAGTTCACGTTGTATGGGCTTGTGCTCCACAGTGCCGTGCCAATTCCGATGATCATCATGTTGACCGCGAAGGTAGACAGCAGGCTCATCAACATCGGGCGGTCGAGCACCCAGTGTATCGCCACCCAGTACACGATTATGCCGAGAATCAAGCCCCCAGCCATGACAGGTAGCAATAACAAGTACGGACTCGTCGCAACGGCGGTGTACAGCAGGTAGAGGCCGAACATCCCCAACGTGATCATGGCGCCGTGGGTGAGATTGATGACATTCATCACTCCCCAGATCAGACTCAGACCCATGGCGGCCAATCCGTAGATCGAACCAATGAGCAGACCATCGACCATGGAGGCTAAAATGCCTGACATGTCTCACCCCATGCACCCATTTGCTCTCACATCTGAGTTGCTGCAACCGCTGCACTCAACCGAGATGCCGCACATCGGTGGAAAAGCCGAGTTGCTCCAGGACCCTCAGTGAATCGGATAGATCATGTCGGCACTCTTGCCTGCCAACGGCCAGACCACTTGCTTGTCCGGCTTCCCTGACGAATTCTTTTGCCACTGGGCCAGGACCATGGAGTGTCCTACCTGCAGGCCGTGTTCATTGGGCGCCGTTGAGAATTTGGTACGCCCATAGAACGTGGTGATGTCTGTGCCGTCCAGCGCCTGCCCGACTTTGGCTGTATCAACACTACCTGCTTGTTCGATGGCACGCTGCAAGATCAGGCCGCAAGCGTATCCACCGGCCGATTCGTAGCTGGGGGGACTGTTGTACTTCGCCGTGTAGGCTCTCTCGAATTCAGGTCCGCCAGGCCCGTATTGTGCTTTGAACGTCGTCTGTGGTTCCCACTGCGAGGGCACCATCACACCCAGTCCTGCATCACCCAGTTCCACCCACTGCGGGCTATCAGGAGCCACCAGCAGCGTGGTCATCTTCAGGGCGGCCTTGCGGCCGTAGAGTTGCCTCGCCAGCGTTGACCCGTCTGTGTAATGGCCCCCGCCCAGCAGCACGGTGGCCCTGGACGCAATCAGTTTATCCAGGATCGGGCCGAAGTCCGTGGTGTTGGGGGCGTAAGCTTCAGTGAACGCCACGTTGAACCCGAGTTGCTTGGCATAGTCGATTGCCGGCGTCACCACCGCAACCGAGAACGAAGAGTCCTCATAGACAAAGGCGACCGTGGCTTTGGCGTCCTTGCTTTTCAACGCGTCAAGCGCAGGCTTCAGGTAATTCGTCGCGGGCGCAAACATCTGGTAAAGGTAGTGGTTACCCAGCTTGTAGGTTTTCTCTTCCGCCGCGCCCGATGTGAGCATGATTTTGCCGTACTGTTCAGTCACCACGGCGGCAGTAGTGGTGAGGCCGGAGGAATACGGGCTGAATAGGAAATCGGCTTTTTCCTGCAGGATCATGCGTGAGTACAGTTGTTGCACGCGCTTGCTGTTGGATTCGTCGTCGTAATTAGAGAATTGGACCTGATAGCGGATGCCGCCGGCCTTGATGCCGCCAGCGGCGTTGACTTGGTCGCGCCAGAGTTCGAACCCGCGGTACTGCTCTTGCGAGTCCACGTTTAGGGCACCAGTCTTGGAAACCGTGAATCCGATGATGATGGTCTGTTGGGCAAAAGCTAAGGGGGCCAAAACCGCGAAGAGTACAAATACAATCAGAGTTACCCGTTTCACGATCCACCTCCGATTGAAGGTGGTAGGAGCATATCATGCGCCCTGCGGGTCTCACATGGGATCGATCTTGCTCCCTCTGATCGGCCCGCTCGGGCCCCGCAAAGAGCCGAGCGAGCAGAGGAACGATCGCAAGGGTGGCAGAGCCAGCGATTGGGATGCCCTGGGCTGCTTAGCGTTCAGCATAGTTGGATCGTCAATCGTTGAGCTGATAAATCGTTACTGTCGGTTTGCCCGGGCGCAACCCTGAAAAGGGGCGAGCATCGTGGCGACCGCACTTTCATACCCTGTGTCCCCGCGCGGTTGTACTGCGGTACACTGCCTTCCATGATTTTCGGACTTTTGCTCGCTGCAGCCGCCGTGTTAGGTACACCCTGCACGACGGTGAGCCCAGACTGCACGGAATGGATAAAGCCCGCTGGACAACAATCGCGGGTGCTGATCTACCGCAACTATCCGTTGGAGACAAAGAACGAGAACATCACTCGTGCGCTCGTCTTCGTCCACGGTATCAATCGCGATGCAGACAATCACTTCCGCACAGTGCTTGCTGCAGCGTTCCTGGCGGGCGCCTTGAATAACACCGTCATTGTTTCGCCGCGCTTTGCGTCGAATAGTAGTGCGCCCGGGAATCAGATCGGTGATTGTCGCGACGCCCTTGCTCCTGACGAGGCCAACTGGATCTGCGAAACACAGCGTGCCGACAGTTGGCGCTCCGGCGGCGGTGAGGTTGGCAGTGACAAACTTACTTCGTTCGATTTTATGGACGAGATCGTCCGGCGTTTGGCGCGCAAAGATGTGTTTCCCAATTTGAAAAGCATTGTTGTCGCTGGCCATTCCGCGGGCGGTCAGTTTGTCATCCGCTACGAGATGGCGAACCAGATGCACGATTCGGTCGGGGTGCCGATTTCGTACGTGGTCTCCAATCCCTCGACTTACCCATACGTGGATGACTTGCGACCGACCTCGACTGCCTTGCCGACGACGATTGCGGCCGCGGCGCCCGGATTCATTCCAACTGCTCTTGCTGTGCCGCCCCCAGCATTTGTTCCGTATGCCGACGCGAAGAACTGCGTGGGATATGACAAGTGGCCGTACGGGCTGACAAGCCGCATTGGCTATGCCTCCCGGCTTACGGACGACCAACTGAAGAAACAACTTGCTGCCCGGCGAGTAACGTACTTGCTCGGGGAGGTGGATATTCTGCCGCTCGGTGTCTTCGACACATCATGTCCTGCGACGGCCCAAGGGCCCACTCGTCTGGCACGTGGCCTCGCTTTCGGCAGGTACGTCAAAGAGCACCTGGGCGGCGCGAACCACACTGCAGTCGTTGTACCCTTCTGCAGCCACAGCGCCCGCTGTATGTTCACGTCTGATATCGCACTACCATTGATTTTCCCGAACTGAGAACTTCCGGCTAACCGGATGCTATCCCGCTTCCACGGCGGGATTAGTCCTGGGAAGCGTGCAACTGGCGTTTGCCAGACAGGATGCAAAGGAACGCGGCGCGCTAAGGGTCCGGCCACCAGCCTGTGCTGCCGCTGCTTCGCATCAGGTTGCGCTTGTCAGCATCACCCATCGTGCTTAAACTCCTTTCGAATTGATCCCCTGGCACTCGGAACTCATGCATGGGCAAAGATGAATACACCGGCGGCGGCCGCTTCCCCGTCACTCGCTGGTCGGTCGTTGAAGCGGCCCGCAGCGAGGAGGTTGCCGAGCGCGCTCGAGCGCTGGACACCCTTTGCACCGCGTATTGGAAACCTGTCTACAAGTACATTCGCTTGAGGTGGAATAGGGTTGCGGCCGACGCCCAGGACCTCACCCAGGGCTTCTTCGCTGAACTGCTCGAACGGGAACTCGTCAGCCGCTTTGACGCCAACAAGAGCCGGCTCCGCACCTATCTCCGCGTGTGCGTGGACAGCTTTGTGATGAATGAGGAGAAAGCCTCCCGCAGACAAAAACGCGGCGGAAACATCAAGCACGTCGCGCTCGACTTTGGCGGCGCGGAACAAGAACTCGACGCCGCTGCCGTCGACGCCGCGTCCCTTGCCTCGCCGGAATCGCTCGAGGCGTTCTTCGAAAAAGAATGGGTGCGCAGCCTGTTTGCCCTTGCGGTTGAAGATCTTCGCCAGCTCTGTGTTGAGAAGCAGCGCGAACGCACCTTTCAGATATTCGAAGCATATGACTTGGAAGGCGGCGACAACATTTCGTATGAGGGCCTCGCGGCGGAGTACGGAATCGCGGTTACCGACGTCACCAACGCTCTCGCCTGGGCACGCCGGGAATTCCGCAAAACCGCACTGGAGCGGTTGCGGGAACTTTGTGGTACCGAAAGCGAATTCCTGCGTGAAGCCAAAGCCGTCTTTGGATGGGACGCCCAATGAGACATCTATCGGACAAAGCTTTGACGCGGCTGCGCCATGGCGCAGAGCTCCCGGACCTCAGCGGCACACGCTACCGGCTCATGGGCCGGATTGCGCGCGGCGGCATGGGTGTGGTGTATGCCGCCGAGGACGAAAAGCTGCAACGGCGCGTGGCGTTGAAAGTTCTTGAAGTACCTGGCGCGGAGGGCGAACTTGCCTGCCGCTTGATGCGTGAGGCACTCGTCCTCGCGCAGCTCGAGCATCCGGGAATTGTCCCTATTCACGACGTGGGAACGCTGGCCGATGGCCGCGTTTTCTATACCATGAAATTTGTCGAAGGGCAGCGCCTTGACGAGTATCTCGAAACAGTTGAATCTGTTCCCGACAGGTTGCGCATTTTCCTTCGCGTCTGCGACCCGGTCGCGTTCGCGCACGCCCGTGGGGTTCTCCATCGCGACATCAAACCCGCCAACATTATGGTCGGCTCGTTCGGCGAAGTCCTGGTAATGGATTGGGGCCTCGCCAAGATTGTTGCTCAGGCCGCCGGTCGAGCACTGCAAGATGCTGACGCCACTCTCTTCGAAAGCCCTAAGCCGATTTCCGCAGACAATGACACGACGCAAGTTTCATTGATCACCGGGCACGGCTCGGTGCTGGGCACACCCGGCTACATGTCTCCAGAACAAGCTCGCGGCGAAGTGGAATCGCTGGACGCGCGCAGCGACATTTTTTCCCTCGGCGCGCTGCTGCGATTCATGCTGAACGAAAGGAGCTCGCGTGGGTCGCTCCCGCGGCTCGATAAATCGCTGGAGAGCATCTGCGCAAAGGCGTCCGCCGAAAAGCCGGGATCACGCTACTCGACGGTTCAAGATTTAGCGTTAGACGTTTCGCGATACCTCGATGGACTGGCCGTAGTGGCGCACCGCGAAAGCATTTTTGAGAAGTCAGCGCGGTTATACCGCCGCAACCGCTTCTTTATCTTATTGATTGCAGCGTACTTGCTGATGCGTCTGATCTTGTTGCTAATTTTCAAGCGTTAGCCTTAAAGGAATTGCGAGTTCCGTTGTAAGACACACTAGAAGCGGAGGAAACCGATGAACAAAGTTCTGCTAGGGTTGCTATTGGGAGCGCTTCTCGGAGCGATTGACGGCGGAACGGCCTGGTTTACGCCATCCGTCCGCGCGCAGTTGGCCGGGATCATTGTAGGCTCGACCATCAAGGGGCTGATCGCTGGAGTGGCCGCCGGGTTTTTTGCTCGCAAGGTGAATTCCGTGCCACTCGGAATCTTGTTTGGGTTGGGTGTCGGCTTCCTCCTCGCCTTCATCGTCGCGTACATGCAACACGGCTATTACTTCGAGATCATTCTGCCGGGCAGCATCGTCGGAATGATTGTGGGTTACGCCACGCAGCGGTACGGAATGACGCCGGCGCCAACTCGCTGACTCATCCAGGCAATCGAAACTAGAAAACTGAAAGGGGAGAACTATGTCTAGGGTCATCCATTTTGAAATTCCAGCGGCGGAGCCAGAGCGTGCAGCCGCGTTCTACAGGAAAGCGTTTGGATGGAGCATTGAGAAGTGGCCAGGACCGATGGAGTATTGGATGGTGACGACGGGATCCGACGGAGCACCAGGGATAGACGGCGGACTGATGAAGAAGCGGGTGCCCACCACGGCCACGACCAACACCATTGGAGTGGACTCCGTCGACAAGGCCATCGACGCGGTGAAGAGCGCCGGCGGAAAACTGGTAACGCCGAAAATCCCGATTCCAACCATCGGGTACTTTGCCTATCTCGAAGATACGGAAGGTAATCTTTTCGGCGTGATGCAAAGCGATCCGAATGCCAAGTAGTCGCGACTCGGGGCCGATGTGGGTCGCTAGTTCACATTCGTATGACTTTTTCATTCACTACACGTCGCCGGTTTTAACCGGCGCACAAGGAGAGAAACCATGAAAGCGAGAATGTTGATCGCAGGAGCGTTGCTTATAGGGATGTTTGGAGCAAAGCACACAATGGCGGGGGGGAGCGGTGTTGCGGCGTTCGAACAACTAAAGGCCCTTGTCGGGCATTGGGAAACCGACAAGTCGAACACGAACAAGGCGACACTGGACTTGGAGCTGACTTCAGGAGGCACCGCGGTCATCGAGAAATCTCACATGGTCAACCAGGGCAAACCAGTGGAAATGATCACGCTTTATTACCTGGACGGCGATCAGCTGAAGTTAACGCACTACTGTATGGCGGGAAACCAGCCGACCATGGCGGGCACGTATGACGCTAGCACGAAAACTGTGAAGTTCGACTTCGTGAGCGCAACGAATCTGAAGAGCCCCAACGACGGGCACATGCACAATGCGGTATACACGTTTATTGACAACGATCACTTCAAGACGAGTTGGACCTTCGAGAAGGACCAGAAGGGCGCTTTCACAGAAGATGCCATCTACGTCCGCGTGAAGTAGTGCGGTTGCCTAAGGGGACCGGAGCGCCGCGGACGGAACTGCCCCGGCGTTCATCCCCGCCTATGCTATCTTTCAATCCTCGCATCCAGTGGCGTCTCGGCTGCATCCAATCGGTTGGAGCCACTGGTCAGTGTAGAGGAGAAATCATGACGAAGTTCAAGGTGAATTGTGGATTGATCATTGCGCTGTGTTTATCAGCGTTGGTTGCACGGGCTGATTCCTTGGAGCTGAAGAATGGCAGCCTGATCAAGGGCAAGTTCATGGGTGGTACGGAGACCGAGATCAGCTTCCAGGTCGGCTCCACGGTGCAAAGGTACAACCTCACCGATGTCGTTTCGCTCAGGTTTGATTCCGAAGGGTCCGCTGATAACAGGCTCACGCGGTCTGACAGCTCTCTTTCAAGCGAGCCGGGGAGGACGGAGCATGCCGTGCTGAATACGCCGGCGTATGTCACCATCCCAGCAGGAACGCGAATTTCTGTCCGCACCATTGATGGCATCGATTCCACCAAGAACCACGTGGGGGATCGTTTCCAGGCTTCACTGGAGGAGCCGTTGGTGGTTGACGGAAACGTGGTAGTTGCCAAGGGGGCCAGTGTTTACGGCCGTCTGGCGGAGTCGAAGGAGTCAGGGACGTTCACCGGCAGGTCGCAACTAAGGCTGGAGCTAACAGGGATTGAGGCGAACGGACAGACAGTGCCGCTGGTGACGGGAGAATATGAATTGACCGGCAAGTCGCGCGGGGCGAGTACCGCAAAGAGATCGGTCGGAGGAGCGGCGGTGGGAACGATAATCGGCGCGCTCGCTGGCGGCGGCAAAGGAGCGGCGATTGGCGCGGGCGTGGGTGCCGGGGCAGGGGCAGGGTCGGAAATCATCACGAAAGGAGACCAGGTCAAGGTTCCGAGCGAGACTCTCCTCGAGTTCACGCTGCAGCAGGAAGTGCCGATACCGACGCGCCAGAAATGACCCCTTTGCGTCTTCGGCCATAGAACTGCCTGAGGAGCAAAGTACGTCTGGGTAGCTAAAGGCAAATTGTATTCGCGAATTATACTGCTCGGAATTCCATCCGGCCAGGATGCGGTCCCTACAAGGTTGGTTGCCCCGGGCCGATTCCCGCACGCCGCGTTTCGCTCATCAGCATCCGCCATTGGTAATGCGGCCAGCTGACCTTCCTTGGACAATGTGATCTCGGCCACCTTCCATTCGTATACTCTTAGTTATGGTCTCAGTCGCTTGTGCGGCACAGCACTTCACGATTCGCAGGATTTGATAGGGTAACTGGACAACTTTTCTCTACCGCCATGCTCGCTGTCAGCGACAATCTTGCCCAGTGTTTCAGCGCCCTGCGCGCTCATAAGCTGCGCGCGTCGCTGACCATGCTTGGGCTGACCATGGGTGTGGCCACGCTCATCACGGTGATGACCATCGTACAAGGCGCAAATGTTTATGTGGAGAGCAAAATCGCCAACCTCGGCACCAACGTCTTCCAAATAGCGCGCACGCCGTTTGCGGTGACGGACTTCAACATCATCATCAAAGCCCTCAAGTACAAGAAGATCGAGTTGGACGACGTACGCGCGGTGGCCGAAGGATGCCCGGCGTGCAAGGAGGTCGGTGCAACGGCCAGCAGCTCCGTACGGGCAAGATCCGGGGACAAAGAAGTGCAAGACGTGAATTTCTACGGCCAAACCCCGAGCATGGCGGATATTGACACGCGGGCGGTGGAGTTCGGGCGCTATTTCACTGCTTCGGAAGCCGAACACGACGCGAATGTGTGCCTGATCGGCGACACTCTGGTGCAGCGGTTGTTTCTCGGAGTGGATCCCATCGGCAGAAACATCCGGGTCGGGAACGATGAGTTCATGGTTATCGGCATCATGGAAAAGATCGGCAGCGTTCTTGGCCAGGACCAAGACAACTTCGTCACCGTGCCGCTCCCTGTCTTTCTCCGCATGCAGGGGATCCACGCCAGCCTAACGATCAACGTGAAGGCGGGCGCAGGGAATTTTGAAAAGGCACAGGATCAGGCGCAACTCATCTTGCGGGCGCGGCGGCATCTGAGCGGCAAAATGGAAAATGACTTTTTCATCGGGACGAAAGAAACCTACATGGCCCTGTGGCGCAGCATCAGCTCCGCGTTTTTCGGCGTATTCATCCTGGTGAGCGCGATCTCGGTGGTCATCGGGGGCATTGTGATTATGAACGTGATGCTGGTGAGCGTGACGCTGCGGCGGAGTGAGATCGGCGTGCGGCGGGCTGTGGGTGCAACTCAGCGCGACATTCTCGAGCAATTCATTGCGGAAAGCATAATGCAATGCATGGTGGGCGGAATCGCCGGCATCGCTCTAGGATTCCTGGTCGCGCTGGTCCTGCGCACCTACTCTCCCTTCCCTGCGTCCGTGCGGACATGGGTTGCCGTGATGGGCGTAGCGATGAGTTCCGCGGTGGGATTATTCTTCGGGATCTACCCGGCGGTGCGTGCGTCGCGGCTTGATCCGGTCGTTGCGTTGAGGTCGGACTGATGACCTTCATGACACTGTCGCAAGCCCGCGAAAATTTCTTCGCGGCCATGGAAACGCTGCGCTCGTCCAAAGTACGCTCTGCCTTGACCGTGCTCGGCATTGTCATCGGGGTTTCCTCTGTAATTTCCATGGCGGCGATCATTCAGGGCCTGAACAAGTTCGTGCAGGATCGTGTGGAATCCCTGGGTTCGCGCACGTATTTCCTGACGCGTTTTCCGCCGGGAACGGACCCTTCGCGCATGCCGGAACGGATTCGTATACGCAGATATTTTGAGTACGACTATGCCGAGTTTATTCGCGCGGCGGCTCCGAACGTTGAAAATGTGACCACCGTTGGCACGCGCGGCTTTTTCCTCGGAGACTCCAACCTCCTCACCAGCGGGGACCGTAGTGTTGAGAAGGTGATCGTGCGCGGCGCGGAGCCCGAGTACACCGTGGCACTCCCGCTGTTTAACATTGAACGCGGGCGCTTCATTAGCGCATTCGACCAAGAACACGCGCGTCCCGTGGTGGTGCTCGGGGCAGCGATCAGCGAATCACTCTTCCCCAATTCGGATGCTCTTGGCGAGACCGTGCGCATCAACGGCACGGCCTATGAAGTCATCGGCGTCTTTACCCATGACCAAGGTTTGTTTCTTGGCCCAGGCGTGGATATTTTCGCCATCATCCCGCTGAGCAACTTCAAGAAGCAGTATCCGGAGGCCAAGGAACTGATCATGCTCTTTACTGTCCCCAAGGACGTGAACGTGGAAACTGCGCAAGGAGAAGTCATTCAGGCGATGCGCCGTTTGCGCCGCATCCCAGCTGGCAAGGAAAATGATTTTGAACTGAGCTCCCCGGACTTTCTCAGCAATCTGTGGAACCAGCTTACTGGTGCGCTCGTCATCCTCACTACGGTGATCAGCTCCATTGGGCTGCTGGTGGGTGGCATCGGGGTGATGAATATCATGCTCATCTCCGTGACCGAGCGCACCCAGGAAATCGGCGTGCGCAAAGCCATCGGCGCGCGGAAAGCCGATGTGCGCCTGCAATTCCTGCTGGAGGCCGTAGTGCTGACCCTCGTAGGAGGCTCGATCGGCATTCTAATTGGAGCAGGCGTATCCACAATGGTTCGGACTCTGGTTCCTTCCATTCCCGCAACACTCTCCTACTTGTGGGTTGCGATCGGATTTGCGATCTCCGTTGCTGTTGGGCTGTTCTTCGGGTACTATCCGGCAAATCTGGCGGCCAGCCTCGACCCCATTGATTGCCTGCGGTATGAGTAAAAATTCCAGCCACCTCGCAAGTGCCTGAAAACGCAATCGGAGATGGCCCTCGCCTAAGGAATCTTCGAAGCAGCTAAAAAACAACCTGTGAAATCCTGGTCCCCCAGTTCGCCAACTGCGTGCGAGTATTGCCGCACCGGAAGTTGCTAGCGACCCAAGTGTTGTACGTGCAAGTTTGGTTGACGTATTCGGAGGCAATCCAGATGGATTCGCCGTTGACGGCAGCGGCTCCATAGTCACCCCAACGTGGGCGATTCCCGAATTGACTAAACGGCTGGTAACCGGTGAAGCCATCGTCCGGCCCCGCGCCTTCAGCGATGATGTGAATGTCACCAGCTCCGTTCTTGGAATCAACGCTAGCATAGCCGGCGCTCGGATAATGGTCGTCACCCAGGACCGTGAACGCTATTACTCCTCTTCCGTCCTCGGTTGCGGCGATGGCGGGATAAGTCAGGTTGTTTCCGGCGATTCCGGCGTAGCCTTGCTGGACAACTTTGCCCGAATGTGGATTGATGGCAAAGAAGGCGATCCCCGCTCGGGTTGTCGCATCTCCGCTGATTGACAGCCCGGTGTCGAGTGCGGCCCACAACATGCCATCGGCCAACACCACTTGTTGCATCCGCGAGTCGTTGCTATCGACCAGCTTTTCCGTGTTGGGAAAGGGTCCGGTTCCTCCAAGCACGAGCCGCCAACAACCCGCAAGCGTCGGCGTGACTTGCAACACTGAATCCGACAAGCATTGGGCTAACGGCACGTCGCCGGGTTTTTGATTGGAACGCGGCGGCACTGCATAGGGAATGGTGTTCACCACGCGCGTGCTCAAGTTTACGGAAGGCTGCCCATCAAGTGACTCGGTATTACGCATCCTCCAGAGCCGTAGGCGACTGTCAACTCCAGTCATCTGAAATATCGCTTCGGAGCTAAGAAAGTACTCCGTTCCGTCTCCGCTGTCATCGAACTCATTTCCGGCGGAGACAGCGGGCCAGACAGTAAACCCAGGTGTGCCGTCCAACTGAACACCTAGGCTCGGGTCGGCGGTGTCGAACTGCACGACGGTGACCGAGGATGCGCCTGCCGCCAGTTGGCGCTTGGAGAGAGCATAGATTTGTGCTCCGTGAAACCCCGGCGACACCAGGTTGAACTCGTTGGTTGTAATGTAGAAGCCACTCGCGTCAACACCGATGTGGGGATAATCGCCGAGGCACGGACCGTGAGCGGGATTTGTACCCAGCGTGCAGTGATGGTCAGGAGTTCCCTGGGTTCCGTCGTCTTGCACCGGAAGGCTATAAACGTTCCATGGCCCCAGTGGACTGGCAGTCGCACTGACAGCAATGTCCAGATGATTGGCGCCGGAAAGGCTCTGAGTAAGAATGTTTGCCCGATCCAGCGTTAACACCACGTGGAACCAGCGATGTGTTTGCCGGTCGAAAGTGCAGCTTGGATCCGTGATGGAAGGGCCGAATTGCAGCGGACTCTTTGTTCTATCGATCGCAGGGGTGTAACCGTAGAAATCATTCAGGGCGGTGGGACCGCTCAATGGATTGCCTGAGGTATCAAAGACCTGAAGGACATCATTGATGGT
Source organism: Candidatus Acidiferrum sp. (assembly GCA_049686315.1). GTDB lineage: Bacteria > Acidobacteriota > Terriglobia > Acidiferrales > UBA7541 > Acidiferrum. The sequence continues at coordinate 7,381 of JBAVHY010000124.1, read as the reverse complement.
CTCGAGCACAAAACCATTTCCCACGCACAGACCTTGATCGGGAGGTTCAATTGAGAATTGATTTCCACCTCCCGCCACGAAGCGCTGCTGAAAATGGTTCAGACCATCAATCGACAATTCTAACTCGGGGTGAAAGTCGGCTCTCCTGGAACCAGGGTGCGACATTGGGCTACCCGGTGCATTTGAGATTGACCGATTCATAGCGATACCCGGTCCGCCTGCGTCGTTCAGGAGGGCCGCATCAGGGTCGTTCCCGATCAGCGCTGAATCGAGCTCCGGTCCCACCCCTGCATTGGCATTGATTGGAATATTCGCCGGGAACGGATTCACTCGCACAATCGGGACTTGCCTTACAGGCGAAGACTGCGCGGAGGCTATTGGCGACAATACGACCACCACCGATAAGTACAAAATGGCGACTAGGCGAAAACGCATCGTTCTTCTCCTCTACGCGAAATCGGATTGATGCAAAATGAAAACCATGGGGGTCGAGTTATTTGCCTGGGTAGACGCCCTCGATCGGTGTGCTTTTGCTTCCGTTGCGCGGTAATTCAGAGGGCCCGCCAAGAATAGTATCTGTATCCAGTTTGTCAACATAAGAATTGTAAATTTCTCGGGCGGACAGCCTAACCACTGGTTGGGACTGGACTCGAAATCATTGTCAGCCACGAACCCTGTCATCTCCTGCAGGTGGAACGTGTCCGGGACTCGGCAAACTTCCCGTACTAATTAACTCCACAGGCGGTCCCAGGACCGCTCTTGGTCCCATTGCGGTGTCGCCTCGAAGTAACCGGTACCGGGAGCCAAATGTTGGCGCGCAACGTCCTCGTTGAGGGTCACGCCGAGGCCGGGGCGGTCCGGCACTTCGATCCAGCCGCGGTTCACGATGGGAGTCTTAACGCCTTCTTCGACCATCGAGGACCACCAGGGCACATCCAAAGAATGGTTTTCGAGTGTAAGGAAATTCTGAGTCGCCGCGGCGCAATGGACACTCGCCATGCAACCCACTGGCGTTCCCGCGAAGTGCAGGACCATTGGCACGCCGTACTTCTCAGCCATATCTCCGATCTTGTGCGTTTCGAGAATCCCGCCAGAGGTGGCAAGGTCCGGCTGAATCTTGTCCACCGCGTGTTTTTCACACAGCACTTCGAATGGTTCTTTCAAATAAATATCTTCACCCGTGAGAATGGGAGTGGGGCTTTCATCGGCGATCTGCTTCAGGAGGTCGGTAAAAGTCCACGGAATCACATCTTCCATCCACGAAAGATTGTACTTCTCGTAGGCCTTGCCCAGCCGGATGATGGACTTCACTCCCAGATGGCCCAAGTGATCCATCGCCAGCGGGATCTCCATGCCCACGGCCTCGCGCACCGCGGCAACGTATTGTTCGAGCATGGCGATGCCTTTGTCCGTTACTTCCATTGCCAGCAAAGGATGGGGAAGCTGATTCGGCTTCCACTGTTCGATGTCCGTGGGATTGGTCACCGTATCGGGCGTGTCCGCGACCATCTCAATGCCCAAATCCATCTTCAGCCAGGTAACGCCCATCGCCTCCTTGCGTTCTTTCATTCGCTGGGCATAAATCTTGGGATCCTTGGATTCCGTGGTGTCGGCATAGATGCGAATCTTGTCGCGAAACTTGCCACCCCCAACGATGGCATAGACCGGGGCGTTGTAAACCTTGCCAGCGATGTCCCACAACGCCATCTCGATTGCCGAAACACCGCCACCCTGCCGCGCATGGCCCCCGAATTGTTTGATCTTGCGAAAAATCTTATCGAGCTGGAGCGGGTTCTCTCCCACGATGCGGCTTTTCAGAAAAAGAACGTACGTGGGACTTGCGCCGTCTCGCACTTCGCCCAGCCCATAAACGCCTTGATTCGTGTCGATGCGGATGATGCTGCAAGGGCTCGGTCCCGGCTTCACCACCGTCGCCACCCGCAGATCCGTGATCTTCAGCGAGGACGGACCGGAGCTGGCATTCACGCCTTTCGCGTAGACCTCCGTGGACTTTCCCGAGAGCAAGGTGCCTCCCAGCGCCAGCGCCGAGGACTTCAGAACGTCACGACGACCGAACCTGTTCCCACACTTGTTACTCATCGAAACTCATCCTTTCAATCTGCATTAATCGCTCAAACTTCCTCATCACTCCCGCAATCCAGTTTGGCAATCGTAAGAACGATTATCATCCAAGGGAGCGGGGCCGTCGTTATCGGCCAGAGAAGATTCCCCGCGAAAACGCAAAATGCATCGTACCACCGCCGGGGGCGGAAGCTGGATGGCGTTTGACAATTTGCCGTCGATTTGAGAATTTTCTGGGCGCGCGAAGTTGGCGTGGCCCAGCCAGCGTGGCGCTACTTTTCCCGAACGCTCCCGACTACTTATCGCTGCAGCGAGGTTTTCCCCATGACAGAACCAGTTAGTCGCCATTCCGGACGAAGAGCTTTTATCGCCTGCTTGGTCGCTTACGGGATCGCTCTGCTCTTCCCCGCCTCTGGAAGGGCGCAGCTTCTCACCTTCACCAAACAGGACCTGATCGATTACACCGCGGAGAACCCCTTTGATCGTCTTCCCGATGGCAGGCCCAAGGTGCCGGAGGAACTGATTGAAAGGGCGCGTGGTCTCTCGTCGGAGGAAGTTTGGGCCGTCCTGCAACAGAAGGGATTCAACAATCAGTACGCCGACGGATTCCAGGTGCTGCATCCTGGCAAGACCATGGCCGGCCGGGTTTTTACCGTGCAGTTTATGCCTATGCGCTCGGACGTGGGAGGCGTTGCGGAAAAGAAGGCCAAGGATCGCGGAATTTTCCGCCTCACCAATCAGACAGCCATCGACATGCTTCAGCCCGGGGATGTGCTCGTGGTGGACCTTTTCGGAAAGAAAGTGAATGGAACCATTGTTGGCGACAATCTCTTTTACTACGTAATGAAGGCCACGCATGGCGGTGGACTCGTCGTCGACGGCAGCATTCGTGACCTAGACGGGCTCTCGGAGATCGACATGCCCGCCTACTTTCGCGCCGCCGATCCGACTCCCATAGACAACGTGATGCTTACCGGGATTAATGTCCCTGTGCGCATTGGCGGTGTAACAGTAATGCCTGGAGATCTCGCAGTTGGCGACCGCGAGGGCGTGTATTTCATTCCGCCACAGTTCGTGAAGGAAGTTCTGGAGCGCGCGGATGAAATCCACATTCACGACGAGTGGACGAAAAAGAAGTTCGACGAAGGAAAGTACAAATCAAGCGAGATTTATTCGACGCCCAGCGACCCAAAACTGCTGAAGGAATACCAGGAATATTTGAAAAGGCGGTTGGAGGAACTGCACAAGGAACGAAGTACGGGACGGAAACAATAAGGTTGCCATCTAACGGCAGGCGGCGGGGAAGCACGGCCATCAGTTCAAACTTATATCACCCTGCGGGCCTGATCTTCACTCGGATGCTCTTCACCTCTTTCGCCGTGGGCGCGCGTTGCGCGTGACCGTGCTGATTGAGGGTCAGCCGCAAGGATACACGGTCATTCGAGATCGCGTCGGCGGGCAAGGGAATGGTGTACGTGCCAGCCTGATGGCCAGAGGGGATCCCGAAGGGAGAGATGACGCCGAGCGTTCGGCCTTCCGTTGTGGCGATCTCGATCTCCGCGCCACGTTCGATGGCGCCAACTTTAAGTTCAATCCACGCAGTGTCGCCCGCGTGCAAAGGATGCGGCAGAACCAGCGTCACCACGCGTCCTACGGCCGCGCAAGCGGGTTGCGCGAGGAGTGCGAAGAACGCCAATGCTGTGAGCTGAATGCGCACGGCCCCTAGAGTGCCCGGATTGACGCAGCCTTTAGCACCGGAGCTTTCCCACCGTGCCGTTGCGAAGCCACGACGCGGATATTTACCAAGGCGCTTTTCGCCGCTGCAAGACTGTGGAACGCCTCTGCGGCCTTGGGCAAGGGAACGGCGAAGGTGGCGTCGGCGGAAATCATTTTCATGTTCATCATCTTCCCGAAGAAGGCGATGGTTCCAGCATAGTACGGGCTGTTCGCGGCGACCTCCGTCATGTCAGCCGGCGCGCCTACGATCACGTCAAACTCGCGGGCGGAGGAAGTTGCACTGGGATGCGGGAGCGTGACTTGCGCAACCAGCGACGCTCCAATCGTGGCGCCAAGATGATACTGGATCGCGTCGGCCGGAACGATGATCGAGGCGCTGTTCCCCTTCACTGTGCCCTTCACCGTTTGCATCGCATGCTTCTCCATCAACGACGCACTCGGGGGCTCCACGACCTTCTCGCCGAAGCCCGGCTCGTAGTTGTATTCGAACTTTTCGGTGCTGAAGTATTCGCCCGCGTGGCTGCTGCCGACATAGTCGCCCTTGCCGTTCACGTAGAACAGAAACGGCTCATTCGAGAGGGCCTCCAGATCCTTGCCGGTAGGCAGATAGGGGAGATTCAGGCGCTTCTGCTTGCGCGTCCACACGTCCCACAAGCGGTCCATGTTGGCATGGTGCAGAAAGAAAATAGGGTCCACCGGCGACAGGAAGTTAGTCATGTTGCCATAGGGCCCCGGATCAAGCAGGCCCACACCGCCGATATAGTTGTGGACCTTGTTGTGCGCCAATCCTTCGAGCACCGAAAAGACATTCCCTCCGTCGGGCTGCGAGTTGTGCGACGCTGTCTTCGAGCTATTGAAGCTCAGTTGGCTCTGCGGATTATAAAAATCGGTTGGCAGCAGCCCGGAATACACGACGAAAGGCGAAACGTTGTAGGCCGTCTTCTCGTCCAGTTTGGGATTGTCGCGAGTGAGAAAGCGGGAACCGCAGGGGTTGGCATACGCCATGTTGCCAGAAATACCGTGAGGATCGGCCTGATGCGGATCGTAACCCGTCACGTCGTTCCACACACTGTCGAACTCGGTATAGCCGCGTACGTTCAACTGCGCACGCTGTTCGGAGTTGAGGCTCTTCCAGTAGGACATCAGCGCGGGCTGGAGCAACGACGTGAAGAGCGCGAGGTTGCTTGTGTACGGCTCGAAGGCCACATCGTGGGGCGTCAGCACACCGTCGAACATGGAATCCGGAATCTGCGGAAGCGTTGTCCAGTCCCAATAAGGCATCGCGAAGGTGTCATCCCCGCTCAGGTTGCGGATGGTCTGCTCGAAATATCCCAGATAGCCTCGGTGCCAAACATAGAACCACCAGTTTCCGTGCGGGCAGTCCAACACATGGATAAAAGCGTTTCGGAACCAGTTCTGTGGATGATCCGCCGGCAGTTTGAGCATCGCCTCGACACCTTTGGCGTAGCTCGCGAGCGCCTTCTTGCCCCCGTCGCTCATCACGTTGTGACGCGTGTATTTCGCCGCGTCCTGCGCTGCAGCGGCATCGACCGGCAGCGCCGCGGCACCCACCGCCGCTATCGCGGTTTTCAGGAAATGGCGGCGCGTAAGTCGCGAATTCGTCTTAAACATATCTGCCCCTAACGTGCCGATTCAATTGAGCAGGTCCGACTGTCAAGACCTTGCGGAGGTTGGAGAGCTACGGCAAATTAGTGTCGCGGATTGTACATGAATATATGTTTAAGTACCAAGGGGCTCGCGACCCATCTTGGACCCTATTCCAGCAAGGTCATCTCGCTGAGGCGGGCTCTGCCACCTGTATCCCCCGCTTAGACCGAAACCGCCGCGGAGGCACGGGAAGCCGAACGCACAGCCGGGCCATTGGTCTTCGACCAATTCTTGCGTAGTTCTTCCGCGCGATGGACGACACGGTCGATCGCTTCACGCGAAGTCTGCCACGCACCCTCGGCATCCGTGGAGTCTGCTGCGGGCGGGATTTCCAGCATCTGCAGCTTTTCGAACACGGGTTTCATGGCGCGCGCCGGATTGCGGAGAAACTCCGAGCCACGAATCCGGGTGAAGATCCAACCCATGCGTTCAAGCACCGATTGCCGGTCCATGTCCTCGGGAAGCTTTTCGAGCGGGTGATAGCGGTCTCCGTCGCACTCGATGGCCAGGCGCTTGCCGTCACCTTCAACGACCAGATCGATCCGGAAAGTTCCAATCTTCCAGTGCGGAGTGACCCGATATCCGGCACCCGCAAGCCGTTTCATGACTTCTCGCTCGAAGTTCGATTGCGTGCGCTTTTCCTTCTCTTCCAAAGCGCGCATCAGTCGCGCCGGATCTTCCGCATGCTCAATCAATTGGCGGCGAAGGTCGTCTGCTTTCAAGTCGCTGTTGGGACTGAGCGAGTGAACGATCCACATTTGGTCACGTGCGCGGCTGGCGGCGACATTAAAACGCTGTTTGAACAGCTCCTGATCGCGCAAGGAGAGAGCGCCTCGCTCGGCGGTATCAACCAGCGAGATAAACACTACGTCGCGTTCGTCCCCCTGGAATTGCGCCGCATTCCCGCAGAGTACGCGATGAAGTTCGTAGCGGTCAGGGGATACATGCGCGCGAATCAAATTGTCGATTTCCACGGCTTGCTCGTCGCCAACGAGTGAAACCACTCCGAAGCTCATGGGCTGGCCCGCGTCATTCTTCTTATATTCGGGTTGCTCCATCGCCGCCGCAAGGAGCGACCCGACGGTCAGGGCTTCCTGACGGTTGATTTTGCCGTCGCGGCTGGAGCCAGAGACGCGATGCGCAATAGTGTGCGGGCGCAGATGGACGCGGCTGGCGTCGCGCAAGGGCTTGATGCGCCCGTCGTAGGAAACCATGTTGCTGAATTGGATGATCTCCGGAACGCAACGGAAATGTTCGACCAGGCAGGTGGTGCCGCCGAACGACTGGCGCGCAAGGTCGTAGATTGAGATTTGGCCATCGTAAAGATCGGCGTTCGGAATTCCGCGCAGATACTGGAAAATAAGGTTTTGAATCACGCCCAGATCCTGGCCGACTGCGGATGGGCTGACCTGCTCGTGGTCGCCCACGACGAGCACCGTCTTGCCCAGGTACAAGGCCACCAGGGCCATCACGTCGCTCTGGCTGGCTTCGTCGATAATGACCACGTCGAAGCGCGTGGTGCGCGGATCAAAGTTTTCAACCACGCGGGAAAGTGGCATGACCCAAACGGGAACGGCGCCGCGGCACTCGCTCATTTTGCTTGCTGCTTCAGCACGCAAAAGAGAAACGCGTATGCCGTGGCCTTTGCCGATGCGACGGATGGTGTCTAGCCAGCCGACGAGCGCCTGGCGTTGCCGGGAGGAGGTGCGGTGCGCTTGCGAGGCCCAGGAGCGCTTGTCGATGAGTTCGACGGTGGCGCGGCGCAGTTGCTCGTTCAGTTTTTCGCTCCTGGCCTGAAGAGCTTCGAGCGAGACGCTGGCGCGGCGATCGAGTTCATCGTTGAGCTGGCGCCAGGTCCAGGCAGAGGCAGCATCGCGCGGCGGCTCGCCCCGGC
>JBAVHY010000123.1:0-10743 GCA_049686315.1 Candidatus Acidiferrum sp. | reverse complement strand
GCTTTCTCCAGGTGCCCCGCTAGCCGCTTTTGCGAGCAGGCTCTAGGGTTTCTCCTGGGTTCGTAGGGACTCGGACGGGGCTACACGGGTACAGCTTTGGCCGCGAAGCGGACGATCTCTTCGGCGGCTTGGCGACGGGCTTCCGCGTCTGCGGAGAGGACGTCGTCAATGGACGAAAGCTTTATGCGCGGGGTGCGAGCGAGAACGGCTTCGATGACTCCGGGAATGCCGAGGAAGGGTAGGCGGTGGTCCAGAAAAGCGGCCACGGCTACTTCATCGGCGGCGTTCAGGGCGCAGGGTAATGCCCCGCCTTTCTTCATCGCTTCGCGCGCAAGACGCAGACACGGAAAACGCCGCGTGGAAGCTTTTGCGAAGTCCAAGCGGCGGAGTTTGCTCCAGTCCAATGCCACTTGGTTGGATGCGATACGCGCGGGAAAAGTTAGCGCGTACTGAATGGGCATGCGCATGTCTGGAGGGGCGAGTTGGGCAAGAACGGAGCCATCGATGAATTCAACGAAGGAATGGATGGTGGATTGAGGGTGAATGATGACCTCGATTTGATCGGGGCGGACGCCAAAGAGCCAGCGTGCTTCGATGATTTCGAAACCCTTGTTCATCATGGTGGCGGAATCAATGGTGATGCGGTTGCCCATGCGCCAGTTGGGGTGAGCGAGGGCTTGCTCGACGGTGACGTGAGCGAGTTCGGCGAGGGGAGTTTTGCGGAAAGGGCCACCAGAGGCGGTAAGGACGATGCGGCGGACCTCGGGGTAGAGAGGCGCGTGATTCGCGATTCGTGACTCGTCATTCGCGCGGCGGCCAGCGCGGAGGCACTGGTGGACGGCGTTGTGCTCGCTGTCGACAGGGAGTAGTTCCCTTCCCGCTTTGGCAGCGGCGGCCATGACTAGTTCGCCGGCGGCCACGAGGACCTCTTTGTTGGAGAGAGCCACGGTACGCCCCAGTTTTACGGCTTCGTAGGTAGCTTCGAGGCCGACCACACCAACGGCGGCGGAGAGAACGATTTCGGCGCCGGGATGAGTGCCGACGGCGAGCATGCCTTCGCGGCCGTGATGGATGGCGGGGAGAGGAGAGATATTTTTTTCGTGGAGGCGGCGAGAAAGCTCGTCGGCGAGTTGGGGAGTTGCGACGGAGACTAGTTCGGGGTGGTGGCGCTCGATTTGGGAAAGCAGTTCGTCAAGGTTGTGGCCTGCTGCCAGGGCGACAATTTGCAATTGATCGTTCATCGCCTCAACGACGGACAATGTCTGGCGGCCGATGGAGCCAGTGGAGCCGAGGATGGAGAGGGTTTTCATGAGAAATCGGTAGTTTGTAATCGGTAGTTCGTAGTGGAAACCCAAGATGCCAGCCTAAAAGGCACGGCGCTACAGGGATGGGTTCACCAAAACTAAATAGTACCAGATGACGGGGATGCAGAGGATTAGGGCATCGATGCGGTCGAGGATGCCGCCGTGGCCGGGGAGCAGCCCGCCGGAATCTTTTACACCGGCGCTGCGTTTGTAGGCGGATTCCAGGAGGTCGCCCATTTGGCCGGCGATGTTGCCGAAGACAGCCATGACGAGGAGATGTGGGAGAGGGATTTTGATCCAGTAGCTGAAGGCGTAGGCGACGAGGAGTGAGCCGAACATGCCGGCGATGGAGCCTTCCCAGGTTTTTTTGGGGGAGATGTGCGGGGCGAGGGGATGCTTGCCGATGGCGCGGCCGACGAAGTAGGCGGTGGTGTCGGCGGCCCAGGTGATGGCTAGGGCGAAGAGGAGGAGGAGGCGGCCGTCTTCTACACCATGCAAGCACACCGCGAAAGAGAGGGGAAACGCAACGAGGAGAAGTGCGCTTGAGGAAATGCCTGCGGCCGGGAGAGATTCAACGAGCGGTCGATGCGTCCAGAGTGTGAGGCAAGTAATGCCTAGGATAAACAAAAAGAAATTGAGACCGGCGAGATAGAACACATGCGGGGGATCAATGAACGAACGCGTTATGACAGATTGAGAAAGGATAAAGAGAAGAGAGGAGAAGGTGGTCCAGAGGCGGTAGGCGCGATGGCCGATGGCTTCACCCAGGGCGAAATATTCCCAGAGGGCGAGAACGGTGATGATGGCGGTGGCGATGGCGACAGCCCATGTGGGGGTGAAGAGAACGATGGCGACGACGACGGGGATGAGAACGAGCGCCGTTAGGACGCGAGTGCCGGTCATGGAAGAAGAGGATAGCAGATATCAGATACACGATAGGAAGAGACGAGAGAACGCGGAGGGGCACAGACTCTTCAGTTCCGACATTTCAACTCCGTGCGATTGAAAGAGTAAAGATAGGCGACGGAGGCTGGGTTTAAGCCAGGCGGCGGGCGATGAGGAACCATCCGCGCGGGTCTTCGCCGGAGAAGGCTCCCTGTCTATATTCAGGGCGGATTTCGAGGCGCACGGGCTCGAGCGATTCGATTTCCCAGCCATCGGCAAAGGCATGGCGTAACTCGGACTGCGCGACGCGCCGCGGTCCTTCCGTTCCCGGGGTGGCGTCGCTGAAACAAAGCAGGAACAGACGCCCGCCGGGATTGAGGACGGTCTCGAGCCCGCCCACGTAGCGAATGCGGTCCGCATCGGAAAAAACGTGAAACAGGCCGGAGTCGAGCACGTTATCGAAGCGTTCGGCCCACTCATGGAGTTTTAGCGCATCTTTGACCAGGAACTTGACGATGAGGCTGCGCTCGGCAGCCTTGCGCTGCGCCGCGGCGATGGGTTCCTCCACGAAGTCCAAGCCGGTGACAGCATGGCCCCGTGCGGCCAAGAACAGGGCGTGTTCGCCGGTACCACAGCCGGCATCGAGAACCGAGCCGACGACCTTATCGGCGGCGGCTTGGAACGCAGGCTGGGGCTTGCCGATGTCCCAGGGCGGGCTGCCGGCGTAAGAGCTGCGAAAGTGTTCGCGGTCGTGGGTCAAGGCATTGTTCGAGAAAAGATTTCTCTTAGCTCATTCCTGAAACGTCACGCACACGCCATTGGGGTCAATCGCGCCGAACTCTTTCGTGCCCCAGGGCTTGGTTTGCAGCGGACCATTGGGGTGCACTATTCCCCCGCGTTTCTGGTATTCGGCATACATGGATTCAATCCCTTGAACGGCGATTCGCACCATGGTCTGGTCTCCGACCTTGCGCGCTAGCTTTTTGTCGCTCATACCGGCTATGTGCAGGTAGGCCTCACCGCGGTTGATTCCTGCGTAGTTGGGTGGCGTGGCATCGCGGAAGGTTTCCTTGAAGCCACAGATCTCCGTCCACCATTTCAGGGATTCCGCGGTGTCCGCGGCAGGAAGAACGGGTATCGCGCATTTGATGATCGGGTCCATGGCAAAAGGATAACCGAATTCCAGTTGGGTCGCCTACATCCATGCCAATCGCGACATTGGGCTTGATTGCAACTGAACTCATGTCGATGCTAGTCTCCCGGGCGGGTGCCCCATGTGCCGGTTTTGCACGTAGGCTCTTGGGTTTCACTTGGGGTTGTAGTGGCCGGTCTTCAGACCGGTGCTTTTCTCTTGGGTTCACTCTTCTCTTCGGCGGGTGCTCTTAGGTTCCTCTTCGTACGGGCGCAGCACTGTCCACCCAGAGCCTCGAAGGGCTGCGCCCCAAGTCCGCAAGATCACTGATTCTTTCTCGCCTTCGGATTCCCTTGCTTCTCTCTTTAAGGGGTCGGAGCTTCAGCTCCGACATTTCAACTCCGCGAAAATTCGGCTCCTAGACCCTGGGCTGTAAGAGCTTGTGCGAGAACCAGAGAAGGCGGCCCTCAGCGGCTAAAACGTTGTTGGATTCGCGCCGCTCTTTGTTTTATTGAACTTTTGAACTTCTAAACTTTTTGCCTGCGCGCTCTCTGTGCCTCCGTGGTCCATCCCCCCTCACGGATTAAACCAAAACTTCACCGTCGCTTTCGCCTTCGACGCCACCGCCTTCCCTCCTTGTGTCGCCGGCGCATACTCATACTGCTTCAACGCCTCCACCGCCGCCGTCCGCAACGCCTGCGGCCCGGAAATCACTTTCACGTCCCCCACGTGTCCCGAAGCATCCACCTCTACTTCCGCCTTCACGTCACCCGTAATGTAGCTCCGCATCGCCTCCGGCGGATACACCGGGCTCGCCGCCTTCAGCAATTTCGCAGCGATCAGCGGGCCATCGCTCACCGCAGCTTCCGCCGCCCTCGGTTCCGCAACCGCGCTCGCCGTCGCGTTCTTGTTCGACGCCACTTTCCCCGCCCCACCCAACCTCGCAACGTCTGCTTTTTTCTCCGTCGCACTCACCACGCGCGCCGCTTTCGCCTCCGCTACAGCTTTGCTTTTTCCCTTCTCTCCCGTGCCGGTCGCAGCTCCCTCAGCCTTCGCCGCAACTGCTTTCGCTGCCGAGGTCTCTCGATTCTCCGCCGCGTTCCCTTTCATCGCCGCTGCGTTTCCCGAATTCGTCTTCGCCACATTCCCCACAGCTACCGCCGCGCTCTTCCCTACCGGCAAGTACTCCCACCACTTCCCGTACCACGCGCCCCCAACCACCGCCAGCAACAGAGCCGCGCTCAGCCCAATCACACGCAACTTCCCTGCGCCCACCCTCTTGGGCCTGATCAAGTTCGCGTGATTTTCAGCCGGGTGCGCCGCGTTTTCCGCCAATTTCGAAAAATCCAGCTCCGGCTTTGGCAGCAACCCCTCCGCCCCATCGTGCCACTCTGTCACCGCCTTCTCAATCTTCTGGTTAGGCAACTTCATCCTAACGACCGGCCTCGCAGGTTCGTTCTGCTTGGCCGCCGCGGGCATTAGCGGCGCCTTCACCTCTTCCACAACCTTCACCGTCCCCGCGCTCTGATCATTCACTGGCGCCAGTTCCAGTTTCTCCTTCGACACCCTCAACTCCGGCGCAGCCTCCGTTTTCACCGTTGCTGCTTCCGTCGCCACCTTCGCTGTCACTACCGTCGCTTCCTTCCCGCGCAGTTCGGTCACTGCCCTTACGGAGGCATCCGTCGTTGCCTTCGCCGCCACTTCCGCAACCTTCTTCTTCTGTAGCCCCACCAACTGCTCCCGCAGCGCGTCGACTTCCTTCTTCAGCGGCTCCCCGTCCTCCACGGCACGCGGTGCCGCCGGAACTCCCCGAGGTTCCTCGGTTGCCTCCGCGGCTTGCACTTGCTCCGCTTTGAGTCCGCTCCCATCCCTCTTCTCTTCAGGAAATGCCACGCCCCAAAAATCTGCTTTCTCCTCCGTGAACTGCAGCTCCACATAACACTCCGTCGGTCGGGAGCAGCGTTTATGCAGTACCTGGCACACCACTTCCTTGCTGCTCTTCTTATTCGTCAAAAATAGCAATTGCCCCACGGACACCCCTGCCGCCAGCCGGATCATCGCTCCGTCTTTAAACACCAGCACCGTCGATGTCTCTTCGGAAAACAGGTCGCGCGAACCGCCGTCGCCGCTCGCTCGCGCCCCCGTCACGGTCACGAACTCTTCCAGCACCACGGGGTTTGGTCGAGTTGTCCGCGTTCCTTCGGTAACTTCTGTCTCGATTCCAACTGTGTTGGCTGCGGTAGACACGAAGCTCATTCCTCGCGCCAACGCCTGGCTGGCGCATTTTTACCTTGCCCGCGGGCGCGCTACTCTCTTCTGCCTGCCCTGATTCTGGAAGGGCTACCCCACGCTCTCTCTCATTTTTCCTGCTCCCCCTTCCCCGCGCCATAGTACCTGCGTACAGGCGTGACCTATCCAAACACACACCTCTCCTCGCGCCTCTCCACTCTCTTACAGCCATTTAATAGTTTTCTTTGGAAACCTGAAGCCTTTTTCTGTTTTCCTCTTCGGCTGTCGACTGTAGACTGTCGACTCTCAAGCTCTTCTCTGCAACCTCTGCGCTCCTGCCTCTGCGCTTCTGCCTCTGCGCCCTCTGTGCCTCCGTGGCCAATCTCCCCCCTCACACCACCGCCCACGCCGCGTTCTCCTCGCCCAACTGCACTTCCAGAAATCCCTCTGCCGGCATCACATCAATTGGCAATCCCCCGTGCCACAGCGCCACTCCCAACCGGAACTTCGTCATCCCTTTCAGGTCCAGCGCATCCTTGCGAATGGCCACTTCCAACGTCCGCACAAACGCCGCCGCTCCGACCGTCTCCGGATTCAACAAACACACCCGGCTCTTCTCCACCGCAAATTCGGTCATCCTCCCCCGTTCCAGGTTAACCACGATGGTCAGTTCTTCCGCCGCTCCCACAATGACCCTGAACTCCGGATTCTCCAATTCCGCCAGCGAATCCGCGAAGCATTCCACCCGCACCACGAATCGTTCCTCTTCAAATCCGTACCGTAGTTCCTTCAAGTAGAACACTCGTCCATGCATCGCTCCGCCGCGTTGCTCGGGAGAGTACACTCCCGCTCCGAGCCACTCGAAATAGCTGGAATCCACTCCATCTACTTTCACCGTCAAATTCGCGCTCGGCGGCAATTGGTACGCCCGCTCTGGCTTTCTCTTGATCGGTTTCGCCAACTCTTCCGGCGCCACCTGTCCCAGCGCCAGGTACACCCCCGTCAAATGTTTCCGGAACAGCGCGTCAAACTCTGCGTCGTTCGGCGTGCTATGTTCTGGCCCGTACCACCAGCACCAGTCGCTTCCCTCCGACGCCAGCAACGATTCCTGCGCCTCTTTCAATCCTTCCGCCGTCGGTGCATCGCTCCGCCCCTGCGCTCGCGCTTCCACCGCGTGCGCATACGCCTCCCGCGCATCCCACAACAAGTCCCACGCGGACACGTCCTCCCCGCTCCCGATCCACACGTCAAAATTCGCATTGATCCAAGAAGCTGGAAATATTCCGTTTGTCGTTGGCAGTTCTCCCGCCGCGGCAATCGTTTCGGTCGCTGTCAACGCACGGAAATCCTTGTCCTCGCTCACTCGCCGGTAAAACTCCCGCAGAAACTGTCTTCCGTTTCCGGGGTAGTATTCCCACGCGTTTTCCCCATCCAGAAACAAACACACTGTCAGAGGCTTGTCGGTCTTCACCCACTCGCCCAGGTACCGCAGCCGTCCGTGCAAATCCGCCGCCGCCCCCACGCTGTCCATTCGCGTGTACACGAATCCCACCAGGTCGGACAAATGGTGGTCCCGGAACAATCCTGTGATCCCTGCGGTGGGCAGTTGCAATTTCCAGGGCTGGTACAATCGGTCCGCGTTCGCCGGCAGCCCGCTCGCGTCGCGGAAAAACCCCACATTCAGCGTACGTCCCAACACCCCTTCGTCCGTCCCAAACCACTGAAATCCTTCTTCGGCCGCTATCGTCAACGCCTGGTCAGACACCGATCCTTCCGACGGCCACAACCCCACCGGCTTCGCTCCAAATACTCGCTCGTGGTATTCCTTTGCGCGCCGCAACTGTTCCCGCGCGTCCTCTGGCCTTCGAAAAGCTCTCCTTGGTAGCGGCGTCCCCGGATTCGCCACCCGCGCAATGTCCGAATCGCACAGCAGCGGCAAGATGGGATGGTAGAACGGCGTCGTACTGATCTCGATCTGTCCCCGGCCGGCCGCTTCCCGGCACGCCGGAAGCACCATCCCGATCAGCTCGATTTGTTTTGCCTTCAATTCCGCTTTGTCTTTTTCGCTGAATTCTTTTCCCCGGTTTGCCAGCCGGCTGATTACCGCGTCCTTCGCCAGCCACTCCTCATCCATCCACGCCAGTTGCGACAGCACCTGCAAATCCCGCCAGTCCCGCGGTGTAAACGTCACCAGCGCCTGCGCTCCTCCCGCCACTCGCGACCATTCGAACAACTCCACAAACCGCGGCCAACGGAACATCAATCGCTCGTGATTGAGTTGAAACGCGCGCTCCAGTATTTCCCGCTTCCCTTCTCTCGTCAGTTTCTCCGTCTCCTGAAACGCCAGGTTGAACCACGGATCCTTGAATTTCCCGCTCGCGTACTCCTCCAACTGCAAGCACAACGACGGCACCATGTTAAACGTCCCATGAAACTTAGGAAATTCCTCGAACAGCTTCACCATCCCCCAATAGTCTTTCGTTGCATGCAGCCTCGTCCACGGCAGCACGTACGCCCCTGTTTCCGGGTCCCGGTATTGCGGCTGGTGCATATGCCACAGCACCGCCAAATGTATCCGATTCATTCCCCGTGTCTCTCCGTTCCTTGTTTCCTCACTATGAACTTGAGGGTGCCCCTTCCTTCGCGCCTTTTGCGAAGGGTGGGCTCTTACGCTCTAACGCCGCAATTTCTCTTCTCCGTTCCCCCTGCGGCCCCTCTGCTACCTCTGTGGTGCTTTCCTTTCTCTTCTTCTAACTTAAAACTGAAAACTGACAACTGAAAACTAACTCCTCCCCCATGTTACACTCACCCTTCCCGCCATGCGCATCCTCGATCGCTACATTGCCCGTGAAGTCACACGCCACGCCTTCCTCGGACTCCTCATTTTCACCTTCGTCCTCTTCGTTCCTAAGCTCGTCCGTCTCATGGAGATCTTCGTCCGCCATTCCGGCTCCAACTCGCAAATCGTCACTCTCTTCCTTTGCATCGTTCCCAGCGTTTTGGTCTTCACCATCCCCATGGCCGTCCTCATCGGCGTTCTCCTCGGCCTCGGACGCATGTCCATGGACAGCGAGATCATTGCCCTCACCGCTCTGGGCTTCAGTCGCAAACGCATTCTTGTTCCGGTTGGTTTTCTCGCCGTGCTTGGTGCGGCGCTCACTCTGCTGATGACCCTGTGGCTGGCCCCCTTATCGCTCCGCACCGCCCGTACCATCGAAGGTACGCTTCTCACTTCCCAAATTTCCTTCGCCGTCCAGCCGCGTGTCTTCGACGAGCGCTTTCCTCATCTCGTCCTCTATATCAACGACGTTTCCGCCAGCGGCACGCACTGGAACGGCGTCTTCCTCGCCGCCGCGGGCTCGGAGAGTGGCAATCAGATCACCCTCGCGGAAAGTGCGATTGTAGTCGCCGAACCTGCTCTCGGCAAGTTGGAGTTGCACCTCAACGGCGGCACCACGCACGAATTCTCCCGCTCCGATCCCGACCACTACTCCGTCACTTCCTTTGGCCGCAGTGACTGGCCCGTCGAAGTCACCAGCATGGCGCCCGCCAAGGAGCGCGCCATCAGCTTTCCCGAGCGCTCTTTCTCTGCCCTTTGGCGCGACCGGGGCCCCAACTGGCGCGATGCGCGGGTCGAACTCCACCAGCGCCTGGCTTTCCCCGTTGCCTGCTTCGTTTTCGCCTTTATCGCCGTTCCCCTTGGCGCGCAACCCCGCCGCGGTGGCCGCGCCGCCGGCTCTCTCCTCGCCATCTTCGTCATTGCCTCCTACTACCTGCTTCTCGTTACCGGCGCCGGTTTCGCCCGCCAGGGCGTCGTTTCGCCTGCCCTCGGCATGTGGGCCGCAAACCTTATCATGGGACTCTTCGCTCTCCTCCTCTTTCCTCGCATGGAGCGTTACCGCGGTGAAACTCCAGTCCCCACGCTTTTCACTCGCCTCAGCGCTTTCTGGCGGCTTCTTCGACGCCGCACCACCCGCGTCAAGTTCCGCCAGGCTTCGGCTCGCGCGGAAAATGGCCAACCTCCCTCCTACTCCAGCCTTCCCTCCATTATCGACCTCTATCTTCTCCGTCGCTTCTTCTACTACTTCTTCGTCATCATGCTCACCTTTCTCTTCCTCTTCGAAATCTTCACCTTCTTCGAACTCGCCGAAGACGTTCGCCGCCACAACGTCCCCTTCATGGTCGTCATCGATTATTTCCGCTACCTCATCCCTTATTCCGTTTACCAGTTCACACCCCTCGGCGCTCTCGTCTCGGTTCTCGTCACTCTCGGCATTCTCAGCAAGAACAACGAAATCGTGGCTCTCAAGGCCAGCGGCATCTCCCTCTATCGCATCGCCCTTCCCCTTCTCGTCGCCGGTCTCGCCATTGCTTTCACTCTTCTTGTCCTCGACGACACTTACCTCCCTTACGCCAACCAGCGCCAGGACGCCCTCCGCGCTCGCATCAAGGGCCGCCCTCCGCAAACCTACACCCGTCCTCAGCGCTGGATCTTCAGCGACAATTCCAAGGTCTACAATTACGATCTCTTCGATCCCAACGAACAACTTTTCGGCGGCCTCTCCGTCGTCGAACTCGATCCCGCCACCTTCCAGATGCGCCGCCGCGTCTTCGCTACGCGCGCTCGCTGGCTCGACACCGAAAAAACTTGGGTCCTCGAATCCGGCTGGGTTCGTGATTTCTCTGAAGGTTCCGTCACCCATTATTCCCCCTTCAAGGTCACCACCCTCCCCGAACTCATTGAGCCGCCCTCCTATTTTAATCGTGAAGTCATCCAGGCCTTCCAGATGAGCTGGCGCGACCTGCGCCGCTACATCGACGGCCTTCATCGCGCCGGCTTCGATGTTTCCACTCTTACCGTTCAGTGGCACAAGAAAGTTGCTTACCCCCTCATCGCTCCCATTAGTATGATGCTCGCCATTCCCTTCGCTCTCTTCGTCGGCACCCGCGGCGCTATCGGCGGCATCGCCCTCGGCGTCGGCATCGGCATCTGCTACTGGGCCATCGCCGCCCTAACCGAAGCCATGGGCGGCATTGGCCAATTGCCTCCCTTCTTAGCCGCCTGGTCTCCCGACCTGATCTTCTTCTTCCTGGCCCTCTACTTCTTCTTCAAAATGCCCACCTGATCCACATCTTCCGCCTTTGTGGGGGCGGCTTTGCGCCGCCTTCATGGGTTTGTAGTGGCCGGTCTTT
>JBAVHY010000122.1:0-4995 GCA_049686315.1 Candidatus Acidiferrum sp. | reverse complement strand
GGGTGGACTTGAACCACCGACCTCGCCCTTATCAGGGTAACGTGGTTAGGTTTTACAAATACTTACAAGACCGCGGGGACTGCCAAAGTACCGCCAAGTTATACAAGACTTCGCATTCTGTGGGTTGGGTTGTGGGTTGGATTTTCCCTTCGGCGGCTCCGTCCGCGCCATGGCGGTCTGGGCCATGATCCGTCGCAAATCTGACATACGGCGTTGAGGCTCTACCTCCAGGATCTGACCGCCATTGACTCAATGTTCATAATCATGTACATTATCCATGATAGTGACCATAAAAATGGACGTTAATTATGCGCACCAAGAAACCGCCGGAGATGCTCCCCCTACCCGTCACGCGCGCCCTGCGCAAGCTCGGCCACGATATACGTGATGCGCGCCGACGCCGGCGCATTCCAGCAGAAATCGCCGCGGCGCGCGCATCCATCAGCCGGACGACGCTGGTCAAAATCGAAAAAGGCGAGCCCGGCGTTGCAATCGGCAGCTATGCCATCGTGCTGTTCGTGCTGGGCATGACGGATCGGCTCGCCGACCTTGCCGACCCGAGGAACGACGCGGTTGGCTTGCAGCTTGAAGAAGAGCATCTGCCGCAGCGGATCTCCCGGCCGCGGAAACAGAAATAAACAGAGGTAACGATGGAAAGACGAGTTTTTGTGTATGTGGACCTGGACGGCGTGCCGCATCTTGTCGGGCGCTTATGGGGATGTGTACGCAAAAATAAGGAGGGCGCGACCTTTGAATACAACGACGCCTGGCTCCAACATCCCAACCGCTTCTCCTTAGAGCCGGCCTTAAAGCTCGGCCCCGGACCATTTCACACGACCGCCGATACGCCGATGTTTGGGGCCATCGGAGATTCTGCGCCGGATAGGTGGGGCAGGGCGCTGATGCGGCGTATGCAGCGCCGGCGCGCGGAACACGAAGGGCAGGCCCTCCGCACCCTGCACGAAATGGACTACCTGCTGCTGGTGGACGACGAGGCGCGTGCGGGTGCGCTACGCTTTGCCGACACAGAAGGCGGCCCCTTCCTCGCGCAAGAGGAGGCCAAACGCATACCGCCGCTCGTGGCACTGCCGAAACTGCTCTCGGCCGCAGAGCACGTCATCGACGAAACCGACACCGACGAAGATCTGCAGTTGCTGTTCGCGCCGGGCTCCTCCCTGGGCGGTGCGCGGCCCAAGGCATCCGTCCGGGAGAAGGACGGTCAGTTGGCGATTGCGAAGTTTCCGCGCAAGGACGATGAGACCAGCACCGTCATCTGGGAAGCCGTGGCGCTCACACTTGCGCACAAAGCGGGAATTGCTGTGTCGGTTGCGCGTATCGAAACCGTTGGCAAGAAGCCTGTGCTTCTGCTGCGGCGCTTTGACCGGGATGGCAAGCGCCGTATCCCGTTCCTCTCCGCCATGAGCATGCTGAGCGCGAAGGATACTGAGTCACACAGCTACCTCGAAATCGTAGACGCGCTGCGTCAGCATGGCGCTGGCACAAAAGCCGACATCGAAGCGCTCTGGCGACGCATCGTTTTTAACATCCTCATATCCAATACCGACGACCATCTGCGCAATCACGGTTTTCTCTATGAGGGCAGCGATGGCTGGCGTCTGTCACCGGCATACGATCTTAATCCAGTACCGACCGATATCAAGCCGCGCATACTGACCACGGCTATTAATGAGGATGATGGCACAGCGTCCCTGGCGCTGGCCATGTCCGTGGCGAAGTACTTTGAACTGGACGCCGCCAAGGCGCGCGAGATAGCCAAACAAGTCGGCAAGGCCGTCTCGACATGGCGCAATGAGGCCGCCCATCACGGTGTCGGCAAGAACGAGATCGACCGGATGGCTTCGGCTTTCGAGCACGAAGACCTGAAAGAGGCAGTTAATGGATAGCACGCCCCGCCGACTCTGAAAGAGGTATAGCATGACCAAACAGAAAAAAGAGGCCAGGTTCAACCTCCTGATAGACACACGCGTGTGGCTCGATGTTGTCAAGGATTACCAGCAGCAGTCGATACTTGCCGCGCTTGAAGAACTCATCCGACAGGGCGACATTGCACTCATCCTCCCGCGTACCGTAGTCGATGAATTTGCCCGCAATAAAGCACGCGTTATCGAGAACAGCAGTCGCAGTTTGTCCAGCACGCTGAAACGGGCCAAGGAGGCCGTGGAGAAGTTTGGCGATCCACGGGAAAAGAGGAGGGTATTGAGCCAGCTCAACGACGTAGATTATCGGCTTCCAACCCTGGGCTCAGCAGCCGTGGACACGGTAGGCCGGATAGAGAAGCTCTTCGCGGACACTGCCGTTATCGAGATTTCCGCTTCGGTGAAACTGCGAGCAGCTCAGCGCGCCATCGACAAGCGTGCTCCCTTCCACCGACAACGCAACGGCATCGACGATGCGGTTCTGATCGAAGCCTACACAGATGCGGTCACGGCCAAAGCAGCACCCGGTAGCCGGTTTGCCTTCGTCACGCACAACATCAAAGACTTTAGCCACCCAAACGCGAACAACAAACTGCCGCACCCCGATATCGCGGCGTGTTTCTCGCGCGTGCGGTCGCTCTATTTCATCACCCTGGGCGAAGCGCTGCGCCACGTCAGGCCAGAGCAATTTGCCGACCTCATGGTCGAGCAAGAATGGATTGAAGAACCGAGAAGGCTCCCGGAGATTCTCAGCTCCATCGATGAGCTGACTACCAAGGTTTGGTACAACAGACACCAAATTCGCCGCGAAATGATCGAGGATGGAAAGATAAAAATTGTTGAGAAAGAGAGGTTTCAAGTAAAAGATCATGAGCGCCGTCCCATTCAACGCGACGTTTGGGAGGGTGCGTTGAAGAGCGCCGCCAAGGTCGAAAAGAAATACGGCCTAGAGAATCTCGGCCCTTGGGATGATTTCGAGTGGGGGATGATCAATGGGAAGCTCTCTGCTCTCCGGTGGGTCCTTGGCGAAGAGTGGGATAGCTTGTATACATAAGCAGGTTGGCCGATGCATCGGATCGTTATGCGCGGGAAACTAATCGTATTCGAAGGCTCCGACGCTGTTGGAAAATCCACGTTGGTCCAGTATCTGAAGACACTTTTGGAGCAGGATCAGCTCCCGAACGAAATTCTGTCCTTTCCCGGTGATCGCCCCGGCACCGTCGGAGAGTTGGTTTATGAGCTGCACCATGCTCCAGGGAAGTTTGGTATTGAACAGATTTCTCCCCTCGGACTTCAAGCGCTGCACATCGCCGCACACCTGGACGCGATTACCCATATCATTTTGCCTGCCATTAACTCCGGGACGTGGGTAGTGCTTGACAGGTTCTGGTGGTCCACATGGCGTCTGGTCAAAAAACTCAAACGAGTTGAAATAGCGTAACTTGCAGCTTTTCACAGGCTCATCTCGATTGGACTTCTCCGACTGAAAAACTGCGTCTACAATCTCGCTTTCAATGGGTGGTAGATCCGGGGGGAATCCAAAATGCTTTGGGCGCGGATGGTGGCCTACGTCACCGGAACGGTCAATCAAGAACTCCTGTTGCGGAACGAATATCTTGGGGCAGAGAACCGGATCTTGAGATGTCAGATCAAGGGTCGACTGCTGCTTTCAGAAGGTGAAAAGGCAACAATGGCTGAGATCGCCCAGCGGCTCGGACGGAAAGCCTTGGAAGAATTGGCGGCTGTCGCGAAGCCGGATACGCTGCTGGCCTGGTACCGAAAGCTCATCGCCAACAAGTTCGACGGATCGAGAATTCGCCAACGAGTCGGTCGACCGCGAATTGATGAGGAAGCAGAACGGTTAGTCTTGCAGATGGCGAAAGAAAACCCGAGCTGGGGCTATGACCGGATCGTGGGTGCTATGGCCAACCTGGGTCACAGGCTCTCGGATCAGACGGTGGGCCACATTCTCCGTCGGCATGGCCTCTCTCCTGCTTCTAAGAGAAAACAGGCGATCTCCTGGAAAGACTTTATCCGTTCACACATGGAAGTTCTGGTGGGGGGGATTTTTTTGACTGTGGAAGTCCTCACGCTGAAAGGGTTGGTTACTTACTATGTCCTGTTTTTCATTCACTTGGAAAGTCGGCGGGTATCCTTAGGAGGGATGACGCCGTATCCAGACCATAAGTGGATGGAGCAACAAGCACGAAACGCAACCACGGAGGAGTGGGGATTTCTGAGAAGCTGCCGCTACCTGTTGCATGACCGGGATATGAAGTTCTGTGCGTCATTTCGTGAACTGATCGAATCGGGAAGTATCAAAACGATTCGCATGCCAGCGAGGAGCCCGAACTTGAATTCGTTTGCGGAGCGCTGGGTGAGATCGGTCAAGGAGGAATGCCTGTCGAAGCTGATTCTGTTTGGGGAGCGTTCCTTGCGGCGAGCGTTGCAGCAATATCTGGTGCATTATCACGAGGAGCGCAACCACCAGGGCAAAGAGAATCTGATTTTGTTTCCTCTGAAGAGGGAAGGAGCAAGAGATAGAAAGGCAGCGATGCGGTGTCGGGAGCGGATGGGCGGTCTGCTGAAGTACTACGAGCGAGAGGCGGCGTAGGCGTAGAGGTAGGGACAGCGAGTCGTGTCTGGCAATCTCACATATATATAAGGATGCGTGCAGTCTGACCCAGCAAAGGGTCGACCGGGCCTGATTTATCATTAACCTCCGCTTGAAGTGAGGTTCGTGCGTGGGGCAGCGGGCCCGACGAGAATTTTGACCATACGGGGTTCATCGCTTTCATCACCCCGGTCACGAGAAAGAGTTTCCCGCTGCCAAGCAACTAGGAATGACTCGCTTTCTCGATCCCGGCGCGGCAGAGTGGCCGGCAGGAGAGGCTAAATTTCTGCACATCTGGCAACTGAAGGACGGCACCTGGAAACTGACTCGTGTCGTAAGCTATGGCCATTGACGCTCACCCTGCATCGGTGACGATAAGTCGGCTGGCTTGTAGGAAGTGATCTCCGTGCTTGGCATCGATCCTGGACCGGTTTCAGGCAACAC
>JBAVHY010000121.1:0-8530 GCA_049686315.1 Candidatus Acidiferrum sp. | reverse complement strand
CCTGACGATGGGTCGTTTCCACGAAAAGTGTCCGTCCTTTTACGGCGTTACCGGCTAGACACCGCCAGGGTTATCTCTATCACGCGGCCTGACTGGGCGTCTTTAGTCCTTAGTACAAATAACTTCCTTTGGGACACATCCGGTCCAGCCCCGTCGAACGCGTAACACAACAATTCTAACGGCTGGCCGCCCCAAGTGCTAGGACTACGCGAGTGCGGCCGGCCGTAGAGGTGGGTAGTTGCCACACAAAAACAATAAAGCGCCCGCTTTCCTTTGAAGCTCAGGGCAGGCAGAAAAGGGCCGCTACCTAGTCGCGCCAATCCACACAAACGAGGCTGCTCACATGATCCAGATGATCCACACGATTGAGACGGTCCTTTATCTTTGCGCCAGGATGGCATCCAGTCGGGCCTCAAAATTGTCCTCGCCTTCGCTCCACAATTCGCTCCGCTCCACGGGCAATGCTGCTTCTACGGCCTCCACCCAGCTGAACAGTTTTTTGATGTTCTCGCGCGTCTTCTGGTGATACACCTTCAGGTTTTCCGAGGTTGCCATCCAGCTCCGGAAGGTCTTCTCGATTGGGTGGTCCGAACTCTCAAATGGATTCTTCGCCGCTCCGGGGGCCAGCAGTCCGGCGTGTCCGGTGAAGAAATGTTCAAATCCCAATTCCGCGTTAAAATGTCCCGCGGCCGTTGCTATTCCGTCGTCGTACGCCTTCCCCTGGCAGATCAACACCAGCGGTTCCGGCCCTTGCTTCCACGTGAGCGTTTCTATGTCGAAGCTCCACAAATCCCATCGGGCATCGACGATGTATGCCGTGTCTTCATTACTGTTCTGGGCTGCCAGCGCCGCCACCTCCGCCGGCCCGAACGTGCCTTCCTTCAGGTCCCACTCCGACACCGGCACTTCAGTCGCATCGACAGCCTGGATTGTCAGTTGCTGGAAGTTTCCCCGGCCCTCGGAGAGAGGAGCCGTGGTGAGGAATCGCGCAAACTCCGCGATCATCGTATGTTCGGAAAAGTCGCGCGTCCACACGCGCAAGTACGCCCGGTTGGCCATAATCAACCGAGGGATTATACAGGCCCTGCAGGCCAACTGGCGAGCCAGTGGCCAGTTTTCAGTATGAAGTAGGAACAAGACGAAGCTTCGGGAAAGGGCAGATTCCTTTGATTACCTGGCGCTGAGAACTTGAAACCGAAGACTTCGTACTATTGTGGCCGCGCAGGCATCTCAAAACCAACCGCGATTTGCTGCAAGCGCTCGCGCAAGGTATCGCCAAAGCGGGCAAAAACTTCGGACGTGGCTTCGCGCAATCTTTCTTCCGCCGTTGCCGCAATTTTTGTAATCACGCCCTGCGATTGATGATCGAGGGTGGTCACACTGGCCACCATCCAGGAGTTTGTAATATTTTCGAGCCGCGCGCGGTACTGCTCAGCGCCCTCGTTGCTCAACTTCGCGAAGGCATTTTGCATCTCGGCAGTGTTCGAGTCGATCATTTTCTTCCAGGAATCCCCAAGCGCAGCAAAGCCGGCCTCCACTTTTGCTTGTGACTCGACAACGCCCTTCCCCACCGCCTCATTCACGGTTGTCTGGAACCGCCGCAGGAACTCCTCCTGCTGCGCTGTCAGCTTCAGGTTGTACTCCGCGCGCGCGACATCCAGCCGTTCCCGCGACTCCTCCAGCGACCGGTTGGTCAACTCCGTAAACCCTTCCAACTCCTGCCTTGCGTTGCTCTGAATTTCGTCCGTGAACGCCGCCGAGGTGGTGTCCGCGGCCTCCGCAAACAGAATCTGGATGCGTTTAAACGCATCTTGCACCGCTTCTTCCAATTGTTGTCGTGTTTGTCCGTCAAAACTCTGGCTGAGACTGTTCAATTCATTTGCGAATAGGCCGGAGACCTCGTCGGCCGTCTCCCGCAATTGTTTTCCGGACTCCTCTACAAGCTTTTCGGCCGAATTCTGCAATTGCGTTTGTGTCTTCTTCTCGTACCACTCCGCGGACTTGCATAGCTCTTCCACGGACCGGTGCTTGGTGTCGGCGGACTTGCTCTCCAGCTCTTCCACGTGCCGCGCGGTGATGGCTTGCGCGGATTCGTTCAGCACCTGCTCCACGGTGCCCAGGTTCTCCCGGAAGCGGGCCATGGATTCAGCGAATGCCTCGTCGGCCGATATCCGGATACGGTCCTGCTGCATGGTGATTGCGGCGTCAAGCAGAGACTGTCCGCCCGCCAACTGCTGAATCGTCTCTTCGGCGCGCTGAAGGTGGGGCTTCACCATCGACTGGACCTGCTCATCAAACTTCGCCAGCGTCGCGCTGTTGGCAGGCTCGAAGCTGCTCCGGATTCGCGCATGAATTTCTTCGAATAACGTCTCCGACCGGCGCTGCAATTCATTTCGATGGAGATCCAGTACGCCATCGAGCTGCGATTGGAACCCAGTCAGGGCCTGCTGCTGCGCCGCGGTCAAGTTTTGTACTAGCTCGTTCTGCCAGCGAGATTGCGCTGCTTGAATTTCCTGTGCGAGGTATTCGCGCAGGGAACTTTGCGCCTCGCTCTGCGTCGCGGCCACTCGCTGCTGCATCTCGCTGATCACCGCATTCAGCGTTTCGCGAGCCGCGCCCGCCAATTCTTCCCGCTGACGCGTTAGCTCCAGCTCATTCTGTGCCGCCGCTTCCAATTGCGCCGAGACCTGGCTCTCCACCTGTTCGGCTTGGGTCCTGAGCTTTGCGGCGGCTTCGTCTGCACGGCCACAAAGGGTACCCAGCGATTCCTGCGCGCTGGCGAGTTGTTTCTCATGCTGATCCCGCTGCGTTGCGCCTTCTCTCGCCAGTTGCGTGGTCAATTCATGGGTCAATTGTTCGAGTTGCGGCGCCAGCCATCGTGGCAACTCACTCTTCAGCGATTCCGCAGTTTCTGCCTGCACCGGCCGCGCGCGTGTCTCCGCCTCTTCCTGGATCGTTCCGATGGCCCGCGCTGTCTCCCGCGCTACCTCCTCCCGGAACGCCACAAACTTCTGTTCCCATTGCTCGAACGCCACCTTGCGCTCCGCGTGGACCGCCTGCGCCGTTGCTTCCCTGGCCGCGGCTTGAATTTGCTGCCTGGCTTCAGCCAATAAACGCGCCACTTGCCGCGCAAGTTGCATGGAGGCATCCGTCGCGCTTGCCGGGGCAGGGAACACTCTGATATTGTCCGCGGTCGCTATTCCGGGTTCTATCTCCTCGATAGACAGCGAAGTCTCGCCCGGCAGTGGCAGCGGCGCCGCGTTCGAATCCGCTGGTGCCAAGGCATTGGGCAAAAAAGGGCCCTCCTCAGGAAACACGAACCAATCTTCCGGCGGAAAACCGATGCCCCAAACATTTCCGGGTGATTCCAATTCCAGCGCGACCTGGAACAACTGCCGCACAGTGCGAGGCCGCTGAATCCACGCCACCTTTCCACGCACGCGCCTCGGCGCGCGCCCCTGCTCGGAGTGTGGCACTTCCAGGTTCACCCACATGTTTTTCAAAACGTAGTGCTTCGACTGGTAGCGGCAGCCGTGGCAATTGATGATCAGAGTCGAGGTGCGCTCCGCAAAAGGCCGCCCCAGCGCGTCTACGCCGGTCACCATGAGGGGAACTGCCTGCACGATGCGCGTGCTCCGTCTGTTGCGGAGTTCTGAGTTTGTGTTTACAGCGCCATCGGTGGTCATATTGGTAGTCTCGTTCGCCCAGTGAGGGTGCTGTTCGTCATTGTGCATGGTCGTCGTGCCTTACGTATGTGACCTGCGACGTTCCAGCCTCTACAATTTCTTCAGAGGCAGACCCTCAGGACTATGACCGCGATGTGTTCCGCTCAGGAACGACCAGAGTTCCTTGGCGACCCACAGAGGCCCAACCAACAAATAGACGGGCCCCTGAAAAAATGCCGGATGATTTCCTTCGATCTTGTGGCCAAGAAACAACAACACCCAACCGCCCACAAAGCAGGCTGCTCCGGCCCTCCAATGAAATAGCACCAGCAGGATAATTCCCGCGAAGATAAGCGGTATGCCGATACCGTGCAGGACCTTGTTCCACCCTGAACTATGTTCGTGGTCGTATTGGGTCATGTAGTGCGCTAATCCCGGCAAAGCGCACCTCCTACTCCAGTTCCTGCGGGAACTGGCAACGATTGGCGGGGACTTCCACCGTAGGAACAGGACTGTATCGTGATTCGGGGCTTTTGCCTAGAGAGACATTCATTCTGTACGTACTAGCGCTGTTGCTCCAGTGGTCCTAGGCCGGCTCACCTGGGAAAGAATGCTGGAAATTCGCTCCTGGGCCCCCACTCCATTCACTTTTCGGTATTCAGTGGATAATTTTCCTTTGCCGGAAACCGTTCCCTGACATCTGATCGCTGGTATATGATATCTACCTTTCACATCACAAATCCCGCCGACCTTCCATGGCCTTCAACATGGTTACTTCGTCCGCATACTCCAGATCCGCGCCCACCGGGATGCCGACGCCAATCCGCGTGACCCGCACGCCGAGAGGCTTCAACAATTTTGATAGATAGATGGCAGTCGCTTCCCCCTCCGCCGTGGGGTTGGTGGCAATAATAATCTCTTCCACCGCCCCGCCCTTTAAACGTTCGATCAAGGTCTTGATGTGCAATTGTTCCGGCCCGCGGCCCTGGAGTGGCGAAAGTGAGCCGCCCAGCACGTGATACATCCCGCTATAAGTCCGGGTTTTTTCAATGGCCATGATGTTGTGCGGCTCTTCCACCACGCAAATGGTGCGCTTGTTGCGTGTCGGCCCAGCACAATAGAGGCACGGATCGGTGTCCGTAATGTTGTGGCAGGTCGAGCAGGTTCTGATTTTTTCCTTTGCTTCGCGGATGGCATCGGCCAGCGCGAGCGCATCTTCGGGGGGAATGCGAAGCAGATAGAACGCCAATCGCTGTGCGGTCTTCTGCCCGATTCCGGGCAGGTGTTTCAGTTCATCGATGAGCCGTTCGACAGGGGCGGCAAAATCTGGCATGTCCCTTGTGTAGCACAAGCCCGCTCGGCGAAGCAAATGCCCGAACTCCAACACCCCAGCGCTGCCGCTACATTGGCGCATCCGATTCCGAGGTGAGCCGTTGTTACGTTATACTGCCACGTTGCATGAGAGATTGAGTGAAGCTAACCGGCTCCCAGACTCGCGAATTCCTCGATGCCGTTGCGGCCCTGCCGCCTTTACCCACTGATGTCTCTGGGCTCGGCCCGGCCATTGAAACTCGCGCCCAGTTGACCGGCAAGCTAGTCGTGCAATGCTTTGGAATCCAGATCACCAATGATAGTGCTGGCGTGCAGCTTCTCGATCAACTCTTGAACGCGATGCATGACTCTATGAATCTTCACGGCCTAGCCAAATGGTCCAGCCGCGAGGCATCCGAAGCGGACGCTAACCTTGTCGCTGTCTCCCTTGGTGCACTCTTCGGCGAAATCAATCGCGCCCGCTTCGAAGGCGAGTGGGATTTGGCTGAAATACAAGGGCGGCGGTTCATCGTTCTTTCAACTCCTCATGGCCAGAAATTCACGCCTCTTCAAAAGGCTGGCAAGCAATTCTTGAATGGCAAGGAAGATAGCATTTTGTTCACTTTTGGCTTGGTTGGAAAGATCGCAGAAGCTGCTGCGCGAATCGCGAAACTCTCTCCTGAAGAGCGCGAAGCTAGGCGCAAACAAGCGTTGGATACTATTGCAAAACGAAGAGCGGCCGGGCGCGAGAAGGGATTGGGCGAATCTTCGCAGGATTCAACAAAGTGAGTCAAAGCTGGAACTTGCCTCAGGGCAATTATCTTGTGGGTTGTGCGACGAGGCCTAGAACAATCCGGGTATCTTCAGCCCCGCGATTCCGGGAAGCCCGCCGGCCAGGCTCTTCATCTGATTCGCCAGTTCCTCGTCCACGCGCCGTGAGGCTTCATTCACCGCTGCCCGGACCAGGTCCTGCAGCATCTCGTGATCCTTACCTGCAAAAACGTCCGGCTCGATCTTGACGTCCAGCACCTGCTTCTGGCCGTTCATTTTCACGGTTACCATGCCGCCGCCGGCGGAGGCTTCGACCGCCACGGAATTCACCTGCCGCTGCAGATCTTCCTGAACCTGTCGCAGGCGCGAGAGCATTTGCTGGAGAGCGCTGACTTCCATGTTCATGTGCATGCCTCTCTTTCCGGCTACTCGCCCGTGCGCCGCCGCACCTCGGAAATTCTTCCGCCAAATCGCTGTAGCATCGACTTCACCATCGGATCGTTCTCAAACTGAGCGCGCATTTCCTGCGTGGTCGCGGCGCGCGACGCATTTGCATCGTTGGCCGCTCCAGTTTCGAGTCTAGCACAGACACGCACCGAGCGCGCCAGTACCTTGCTCGATGTTGCACGGATTTTCTCCAGTGTCTCTCTTCCCTCCATCAATCCTGCAAACGCGCTCTCCTCCGGCGGAAAATAAATCCGCAATTCGCTGCCTTCCAGCTCCCATCGCGATGCATGCTCCAGCAATTCAACGATAAATTTCTGCTGCGCTTCGAGCGCTGACTTGATTTCCGTCACTTGCTCGACGCTCAGTCCTGTTGCAACTAATTCCTGATTGTTCGTTCGCCTCTCTACTTCGGCACTTTCCACAGGTTTCATAGCCGGAGCTGTTGCGGCGGCCGAGCTGCTCGCGCCAAACGTATTTGCGATTGCCGCGGGAGCTGTGCCCTTGTAGGGTGCGCTTTCCGAGGTGGACCGCTGTCCGCTCCACGCCGCTACGTTTTCCCCGGTTTTCGCGGGAGACGCCGTCGCAACGGCTGGATTCGCTGAATGCGACGAAGCCATTGCCGTTCGCGAAGAGAACTGTGTAGCCGCCACGTTGGCCGCCGCGCTTCTCGGCGCCGATCCGCCTCCGGCTCTTCCGCTGGCTCCGCTGCCAAGCTCCGCGAGTAATTCTTCCAGTGGAGCCAGTCGCGCCGCGTTCACCAGTCGTAACAATCCCATCTCCAGATGCACACGCGGATCCATTTCGCGCCGCACCTCACCGTCCGTCTGCAGCAAAATCTGGAAATAGCGCGTCAAATCTTCTTCGCTGAACAGTTCGGCGGCTCTGGCGAGTCCCGGCCGCTGATCTGGTGTCGCGGCAATCAAATCCGAATCCGCGCCACACACGCGCGCAATCAGCAGGTTCCTCATATGCCGGATCGCTTCACGGCAGAAGTGCTGAAGGTTTCGCCCTTCCCTCTGAAACCGGTGCACCAGTCCCAGCGCGCGTTCGGCCGATCCTTGCGCGATCGCTTCCACGAGTTCCTGCAAGGCGTCTTCGGGCACCACGCCAAGCAATTCGCGCACTTCCTGATCGTGAATGTCGTCGCCGCAATATGCTCGTGCTTGTTCCAGCAGGGAAAGCGCGTCACGCATGCTGCCTTCCGCCATCCGCGCGATCACGCTCAATGCGCCAACGTCGATTTTCAGCTCTTCCTTGCCGGCAATGTACTTCAGCCGCTCAGTGATCTCTAGGAAAGTCAGCGCCCGAAAATGGAAATGTTGCGACCGCGAGCGGATGGTGTCTTCCAGATCCTCTGGCTGCGTCGTGGCCATTACGAAAATTACGCGGTCCGGCGGCTCCTCCAGCGTCTTCAGCAGCGCGTTGGAGGCTTCCCCGGTCAGCATGTGCGCTTCGTCGAGTATCACTACTTTGTGCCGCGCGGCCGCGGGTGCGTACCGCACCATCTCCCGCAATTCACGAATCTGGTCGATGCCGCGATTCGAAGCCGCGTCGATTTCAATCACATCCAGCGAAGTTCCGGTGGCAATTTCTTTGCAAGAATCGCATTCCCCGCACGGTTGCGGCGTAGGTCCCTTCACGCAATTCAACGCTTTTGCCAGGATGCGCGCCGCCGTGGTTTTTCCCACGCCACGCGCTCCGGAAAAAATATACGCGTGCGCTACGCGATCGTTCTTAATGGCGTTCTGCAATGTTTCGGTTACGTGCGATTGTCCAACGAGATCCGCAAAGGTTTGCGGCCGCCATTTCCGGGCGATGACTTGGTAGGCCATGAGTCTCTTGCATTTTCGGCGTCCGCTGCGAAAAAGTCAAAAGAGTTTAGAGTGTGACCGTTTTCGGTAAGTCCGTAAGGAGAGCAAACAAGAATGCAAAGTAGGAACTATGTTGTAAATGATTACTGACAACTGATTACTGAACACTCTTTTCAATTCGAGGAACTTCGGAGTCCCCGCGGCACACTCGGTTTTCCCGGTACCGTTGCTCCCTTCCGGGCCTGGCGGGGTTCGCGGGACCTCGTTGCACGGAGCCCGAAGTTCCACGTTTCGGCAGTCGCGCATTCAGCGACTGCAAAGCAAAGCTTAACACAGCGCCTAAACCGCCTCCAATTTTTCCGCGAGTTGGTAGTGGTCTCATTTGCAAATGACACCACTACCCGCGAGTTGCCTCATTAGGTTCCGGCTTGCCGGAGTCCCATAGCGCAGTTTGAAGACTGGAGGCTTGGTCCGCGCTCAGCCGGAGGGGATGCTACATTAGGTTCATGAGAATAGGTTTATGAG
>JBAVHY010000120.1:0-2273 GCA_049686315.1 Candidatus Acidiferrum sp. | reverse complement strand
GGGTTATCCCCTTGAGGTACCCGCAACTTCACTTCCCCGCCACCGCCGCCACCACGTCAAACAATACTCGCGGGCCGCGCCGCACTTCGTCCACGCGGATTCGCTCATCGTTTCCGTGTTCGGTGTTGCCCTCTTCTTCCGTCGCGGTGTAGGGATCGAATCCGTAAGCAACGATGCCCAGTGGCCTGTAGCGCTGGTTCTCGGTATATCCGCTGGTGATGTGGGGCACCACCGGCGTTCCCGGAAAATATTTCCCCGCGACCTCCCGGATGGCGGCAAACAGAGCGTTGTCCGTCCCCGAATAGTTCGCCACGCGGAATTCCCCACTCAGCGGCTCAACCGTAACGTTCGGATCATTCACCACCCTACGTAGCGCCTCTACCACCGCCTTCGGATCTCCCCCCGGCAGAATCCTCACATCCAGATTGGCCCAGGCTTCCGGAGGAATCACATTCGTCTGCTCCGATCCTCCCAGCATGGTGAGCGAAATCGTATCGCGCAGTAGAAAGTTCAGCGACGGATCTTGCTCCACTTCCTCCCGAAAATTCCTGTCTTCGATTGCTTTGCGGATATTCCGGTAGGAAGCCGCCCGCTGTGGCGGCTCATACGGCGCCATGTCGCGGAGGAACTCTTCTACCACCGGGAGAACTCGCAACGGCGTGCGATAGGCGAGAATTCGATCCAGGGCCCGGATCAACCGGTTGGGAGCAGAATCCGCATTCGGTCGTGATCCGTGACCCGGCTGCCCATGCGCCACTACGTGCAGCCAGTAGATAGTCTTCTCGCCCACATCGACGCTGACATATTTGACCTTGGCGTCCTCCAGCAGATTCTCGCCGCCTTCATTGATCAGGAACTCCGCATTCCCCAGCAAACCGTGTTGATGCTCAATGAACCAGTCGGTACCGGCACCATCCACTTCCTCGTCGGCGACGGCGAGAAAGATCACGTCGCGGTCCAGCGCCACGTTCTCCCGCTTCAGCATCACCATGGCCACGAGTTGCGCGAGGCCTTCATCCTTCATGTCCTGGGCGCCCCGGCCCCAGATATAGCCATTCCTGATCTCTCCGCTAAAGGGTGGCACTCTCCAGTGCGACGCGTCGCTGGTCACGACGTCGGTGTGATTGAGCAGAATGAGGGGCCGCTTCGCTTCGTTGGTGGTATGCGGAATGCGCGCCCACAGATCGCCACGTCCGGGGGCGTACTCAAAGGCGCGATTCTCAATCCCTTCGTTATCGAGAATCTTCTTGTAGAACGCGACCGCCCGCATCTCATGACCGGGAGGATTGGTCGTGTCGATGCGCAAATACTCCTGCATCCAGGTCACCGCCAGATCGGAATATTGGCGCAAGTGCTCGGGCGACAAACGAGCCGAGGCGGTCCCCGCGACCGGTTGGGCCGCTGCTGGCTCTTCGGCGCGCATCGGCGGACCCAGTGTCCAGACCGTTAGACCCAGTAACACGCCCAACCGGCTGAAATTGAGCCTGCAGCGCCGCTCCCAATCTGGTTTCCCGGCTCGCAAACTTCGCCTCCTTAAAGAAGACCTTTTTTGCACGCAGTTTTTATATCAGGTTTCCCAAAATTACCCTGCCAAACTGGCCGCCACACCCAAACGGTACTACAATGTCTTTGAATATCAAGCATTTAGCGCTTCGACGTGACCCCGGTTTTTGGCATTCCACATGTAATGGGAAGTACAGGCGCTACGAACCGGAGTGCCCAGGTCTAAAGGTCAGGTGTTGCGTCGACGCCCGGCCCGCATAATGAAACAGCTTGCCGCTTTCATTATTCAGGGGACGCAATCAGATTTTAAGCACGCCCCAGGCGTGCCGGAGTGGAGCCCAAACGCTCCCCCAACATGGAGGAAGCTCAATATGAACCACCGTCTACTCATCGCCCTGCCGCTGGCTGCGGTACTTTCGCTTCCAGTTGTTGCGCAAACCACGTCGTCTAACCAGCCCGCCGCGACCTCGACGGATAACGCCACTGGCAAGGCGCCCTTGGCGCCGCCGTCTCGCGAAGGCTTCTGGGGACGTATCAATCCTTTTGCCCGCAAGAACTATGTAAAGCGCCAGACCGAGCCCATCCGGGATCGCGTGAACGAACTCGACGAACTGACATCGGCCAACACCAAGTCGATCAAAGACACCGACGATCGCGCCCAGGCCGGCATCAAACTGGCCTCCGATAAGGCCAACGAAGCTGACCAGCACGCTATCGACGCCGGCAACAAGGCGACCGCCGCGCAGCAATCCGCGCAGCAGGTCACGAGT
>JBAVHY010000119.1:0-14838 GCA_049686315.1 Candidatus Acidiferrum sp. | reverse complement strand
CCCCACATTCCGTGACAAACTCGACTCAGTTCTCGACAACTCCTGAAACTGGGGCAATCCTTTCGAGGAAGTTACTTCCTAGGCCGCTCTGCCGCCCTGCGAAGTTCCGTCAACCCTTCCAAAGTTCCCTCGGCTGAAGGCGCGCCCTCCGGAGGCGTCCACCCAATGGGGCAGCCCGCGGCAATCAACAAGCGCGCCACTTCCTCATGGTCTGTTCCGACATGCTTCGCGGTCCGCCGACCCTCGACCGCCCAAACCAGCGGCGACGCCGAGAACATGCCGTCCAGCGCATTGACGTTCGCGCCGTATTGCAGCAACACCCGCACAGCGGCAGGGTGACCACCCATCGCGGCGCGGTGCAGTGACGTAACGCTGTCTTTGTCCTTGGTGTTCGGATCAAAGCCACACGCGAGCATCGTTTCCAGCGCCGCAACGTTGCCGCTTTCGGCCGGGCGATGAAGCATAAGGTGGTGTTCGGGCCGCAACTCCGTTCGTAGGCCGGGGTGTGCCGCAAGCAACGCTTCGGCGGCCACACGATCCGCGCGAGCGCAGGCAGCCGCGAAACGGTCGATCAAGGACAGTTCGTCATGCGCCCCGTGGGCAAGCAGCCACGCGGCAATATCGGTGTTGCCATGGAGTTCAGCCAAGGTGTGCGCTGTGGAGCCATCGCCGCGTTGGCGCAACACGTCGGCGCCGTGCCGCACCAGCCGTTCGACCATGGGTAAGTCCCAACGCCTCGCAGCGACGTGCAGTGGCGCTTCTCCGCCTTCGCCCCAGGCAAGGTTGGCGTCGGCGCCATGTTCGAGCAACCAGTTTGGACCCGCCGGGTTTTCGGCCCACAACATCATGTAAACCAACGGAGGCACGCCACCTGGAATCCCGTTTACGTTCACACCGTAGCCCCGCATTAGCTCGAGGGCTTCGATATTGCCGCCACCACCGGCAATATGCATCGAGACGCCATCGGTTGGATTCGCTCCGGCTTTGAGCAGTACTTCGGCGAGCGGCAGATGTCTTACGGCACAGATCGAGCCCCACAATGCGGTCCTCGGCAACTCCGGGTGCCAATTCCAGTGATACTCCGCATTCGGATTCGCTCCAACCAAGCACAGTTGCTGCGCGATGGCGACGAAGCCATCGACGCGCGATGGCACGGTCACATGCATACAGGAATGGCAGACGTACAGTAGCGGGTCCCAGCTCTGTGGTCCCCCGGATTGCGTCGCCAGCGTGGGGTGATCGCGTAATCGCCCTTCGACCGAGGCCGCATCACCAAGAACCAGCGCCGTGTACAAATTTGCCGATGCGATATTTGGAAAGAGCGCGAGCAGCCGTTCGGCACGACCGGACGCGCCACCTGTTGCGCAGCGGATGAATTCGTCTACGGCCTCGGCGAACGTCAGGGTCCGGGCCTCCACTTCTTCGCGCAGGGCTGGCCAGGAAGGGAAACCATGCTCACGGGCGATCACCGACTGCGCATCGTGAAGCGCCAAATCGTCTAGGTCAATCTCATCGATGGATTTGCCGGAGAACGCTGGCAAGGCGGCGAAGCGGTGGAGCGCGTCCCCATCCCGGGCCTGGGCCGCATGCAACAGAGACTTCGCTTGCTTCTTCAGTTGCTCAAGATTCGGACGGGCAGGTAATTCACGTGGCATCGTACATCCTCCATGCTGAAGCCCGTGGTTCGCAAACAGGCAGCACGGCGGTGTAGTGCCGTTTCAATCAAAAACATTACGGTGGGCTTGGCCCTTCGCGCGAACCCGCAGGCGCCCTTTGAGCGCACGCCATCATCCTACCACCAAAATATCGCGCCGGTGGAAAAATCGAGCCGCCACGCAATATTCCGAGACTGCCTATCCTGCTCAGCTCAGCGCTTGCTGATAGATCAATAAGCCCTAAACGGGGTTCGCGGAAATTGGAGCACTGGAGACGGCCGGCATCACGATTCTCCAAAGGGAGATCGGGGGAATGAGCAAGGTTTCCCTCTCTATAGGCACCTGACACGCCGCACCAGTTCTTTCTTGGTGGCCCGTAACCTGCGAGGCGGGCGCTGGCGCCTGACGGAAAGGCCTTTCCGGGCTACACCGAGTCAAACTGCAGAGCTGGTATCGTGCAACAGCCACTTGCGTTAAGCTAACTCCACCTGTTTACGTTTCGTGCGCCGGTCTGGCAATTTCTGGCATTTCACGTTGCTCACAGCGCATCCGGATGCTATTGCTATGTTGATCAGCGCTCTTGCGGAGGCCTTAATGCTTGCCTTTCCCCGAAGAGGATTGCCCTTCCTCCTCTTGCCTGTCGGCCTTTTCACTTCATTCCATCCTCTTCGCGCGCAAGAGAAGCCAGCGCCCCCGGAAGCTCTGAAAATCGGTTTTTTGATGGATACCCTTAAGATCGACCGCTGGCAAACGGACCTCGAAACTTTCCAGAAACGCGCACAGGAGTTGGGATCGCAGGTGCTGGTCGAGACAGCCGAGGGAGATGATGACCTGCAGTTACAGCAAGCCCAGAAGCTACTGGCTTCCGGCGTCAAAGCCTTGGTCCTTGTGTCCCACGATACGGTAAAGGCCGTTCGCATCGTCAACGCGGCGAGTGCCAAGCAGGTTCCTGTGCTGTGCTACGAGCGCCTGGTTCGCAATAGCGATGTAAGTTTTTTCGTGGGAGTGGACGCTTCGACTGTCGGCACCCTCCAGACCTCGTTTCTTACGCGGCTGGCGCCCAAGGGAGACTACGTCTTGATCGCCGGTTCCCCCAGCGACAGCAACGCTAAGATCATTCACGACGCGCAGATGAAAGTGTTGAAGCCATTCGTTGAGCGCGGCGACATCAAGATTGCCGGCGATTTCTGGGCCAAGGATTGGAACCCGTCGGAAGCTTATGTGCATATGTCAGAGGTCATTGAGTCGACCAAAGGCAATATCACTGCCGTCGTCGCTTCCAATGACGGAACCGCCGGCGGCGCGGTACAAGCGCTGCGGGAACACAACCTCGCTGGAAAGGTTCTTGTTTCCGGCCAGGATGCCGATCTGGCGGCCATCATTCGAATTCTAGACGGCACGCAAGCCAT
The DNA here is from genome assembly GCA_049686315.1 of Candidatus Acidiferrum sp. Classification (GTDB taxonomy): domain Bacteria; phylum Acidobacteriota; class Terriglobia; order Acidiferrales; family UBA7541; genus Acidiferrum. Next base: position 11,774 of record JBAVHY010000119.1, on the reverse strand, counting down.
GACGATCTATAAGCCTCTGGAGTCACAAGCAAAGGTGGCCGCGGAAGCGGCCGTTGCACTGGCTAAAGGAGAGGCCGTTAAAAGCGCTTCTTCTGTTCCGAATGGCAGCAAGGAAGTGCCAGCCATTTTGATGAAACTTGTCGTCGTGACCAAGGACAACGTCAAGGAAACGGTCATCCGAGACGGCTTCCAGAACCTCGAAACGATTCAGAAGAGCTTGCCGAAAGAGAAGTGGCCTAAGTAATTCCGGGCCCCGCGAGTAGCCGCCGGGTATTTCCCAATAATCCTTCGAAAGTGAACTCAGGAGCGAAAGAGCACGTCTTCGCGCTGGAACATTTTCACGGCCAGGAAGAGCGCCGCGGCGGCATACACACAGGTGGAAGAAAAAATCAGGATGATGGAGTTCCAGTGGTAGGTGCCGGTAATGATTTCCTTGCAGACCAGACTCGTGTTCAACACAGGAATCAACGCAAGCTTCGGAGTGAGTTCGACTCCCGGCATTACGGAAGCAACGGCGGGAATCACCACCAGAAAGGTCAGCGGCGTCAGGTAGCTCTGGGCCTCCTTATAGGTTTTGGCAAAAAGAGCGATGGTCATCAGCACCGCGGAGAAAAGCACCGCTAGGGGAAGGGCCATAAAGAAAACAGCAACGACGGAGACCGGCCCAAGGTTTAGATTGAGACTTTGTCCTCCTGAGGATTGCATCAGGTGAGAGTGGCCAAGAATGGCGAAGGATGTACCCATGGAAGTGACGGAGAGAATCGCGGAAACAAGAGAGGCGGAAAAGACCAGGAGAAACTTGCCCATGACCAGGTCGAACCGGGAAATGGGGCTGGAAAGTATGGTTTCAATCGTGCCTCGTTCCTTTTCGCCAGCTGTGAGGTCGATAGCCGGGTACATTGCCCCGGTCAGGCAGAGCAGGATGACGGCATAACCGATGAAACCGCCGACGCTCGCGCCGCCGACCTTCTCCGGGGGAGCGACATTTTCCTGCTTGATTTCAAACGGCGACAGCACGCTGGCGGGGAGATTTTTGGCGGCAAGACGTTCTTTCACAACGGTGTCGCGGTATTCCTCGACGGCTTTTTGCAGGTGGTTTGCGCCAAACGAGGATTTGAGTTCCCCTTCATAATAATAAACATTGACGGTCGGAGCCGCTCCTTCGGCCAGCGCCGCCTGGAACCCCTTGGGGATTTCAACGGCCGCGCGTATCTCTTTGTTGGAAATCTGATCTTTCCAATTGGCTGCATAGGGAACGACCGCAAGCTTATCCAGTTTCTGCAGCCGCTCCAGAAGTTGCGGGGAATCCTCACCGCCGAGGATCATGATCTTGGGAATTTCCTTCTCCGCATTGCCGATCATGACCGTGGCCAACGCAGTGATGCCTACCATCAAAAGGGGAAAAGCCAACAGTGGCACCAGAACAGTGGAAATCAGGGTGCGGCGGTCGCGCAGCCATTCGGTGAGCTCTTTGTGATAAACAACGGAGATAGCCGAAAGGTTCATGGGTTCAGGCCTCCGCGCTGTTCTGGTACGGGGTCACGATCTTGACGAAGATTTCCTCGAGGTCATTTTCCTTGTGCTGTTCGCGCAGTTCGGAGAGGGAACCCTCAGCGAGCAATTTGCCGGACTGGATGATGCCGATAACGTCGCAGAGCTTCTCGACCTCGCTCATGACATGTGTGGAGAAGATGACGGTCTTGCCCCGCTGGCGGCACTCGCGGATGAAATCGATGATGGTGCGCGCGGTCATGATGTCCAGGCCAATCGTGGGCTCATCAAAGATCATGACTTGGGGGTCGTGGACCAGCGTGCGGGCGATGGAGGTTTTCTGCTTCATGCCGGTGGAGAGCTTGTCGCAGCGGCGATCGCGGAAAGAGTTCATGTCCAATCGCGAGAAGATCTCATCCACGCGTTTCTTTAGTGTGGGTTCGTCAAGGCCATTCAGGCGGCCGAAGTATTCGACCATCTCCTGGGAGGTAAGCCGAGGGTAAAGAGCCGTGGCGGTGGAAAGAAAACCAACATTGGCGCGGACTTTCTCGGGTTCGTCGACGACGTCGTGGCCACAGACGATGGCCGTGCCGTCCGTGGGTTCCAGGATGGTTGCAAGCATGCGCAGCGTGGTGGTCTTACCGGCACCGTTGGCGCCCAGCAAACCGTAAATTTGGCCGGGTTTGCAGGTGAACGTAACAGCGTCCACGGCGCGGATTTCACCTCGTTTCTTGTCCCGAAAGATCTTGGTGAGACCCCGAGTTTCTATCATGAAACGACCCTCTCGTCAGAAAACAGGATGTTGGGCAAACCGCGCTAGCGGGTATACGCAAATCAACTTTGAAAAGTATCGACGGGTGACTGGCCAACAGGGAACAGCAGAAAAAGCCTAGCCTTTGTGACAGTTCGGGCACTGTTTGGCATCGAACTTATCCGCGGGGACGCGAAACATATTGTTGCATTGCGTGCAAACGCGGTGGATGAAGACCTCCGGCGGCTTGGAAGCCTGCCGGGAGTCTTCGCCGTGACCCGAAGCGGGAGCGTTGGTAGCCTCACTCATGGAGGGATTCTATCATGAGAGTAGAAGAAAGGGCCGGCATCCCCGCCAATTCAACGCGCATCACAAAAGACAGGTGCGCTATGGAAGCGTGTAGAGAAATAGGGTAACCTCCTGATAGACTTTAGGTTAGCAGGCGACCGCCACAGGCCATCGGCCAGCAAGCTCAATCCAGAACTAGGCGTGCCCGGCACAACAGGCAACAGGTGTGGATTCCTTGCGTGCTTATCTTTGGCGTGAGAAAGATTATCAGAATTTATGGATAGGAAGTTGCGAAACTGGACGCTGTTTCTGCTGGGACTGGCGGGCGTCACGGCGTTCGTGTTGATACGGGCGAGCGGGCGACAGCCGATTGCGAAGATTTCGGCCACCAAGCCGGTAAGGCAGAATATTGTTTCATCCATCAGCAGCAATGGAAAGGTGGAACCGATTGCGCCAAACACGGTCCGGGCGCAGTTGGACACCTTTGTCGAGAAAGTTTACGCATCGGAAGGGCAGAACGTGAAGAAGGGCCAGTTGCTGCTGGTGCTGGATGTGAAGGATGCTGCCTCGCAACTTGCCGCGGCAAAAGCCAAGCTGTTGGGCGCGCAAAATGATTTGCGAGCCGCGCAGGCGGGAGGGCGCAGCGACGAGGCCGCCCGCGTATCGGGTGAACTTGCAAAGGCGCTGGCGGAGCGGGATCGCCTGAAACGTAACCATGATTCACTGGAGCGGATGCTTGCTCAGGGCGCGGCTACCAAGGATGAACTGGCCGCGAACGAGTTGGCACTTGGGAAAGTCCAGACAGATCTGGAAAAGCTGAAAGCAGCGCAAAAGGAATTTACGCGCCAGGTCAGCCTGGACGGGTCTAGAGCAGCCCTGGCCGTGCAGCAAGCGCAGAGCGATGTGGCAGCGTTGGAAGAAAAGGTTCGCCAGGGAAGAATCACGGCGCAAGGCGATAGCACGCTCTATGCCCTTCCCGTGAAGACCGGGGATTACGTCAAAGTGGGTAACCTGCTAGCGGAAATGGCGGACCTGCACAAGGTGCGCGTGCGCGCGTTTATCGACGAGCCGGAAATGGGAGCGCTGGAACCCGGCCTTCCGGTAAAGATCACCTGGGATGCTCTTCCGAGCCGCTCCTGGCAGGGGAGGACGGAAATCATCCCGAAGCAGGTTGTGCCGCTCGGATCGCGCAGCGTAGGGGAGCTGGTTTGTTCGGTGGAAAATGACAAGCTGGAGCTGTTGCCGAACACCAACGTAAACGTAAAGATCAATTCGAAAGCACGGGTAAACGTCGTGACGGTATCGCGCGGAGCGGTGGAAACGGAAAGTGGGAAGCGCTACGTGTTTGTTGTCAAGCCTGGAGGAGTAAACTCAACGCTCGAGAAACGCGAAATTCTGGTAGGCATCGCCGATGCCATCAATTTTGAGGTTATGAGTGGACTGCAAGGAACCGAGGTTGTGGCGCTTCCAGGCGACGTGGAATTGAAAGACGGCATGGTGGTGAAAGTGGTGAACATGGACACCTCCAACGTCAAAAGTGAGTAAGGATGCGGGGTTATAAACCAATTCTCGCCGCGGTGATTTGCCTCTCTGTGTCGCCTACGCGGAGCGCGGCGCAATCGGCCCCGCTCGACGCCGCCAAGGGCGCTTATGAAATGGGGGACTACCCCAAGGCCATTGAAATCCTGAAGGGTGCCGCGGAGAAAGAGCCGGGCAACGGCGAAATTCAGCTCTTACTGATGAAATCCTATCTGGAATCCAATCAAATCGAAAATGCCGTCAGGAGCGGCGAAAAGGCTGTAGCCATCAATCCGAAGAGTTCGGTCTATCACCGGTGGTTGGGAGAGGCTTACGGCGAAAAAGCCGACCACGCATCCATGCTCAGCGCCTATTCCTGGGCGCGCAAAACACAAAAGGAGTTTGATAGCGCGGTGCAGTTGGACGAACGGAACTTCGATGCCTCGCAGGACCTGATCGAATACGATTGCACGGCGCCTTCGATGGTGGGTGGCGGAGAAGGCAAGGCTCAGCCGCTGATTCAAAAACTCATGAGCCTGGATGCCGCGGAAGGACACTTCGGGGCCGGGGTCTGCAAGGCCGTCAAGAAGGACTACGCCCAGGCGGATACAGAGTATGCCAAAGCCCTGGAGAGCAAGCCGAAAACCGCGGACCGCGTCTACGACATTGGGGATTATTTCCTGCAGCGTGGACAAGGAGAGAAACTGCTGGAGGTGGCGGTGGCGGGAGAAGCTTTGGCGCCGAAGGATCCGCGAGGAAACTACTACCGCGCGGCCGGATGGATTCTTAAGGGCGAAAAATACGCGGAGGCTGAAAAGCTCCTGCGGGACTATTTGGAAGCCGGGCCGATGCGTTCGACATATCCGCGCCCGTGGAACGCGCACTATTGGCTGGGGCAGCTCTATGCGGCACAGAAAAATATGGCAGGAGCGAAGGGTGAATATGAGGAAGCGCTCAAGCTGAACCCCAAGTACAAGAAAGCGCAGGAAGCTTTGAAACAGTTGGGCAATCAGTGAAACGCTGCCGAATCGGACTTGCGCAATGCAGCTGAAAGAGACATTCACAGTGGCCGTGGACGCGTTGCGGGCCAATAAACTGCGCGCCGTCCTCACTTCCATCGGCGTGGTTATCGGAAGCGCGTCCATCGTGCTGGTCGTGACGGTAGCTCTGACCAGCCAGAGATTTGTGATCTCGCAAATCGAGGCCATGGGATCCAACCTGGTATGGGTGGAGCTGGTGAAGAGGCCGGGCAAAACACAGCCCTTGAGCCATGAACTTTCCCTGGGCGATCTTGAGGCGGTGAGGGCGACCATCCCCAACTTGACGGCTACCTCCGGATTCAACGACATTCCCATGACCGTCATCGTGAATGGACAGGAACGCCCCGTTAGGTTGATCGGTGTAACGGACGGCTATCAGGCGATCCGTCGGCTGATTGTGTTTCACGGCCGGTATTTCGACCCGAGCGACGTGGAGAGCCGAAGCAAGGTCTGCTTGATCACCCAGGCGCTGGCAACCCGCATGTTCGGCCAGGAGAACGCGGTGGGCCGGCCGATCCGGATGGGGGATATCGATTTCACGGTAATCGGAGTTTTTCGCGAGCGCAGTTCAACCTATGGCCTCTCGGAGATACAAAAAGAAACCGTGATTATTCCTTTTCCTTTGATGAAGTACTACACCGGAGAAAATTCCCTGGGGACCATTCAGGCACAGGCGGCCAGCCCGGACGAAGTGCCTACGGTGGAAAGGCGAGTCTACAGGTTGGTGAAGAGCCGGCATCCACAGGAAGCGGAGTACGATCCACAGACCCTCGTGGGAATATTGTCAGCCGCAAAGAACATTTCGCTGGGGTTGACCATTATGTTGGTAGTCATCGCATTCATTGCTCTACTGATCAGCGGCGTAGGCATAATGAACATCATGCTGGTTACCGTCACGGAGCGCACCAGGGAAATCGGAGTCCGCAAAGCCATTGGAGCGTCCCGCGCCGAGATCATGGGACAGTTCTTGATTGAAGCATTCCTGATCAGCGGTGGTGGGGCCGTCATCGGGATATTGATTGGCCTTGCCATTCCGGTGATTGTGCAGCAGCTTTTGCCCGCGAATCTGCGCGTGCCGATATCAGGGAAGAGCGTGATCGTGGCCTTCCTGGTCTCGTGCTCCACCGGCTTGTTTTTTGGATGGTTGCCGGCCAATCAAGCTGCCAGGCTTGATCCGGTAGAATCGCTGAGATACGAGTAGGAATCGAAGTCGTGTGAATGCCAGTGCGGGGGCGGGCAGGAGGCAAACGTATGGCTTGGAAACATTGGGCAGCGTGCGGGACGTTTCTTATAGCAGGTAGTTGCGCGTCCTTACAGGCGCAGAACACTGCGGAAACCGCTTCAGCCGCGACGCCAGCGGTGTTGACCTTGAAGCGCAGCATCGATCTGGCCCTCCAGAACAGCAAGGATATTCAACTCGCCAAGATCCAAGCGCGCGTGGCAGACACCTCGGCGAACCTGACCAAGTCCGAATTCCTGCCGAATCTTTACGCTGGATCGGGCGCAGGTTACACCTATGGTCTGCCGGAAACTCCGGGAGGAAGGCCGCCATCGATTTTCAGCGTGACCTATACCGAACAAATCTTCAACGGACCATTGCGCGGCCTGGCAAAACAGCAGGAGGAACAGGCCAGAGCGCAACGCGTGTTGCTCGAAGACACGCGCAACGTGGTGATGGTGCGGGTGGCCACGGCATACCTGGAACTGGCCAAGGTCAGGCACTCGCTCGAGCTACTCCGCAAGGAAAAGGACAGCGCGGAAAAAATCGTAGCGGTCACGCAGGAACGCCAGGGCGAGGGATATGAGTTGCCCACGGAAGTGACCAAAGCGCAACTGACCAAGGCGCAAGTGGTGCAGAGAATCCTGCAGCTCGAAGGGCGTCAGGACGAACTGGAAGTGTTCCTGCGCAGTCAATTGGGTCTGGGACCGGACCAACCACTCGAACTAACCGCGGAAGAATTGCCTGGTTCGGCGGAGCAAGCGGGTGCAAACCTTGTGGCCCTGGCCTCGCAAGGGAATACCAGCCTGGCGTTTGCGGAATCGGATGTAAAAGCAAAGGAATTCCGGCTGGCGGGAGAAAAGAAAGGCTACTGGCCGACGCTGGAGTTGGTCTCCATTTACAGCGTGCTGGAAAAATACAATTTCAGGAACTACTCGAATATCTACAACAATTTCACCTACAACAATTTGAACGCGGGGATCAATGTCAATGTTCCGCTCTTCAGCGCCAAGACGCGCGCCAACGTGGCGCTGGCTCAAGCGAGCCTGGACGCGGCAAAACTGAATCTCGCCAGCAAGCGCACCCAGGTGAGCGCCGAAGTGCGCCAGAGGTCGCGAAAAGTGCAAGAGACAGAGGCGGCCAAAGAAGTGGCGCGGCTGGAGTTACAGTTGGCGCAACAAAACCTGGCGGTGGTGCAGTCTCAATTCAGCGAGGGCAAATCAAATTTGCGCGACGTGGAAAGATCCCGACTGGACGAAAACGAGAAGTGGATGGCGTACCTGGATGCAAATTTCCAGCGGCAACAAGCACAACTGGAACTGTTGAGAACGGCGGGGCAGCTCGAAAAAGTTCTGGAATAAGGCGCATGCTGGAAAAAGAGAGCCTGGACGTCTTGCGGCGGGCGGTGGAGCAACTTGAAGCGGGTTTTGCGTCGCTGCCGGCGAGTGCAACCTCCAGCCCTGATTTGGGACGCGTAGCGGAAGTTCTGGCGGCCACAGCGGAACGGCTGCGAGACAATTACCCTTATTTTCATCCCTTGTATGCCGGACAGATGCTCAAGCCTCCGCATCCGGTGGCTCGTCTTGCCTATGCGTTGGCGCAGTGGATCAATCCGAATAATCATGCACTCGACGGCGGCCGCGCTTCTTCAGCGATGGAGAAAGAAGCGGTCAACGCTTTGGCTCGGATGTTTCGCTGGAACGAGCATCTGGGACATTTGACCGGCGGCGGCACCATGGCCAACCTGGAAGCGCTCTGGGTTGCCGGGCAACTGGCGCCCGGAAAGACCATCCTGGCAAGCGAGCAGGCGCATTACACGCATAGCCGGATCAGCGGCGTCCTGCAACTGAAGTTTGAAGCGATTCCTTGCGACACGCGCGCGCGCATAGACATCACGGCACTCAAGAAGCGTCTAGTGCGGGGTGATGTCGGAACTGTAGTATGCACCATGGGGACGACAGCAACCGGTTCCGTCGACCCGCTTGCGGAAATCCTGGAGCTGAGAGAGAAGCATGGATTCCGCGTGCACTGCGATGCTGCGTACGGCGGCTATTTCGGCCTGGCGGAAAATCTCACGGAAGAAACGCGCCGAGCCTTCGATCGTCTGCAGCACGCGGAATCGATCGTAATCGATCCCCACAAGCACGGCTTGCAACCCTATGGCTGCGGGTGCGTGTTGTTTCGCGACCCGGCCGTGGGCCGCCTGTACAAGCACGATTCACCTTACACCTACTTCAGCTCGAAGGAATTGCATCTGGGCGAAATCAGTCTGGAATGTTCGCGACCCGGAGCGGCGGCGGTGGCGCTTTGGGCTACGCAAAAGCTGCTCCCGCTGGAAAGAGGGGGAGAGTTTGCCAAGGGACTGCAGCGGTGCAGGGAAGCGGCGCTCGACCTTCACCAAAGAGTTGTGCACGACAATCGCTTCGTGGCGGCGTTTGCTCCGGAACTTGATATCCTGGTCTTCGCCCCGCGCGCAGGCAGCACCAGCGATTCATCGGCGCTCACCCGCAAAATCTTCGACGCGGCTGCGACCAGGAACTTGCATTTGGCCGTGGCGGAACTTCCCGTGGAATTCTTTGCAGCAAACCTGGGAGGCATGAAGAGAGACCGAACAAGTTTGACCTGCTTGCGCTCCGTGCTCATGAAGCCCGAACACCGGGAGTGGATCGATCGCATCTGGGCGATCCTCTTACAATCAATTGGGGATGTCCTGCACAGCTAGAGCGCCTGGGAGCGGGGCGGGATGCAACCGATCCTTAGGCGCTCATTTAGAGCAGAGCCACCTCTGAGTGCGCGGTCACTCGGGATGAATTCATTCACGTAACGCTGCTCTATCGGTGGCGGCACATTGGGCAGAATAGTGACCTCAGCTCATCAGCATGGGGTTATAGTGCTTCGTATGCTCAAGATCATATCGATTGTCATCCTTCTATTCTCGGCACCTCTGGTCAACACGGATTCGGGGAATCGCGGGCATTGCGGGCCGGTCTCAAAGAGGAAGCCGTTTCTCCTGACGGAATGGAGCAAGCCCCCGGGGCGCTCGCCCGCCTCCAGCACGATAGGATGCAGCCCGAACTGCTTCAGGCGAAAGGCGCAAGCCAGGCCCGAGATTCCAGCACCAATCACCACGATTTTTTCTGTGTATCCCACCGAAAGCTAGACCTATCAAAGGGTGTGGAGCTACTGACTTACGGTGCTCTTTCGTAAAATAGATGTCTAGGATGCCTGTGGAGTCACTACTTAATTTCGTCAAGGCATACGCGGCACATGGCGACGAGATTGCCGTGCGGCAGCGCCGAGGCTATCGCATGGAGAGTTGGAGTTACCGGGGAATATCCGCGGCGGCAAACGGCCTGGCGCGTGAACTCGAGTGGCGCGGCATTGAAAAGGGCGATGCCGTCTTGTTGTGGGGCGAAAACTCCGTGGAATGGATCGTCGTCTTTCTGGGCTGTTTGTTACGCGGAGCGGTGATCGTGCCAATTGATCATGCTTCGACAATCGAGTTTGCCTCGCGCGTGGCGCAGGAGGTAAATGCGAAGCTGGTGTTTCACTCGCGTTCCTTCCAGGCTGGGCCGCTCCCCTTTCTCTGCATCCCCCTGGAGTCAGTCCCCACCCTTACCGGTCAGCGAGACTGTTCACCTTACCCATCGCCAGCCCTCAAACGGCAGGACAGTCTGGAGATCATCTTCACATCCGGCACGACCGCTGAGCCTCGCGGCGTGGTGATTTCGCATGGAAATGTTTTGGCAAACATCGAACCCCTGGAACGCGAAATTCGAAAGTATCTCAGATACGAAAGGCCTTTTCATCCCATACGGTTTTTGAACCTTCTTCCACTCAGTCATGTTTTCGGCCAAATGCTCGGGGTGTTTATCCCTCCAATGCTTGCGGGCACGGTTATCTTCCTCAATTCGCTCAGGCCCACAGAGTTTATGGACACGATCCGGCGAGAGCGGGTGTCCGTTCTTGTCGCGGTTCCTCGTATCATTGAATCGTTGCAACGTGAGGTGGAACGACAGCAGGAACGCGAAGGGAAAATAGAGCCGTTTCGCAAAGCTTTCGCGCTGGCAGACGGGCAGCACTTTCTTCGGCGCTGGTGGCGATTCCGGCGGATCCACACGCGTCTCGGCTGGAAATTCTGGGCTTTCGTCTCTGGCGGAGCCGCTCTCCCGCAGCAGGCCGAGACCTTCTGGAATCGATTGGGATTCGCCGTCATTCAAGGATACGGGATGACGGAAACCACTTCGCTCATTAGTTTGAATCATCCATTCCGTTCAACGAGAGGATCAATTGGCAAGGTGTTTCCAGGAATGGAAATGCGCGTCGACAACAACGGGGAGATTCTCGTACGTGGAGAAAACGTTGCCACGGCGTATCGCCATAATGGCCGAACTCTCTCGGTTGCCGAACCAGATGGATGGTTCCGAACGGGCGATGTCGCGGAAAAAGACGAGAGTGGGCGCCTGTATTTCAAGGGCCGCCGAAAAAATGTCATCGTCACTCCGGCTGGCATGAATGTCTACCCGGAGGATCTGGAGAAGGCCCTTCAAGTGCAACCAGGCGTTCGAGACTGTGTCGTGATCGGGCTTGAAAGAGATGGCAACGCCGAGCCTTGCGCCGTGCTCTTAATGAACGGCTCCCGGGGCAACCCGGCCGGCGTGATCGAGGCCGCCAATCAATCACTGGCCGAGTACCAGAAAATGCTCCGCTGGTTTGTTTGGCCCGAGGCCGACTTCCCACGGACGCCAACCCAAAAGCCAATTCTTCCGCGCATTCGCGACGCGGTCCAAAATGCAAAGAGCGCCGCAACAAAAAGTACTCCGTCCCCGGATTCCCTCGCTGGATTGATTTCTCGGATTACCGGCCGGCCGGTTCAACTGGGCACTAAGGACGCCAATCTGGAAACCGATTTACACCTTACTTCCCTCGATCGCGTCGAACTCCTCAGCGTTCTAGAAGAGCGCCATCAAGTGGACCTGAATGAGGCTCAGTTTCAAGACGTCGCCACGGTCGCGCAACTTGAGAAGCTCCTCGCCCAAGGTAGCTCGGCGACGATTCAGCACGTCTACCCCACCTGGCCGCAGCATTGGCTCATCACTGCTCTGCGCCTTTGCATTTACTACTTGCTGGCTTGGCCGGCAACCTATGTTCTGGCTGCCCCTCGAATTCGTGGGCGCGAGAATCTGCAGGGACTTCGCGGACCAGTGCTGCTCATTTCCAATCATGTGACTTACCTGGATATTGCGTGGATCCTGCCAGCGCTCCCCGCACGATTGCGAAACCGGCTGGCAACCGCAATGGGAGGCGAGCGGCTCGCAAGAATGCGGCGCCCCTCGAGCAGCCTGAGTCTCTTCGGGCGTTTCCTGGAACACCTGAGATACTTTCTGGCGTTAAGTCTCTTCAATGTTTTCCCACTGCCGCAGCAATCGGGATTCCTGCAGAGCTTTAGCTTTGCGGGTAATCTTGC
>JBAVHY010000118.1:0-4116 GCA_049686315.1 Candidatus Acidiferrum sp. | reverse complement strand
TTCCAGGACTTCTATTCCAAGGGATTTGCCTATGATGGCGGTTCGTCCGTTTCGTGGGGCACGCGCGCGGCACTGCGAGAGAGAATCACCGACGACCTTGAACTGACCACCATTTACGTGTTTTCGGGAGCATTGGTGCCGACGGGGGTCATGGATGGAGGCTTGCGCGACGCTTTGCGTACCGCGCCGCAGCATTCCGCCGCTCTGAAAGTGTCAGGAAAAGTTCCCGGTACGGGAACGAAGCTGACTGCGGCGTACAAGTGGATTAGTGGGTCGGCCTTGTCCCGCGTGGACCCCTATGGTGAAAGCATCTACGACGTGAATCCTTACCTGCATGTGGGTATCCGTCAGCCCTTGCCTTGGGCCACCCTCGGACGCTGGGAAGCGAATGCGGAGTGCGACAACCTGTTGGCCCAGGGCTATGTGCCAATGAATATCCGGGATGGTCAGGTGCTCCTGGTGCCGACGTTTCGGAGTTTTCGAGGTGGGCTGAGCCTGCAGTTCTAAACTGTAGAGGAGTTGTGGAAAGTTGTATCCCGCCTACCATAAATTGGATGTGGCTGTCCGTCCCTCCCCTGCATGGCCACAAATATTTGAATTAACAGTACTTATTCTTAAGCATATCTACTAAAGATTGGAAAGGGACTTGCTCCACTGAATGGCCAAAGCAGCGAGTGGTGGGACCTTAGGCATGAAGGAAAGTCTGCGTGTCAGCGTAGGCGCAGTTGTACTGGCGCTAGCAACTTTGGCGGCGGTCATTTTCGCTTGGCTGAACTTCGTTCAGCGCTCTCGCTATGACTTGGTCGACGACGGCGTCGCTTGGTCGGATAGTGCCTCCGGCATTGAAGCTTGGAAGGTCTTGCCGAACTCCCCTGCCTCGACCGCCGGAATACATCCTGGTGACCTGCTCCTTTCGATCGACGACCAACCACTCCCCAATGAAAAGTACGTGGCGCGCCGCCTGTACCGCGCGGGGATCTGGACGCAATTGCGCTACAAACTCTCCCGGAATGGGGAGGAGTTCGAAACCCGCCTGATTACCGCGCCGTCGCATAAGCCACTCGCGGTCGAGAACTATGAGCGAGCGGTTGGCTTGCTGTACCTCTTCATCGGCCTGTTTATTTTCATACGAAGATGGAATGCGCCTCGGGCGGTTCACTTTTACGTGTTTTGTCTGGTCTCGTTCATCCTTTATTCGTTTCACTACAGCGGCAAAGGAGACGCATTCGACCTGGAGGTGTACTGGTCGAGCGTAGTGGCTGCGCTGCTTGCGCCTACGCTGCTCGTGCACTTCGCCATGGTCTTCCCTGCGCGCTCCGGGACCGACCGCAGGTTCGCGTTGAAGCTAGCCGCTGTCTATGCGGCACCCATTGCGCTTTTGACGGTTCACCTCCTTACCGCGTTCAATGCCTTGGGTTTCGTGCCCTCCACTCGGTCGCGCGTGACGCTCGATCAAATGGAATTGGGTTTTCTGGGTGCTTACTTTCTCGCCGCCGGGATGGTTTTTCATGTGAGCTATCGCCGCACGCGCTCCGGTGTCCTGCGTCAGCAATTGAAATGGCTGACCGGCGGGACCTTGGCAGGTAGCTTGCCGTTCACGCTGCTTTACATTCTTCCCTATCTGTTCGATGCGCAGGCGCCGCCATGGATGCAGTTTTCCACCATCAGCCTGGTTCTGATTCCCCTTTGTTTCGGTTACGCCATCATCCGCTACCGGCTGATGGACGTGGACATCATCTTCAAGCGCGGCCTTGCCTATACGGCGGCAACAGCGGCCGTCGCAGCCGTTTATTTCGCCCTGGTTGCGCTGATTGCGGAGATCTTCCACGCGCAGGCCAGCGGCCCGGTGGCCGGCATGATTGCCATTGTGATTGCCGCGTTCCTGTTCCAACCGGTTCGCGAAGGCATCCAGGCGCGCCTCGACCGCTTCTTTTACCGTGACCGCTTGAATTACCGGCGCACCCTGATCGAATTCGGCCGCACGCTGACGAGCGAAGTCCGGCTTGAACCGATGCTGGGTTCGGTGATGGATCGGGTTTCTCAAACGCTCTTGGTGGACCGCCTGGCCATCTTTGTCGAAGACCCGTACCGGCCGGGGGAGATGCGCTTGGCGCGCTCGATGGGTGTGCGCCTGGTCGAGTCCCTGGACCTCGGTTTCATTGCGCCTTCACGGCCGGAATTTCTGAACGGGCCCATTTTCTTCGAGTCCCCGCGAAGCGCCCGCGATGTAAACGATTCCGTGCGTCGGACGCTCGAGCAGTTGGAGCTGAATTACTTCATTCCCTGCCGCATCCGCGACCACACGGTTGCCGTGCTGGGCCTCGGAAAGACCGTGGATGGCGATTACCTTTCGAGCGACGACGTCGAACTGGTGCAAACGATCGCGGGCTATGTGGCTATTGCGCTCGACAATTCGCAACTGTATTCGTCTCTCGAGCAGAAGGCCGTCGAAGTGGCACGCTTGAAAGACTTCAGCGAAAACATCGTGGAATCGCTGAACGTCGGCGTCCTGGCGGTTGATTTACTCGGGACCGTGGATGCCTGGAACAGCCGTATGGAGCAACTGATCGGGGTCGGCCGGAGTGAGGCCGTGGGCAAGCCCTTCAGCCAACTGCTGCCGCCGGAACTGGTTTCGGAAATTGAAGCGCGTGGCGACGAAGAGCAGGTCACCGGCATTTATAAGCACCGCCTGGTGCATCAGGGCAGCTCCGTCGTGCTCAATGTCTCCATCACGCCGCTCGTGGGCAAGTCCGGAGAGAGAATCGGACGGCTGCTCTTGTTTGACGACGTAACGCAACGCGAGCGCATGGAAGAACAGATGTCCCAGACGGAAAAACTGACGTCTCTGGGGCTGCTCGCGGCCGGTGTGGCGCACGAGGTCAATACGCCGCTTGCGGTAATTTCTAACTACATTCAAATGCTGGCGAGACAGATGCCCGAAGGCGACCCGCGGCATACCATCATTGAAAAAATCGTGAAGCAGACCTTCCGGGCGAGCGAGATGGTCAACAATCTGCTGAATTTTTCCCGCACCGGCCCGGGCGAGCTTGCCGACGTCGATGTCAACCGCGTTGTCGAAGAGACGCTATCGCTCGTGGCTCATCCGCTCAAAACTTCCCAGATTCAGGTGGTCAAGCAGTTGAGTGAGCCACTGCCTCCGGTGCGAGGCTCGGCCAACAAGCTTCAGCAGGTGTTTCTCAATCTGTTCTTGAATGCGCGAGACGCCATGCCCCTCGGGGGGATGCTCGAAGTGCGCACCGCCGCGCATAACGGCAGCGTGGAAATCGAAGTGGTGGACACCGGCAACGGGATTTCGCGCGAACACATACACAAAATTTTTGACCCATTTTTCACGACCAAGGCGGGGGGCCGGGGAACCGGCTTGGGTCTTAGCGTGAGCTACGGGATCATTAAGGAACATGCCGGCAAGATCGACGTACGATCCACCCCCGGCCGATGGACTTCGTTCCATGTCGAATTCCCAGCAGTCAGGAAAGCCATCCATGTCTAAGGGCTCGATTCTCGTTGTCGACGACGAATCAGAGATTCGCGAGGGTCTGGAACTGTTGTTAAGAACCGAAGGGTATCTGGTAGCGAGCGCGGAAACCGCTGTATCCGGACTGTCGCGCCTCGAAGAGCGTCCCTTCGACCTGATGTTGCTGGATGTCAGCCTGCCCGACCGCAATGGAATTGAGCTGCTGAAGGATGTGCACCGGCAAGACCCTCTTCTACCGATCGTTCTGATTACCGCCTATGGTTCGATTGAGATGGCGCGGGCGGCCTTCAAGAGCGGGGCCATGGATTACATCACTAAGCCCTGGTCCAACGACGAACTCCTGGCGCAGGTCGCACAGGCGGTCGAGGCGCGGCGCTTGCGCGATGAAAACGTTCAGCTGAAGCGCGCGCTGAAGCAGCGTTTTAATTTCCCCAACATTGTGGGAAAGGGCGAAAAGATGCTGGTGCTGCTCGACCTCGTGGCGCAGGTGGCGCCGTCTCGTTCCACGATTTTGATCAGCGGCGAAAGTGGCACCGGCAAAGAGCTGATTGCCAAGGCCATTCATTCCGCTTCTCCCCGCGCGGACAAGGCCTTCGTTCCCGTCAATACCGGATCCATCC
>JBAVHY010000117.1:0-21537 GCA_049686315.1 Candidatus Acidiferrum sp. | reverse complement strand
GGATAAAGATAAGGACAAAGACAAGGGCAAGGAAGGTGAAAAGAAGGAAGAGCCGCCCGTGGTGACCATTGATTTTGACGGCATCGGGCAGCGCATCGTGGCGCTCCCAATTCGCGCGGCAAATTATATTCAATTGGACGCGGGAAAAACGGGGGTGCTCTTTCTCTCCGAAATTGTGGATGTGCCGCGCTTCAGCGAGCCTCCGAGTGTAACGGTGAGCAAGTTTGACCTGAGCACGAGAAAGACGGAGCCGTACGTGAGTGGAGTGTCCGCACTCTACATTTCGGCGAACGGGGAGAAAGCGCTTTTTCGGCAAGGACAACCGCCTGCCGGGCCATGGATCATCGCCGGGACGACCGCAGCACCGAAACCCGGCGAAGGGGCTCTGAAACTCGAAGCAATGGAAGTTTACGTCGATCCCCGGGCGGAGTGGAACCAGATGTACCACGAAGTCTGGCGCATCCAGCGTGACTTCCTTTATGACCCGAACCATCACGGGTTGAACATTCAGGCGGCAGAGAAGAAGTACAGCGGGTACTTGCACGGAGTTGGCGGGCGCGGAGATTTGAATTATCTCTTCGTGGAAATGCTGGGCGAAGTCACCATCGGGCACATGTTTGTCGGTGGCGGAGATGTGCCCAAGCCACAGCAGATCAAAGGCGGGCTGCTGGGCGCCGACTACAAGGTGGAAAACGGGCGCTATCGATTTGCCCGCATTTATAATGGCGAAAACTGGAATCCGGATTTGCGCGCCCCGCTGACGCAGCCGGGCGTGGATGTGAAAACAGGGGAGTATCTGCTGGAAGTGAATGGTCGAGACGTCCGGCCGCCGGCGGAAGTGTACAGCTTTTTCGAAAACACAGCGGGCAAGCAAATCAAGATTAAGGTTGGGCCGAATGCAGATGCCAAGGATGCCCGCGATGTGACCGTGGTGCCGGTGGACAACGAGTTTTCCCTGCGCAACCGGGCCTGGGAGGAGGACAACCGCCGCAAGGTGGATGAGCTCAGCGGTGGGAAGCTGGCGTATGTGCACGTGCCGGATACGGCGGTTGGCGGATACACGAACTTCAACCGCTTCTATTTCGCTCAGGTGGATAAACAAGGCGCGGTGATCGACGAGCGCTACAACCACGGCGGTGAAATCGCCGACTACATTATCGATATGCTTAAGAGGCCCTTACGGAACTGCGACATTACTCGCGAGGGAGAAAAGTTCTGCTCGCCTCTCGCGCAGATTTACGGGCCCAAAACCATGATCATCAACGAAATGTCCGGGTCCGGCGGTGACGCGCTCCCGTGGATGTTCAAGCAGGATGGCGTGGGTCCGCTCGTGGGAATGCGCACCTGGGGCGGGTTAGTCGGGATTTATAACTATCCCCCGCTGCTCGACGGCGGCTTTGTCACCGCGCCCCGCGTGGCGATTTACGGCCTGCGCGGACAATGGGAAGTGGAGAACCATGGGATCGGTCCGGACATTGAGGTGGAAAACGATCCAGCGTCGGTGGCCGCGGGACACGACCTGCAACTGGAAAGGGCGGTGCAGGTGACCATGGAAGCGTTGAAGAAGAATCCAGTGGTGCTACCGGATCATCCGCCTTATCCGAACTATCATACGAAGTAGACAACTCGTGGGGCTGTACTAGGAGCCGCGGCGGTGGAAATCCGTCTTAAGCTATACAGCACTGCGCCCATTCAGTGAATCTTTGAAATTTCCTCGTTTACTCGCCTGGCCAGCTGCTCTGGCAGCGGAGCATATCCCAAACTGCCTGCAATGTCCTGCGAGCGACTCGCGAGCATCCAGCGCAAGAACGCCGCAAGATCCCGGTCTTCCGAACCATGGCGGGAGCGCACCGGCACGAGGAACCAGGTGAAACTGGAAATAGGGTAGGCGTCAAAGCCGGATGCATTGGTGATCGACAAGCGAAAATCTGTTGCTGCGTCGGGGAGGACGGCGGCCGCCGTCAAACTTGCGAGATCCGCCTTAATAAATCTATTTCGTGAATTTCGGACACTCCCAAAAGGAATTTGACTCTGCACGGCATACTGGAAATCAACATATCCAATGGCTCCAGGAGTTTGCTTGAGGAGGCCCGCGATGCCTTCATTTCCCTTGCCGCCAACACCGAGGGGCCAATTCACGGAGGTTCCCTTGCCGACAGCGTGCTGCCATTCCGCGCTGACCTTCGATAGATAGTCCGTAAAGATGAATGTCGTGGCGCAGCCATCCGACCGATGAATCACCGATATTGGCAGAAAGAGCAGATTCGCCCTTGGGTTGGCCGCCACGATTTCTCGGTCATTCCAGTACGTGAGTTTCCCGGAATAGATTCCGGCCAGAATTTCCGGCGTGAACCGGAGTTCCCTCACGCCGGGTACATTGTAAATCGGAACCACTGCACCCAAAACCGAAGGAACGTGAAGAATTGGGATCTTTGCGCCTGCGAGCTGTTGGTCGTTCATCGGTACATCTGTGGCGGCGAACTCAACGTTGTTCTCTAACAGTTGCCTGATGCCCGCGCCGCTGCCCACGGACTGGTAGTTGAATTGCACCTCGGGATGGAGTTTGTGGAACTCGTCGAACCATTTCGAATACAGGGGATACGGAAAAGTCGCGCCTGCGCCGTTGAGTAATGCTGAAGCAATCGAATCTCTTGGCTCGCCAGGCGGTTGCGGTGCCGGACTTGGGTTCGACGACGGCCCAGGGGCGAAGGGTGAATCGGAAGGCAGGTTGTCGGGCGAAGGCGAGTCCGCCGGCGGAGGATCTGGAGGCGCATGCAAGGATGGATAAGATGTGACGATTTCTTGCGATTCGGTAACAGCGGTCGCTGGCGGGGGTGCCATTCCCGAACGATCGACATCCTGATCAGAGTTGCGCATGTCGGCTGGCGGAGCCGTTTCGACGGCTGACGGAGGAGGAGTTACGGAGCGAGGCTCATGGGTTGCGGGAGTGGCAGGAGGAATATCGTCCGGGGCGGGCAAAGTAGTGGACGCGTTGTTCGGCGCCGAAATTTCAGCTTGCACCTTGTTGCGATCCTCTGTTTCCCGAGCCTTGTAGACAAAAACGGCCGCTATTGCGGCTACACCGGCAAGCAGCAACAGTGCCGCACGCTTGTCGATTCGCACGACGAGATCGTGGCTGGAAGATTGAAGGATGGGAGCAGACGGCCGAGAATTTCGCATGGTTCACCCCCGCAACACAACAATGTTCTCTTAGTAGCGCGATGATGTTACTGGAGTATGTATGCCTCGTATGCTTAGACGCTTCAAAGCGACTTTGAGAGCAGCCAGGTCATAAGTTCCGGTTCGGCGTAGGCCTTGTCCCAGGAGTTGTGGCCGACGCCTGGATATTCGGTGTAGCGGACATTGCCACCAGCGGCCTTCAGGGCATCGTTCATTTTGCGGGAGCCATCAACCGGGACAGTGTCGTCCGCTCCTCCATGAAAAATCCACACCGGGGTTTTGCCAATTTTCTTGGCAACCTCGCCATAGCTCTTGGGGTCGTTTGCATAGCCATTCTTCGCCATGTCCGGATGCATTTGCCGCAGATGCTCGGGCAGAACAATGCCGCCGCAGATAGGCATGACAGCGGCGAACTTGCCTGGGTACCGCGCGGCAAGATCCCAACTGCCAAAACCACCCATGGAGAGACCGGTGAGATAAGTACGCTTGGTGTCGCCGTTGAATTCTTTTGTGGTTGCGGCAAGAGCGGCCAGGGCCATTTCTTCCATTTCCGGGGTTGTCCACCATTGGTCGGTGAGGCATTGCGGAATCACGACGACCGTGGGGAAGCGAGAACGGTTTTCGCGGATCGCACGGGGTAAGCCCACCTCTGTCTGCAACAGCCCATCCGAGCCGCGCTCACCGGCACCGTGAAGAAAGAGAGTGATCGGCCATTTCTGTTTGCGCGACCAGTTGTCCGGCAGGAAAACTTGATACTTATAACTGGTCCCGTGGAGCGAAACAGTACGGTCGAGGAAGCCAGTTTCCTGAGGGCGTCCGGTCGCTCGGGATGCCAAAGCCAGAAACAGCAAACAAGACAACCATGAGATTCGCACACGCACCTCCAAGTGAAGGACTGTAGCACGAGTGCCAGAGCCGCAAGAAGAAAGGATGTGATAGCTTGAACGCACGGGAGCAACATGCCGGAACTTCCTGAGGTCGAGACCGTGGCGCGGGGACTGCAACGCGAGGTTGCAGGGCGGAAGATTCTGACCGTCACGCTTGGAAAATCGGATTTTATCGATAATCCCGTGGTACTGGAAAGAGAGTTGCCCGGGCGAAAAATCCTTCGCGTGGAGCGCTACGGGAAATTTCTACTGCTGCGACTGGGCTCGGGTGGCGAGACCGGCACGGGCGGGGAAGAAACCGCCCTGCTGGTGCATCTCGGCATGACCGGAACGCTGATGCCTCGGCTAGCAAGCGAGCCGCAGGCAAAACACACGCACGTGGTAATGCTGCTGGATGACGGCCGGGAACTACGCTACATCGATCCTCGGCGGTTTGGACGCATGGCATACCTTGCGGGGCAAATTCTGCGCGCGGAATTGCAGCGTTTCGGCGCGGATCCGCTGGAGACGGGGCTGGCGGAATTTGCGCGCAGGATTCAGGAGCGCCGGGCGAGGATTAAGGCGCTGCTGCTGGATCAGAAAGTACTTCGCGGCGTGGGAAATATTTATGCCGACGAAAGCCTGTGGAAGTCGAGGATTCACCCAGCGCATTTGGGAGCGCGGCTCAAGGTTGAGCAAGTGGAAGAGTTATACGCCGTGCTGCAGGAAATCCTGCGGAAGGCTATTGTGCTTCGGGGATCCTCGATTTCTGACTTTCTTGACGCCGAGGGATTGCCGGGAGAATATCAACGGCACCATCGTGTGTATGGGAGAGAGGGCAAACCCTGCTTCAGGTGCAAGACCCCGATCCGGCGCGTGATCGTGGCCGGAAGGAGCAGCTACTTTTGCCCGAAGTGCCAGCGGGCGCCGCGGGGGTGGAAGAAGCCGGGGAGAGCGATAACCTGGCACAAAACAAGCGCGAAAAAATGAAGTGGCGAGACCATGGCAAAAGACCCAACCAAAGAAGCAGGCGCGGTGGATGACTACGGAGACGATATGCGTGCGGTGGTGCAGAGGGTGAGCCGAGCCAAGGTCACGGTGGAGCGCCGGGTCAGCGGCGAAATTGGGCCTGGACTCATGATCCTTCTTGGAGTGGGGAAGGAAGACAACTCCGCTGTGGCAGCGGCGATGGCGGAGAAACTAGCGAACTTGCGGATTTTTGAAGACGCACAGGGGAAAATGAATCTGTCGTTGCTGGAGGTAAAGGGCAGCGCGCTGGTTGTGTCACAGTTCACGCTGTATGGAGACGCACGCGGACAACGGCGCCCGAGTTATATCTCGGCGGCTCCGCCCGAACTGGCGAAGAAGCTCTATGAGGAGTTTTGCGAAGCGCTAAAGAACCTTGGGATACCAATTGCCACGGGGATTTTTCAGGCCATGATGTCAGTGGAGCTAGTGAATGAAGGCCCAGTCACAATCCTCATCGATTCCCAAAAAACGTTCTAGAATGCGCCGGAGAGACGCGCGGAAAACAGAGGAGTGGACTGTTCCCCGCGCCTTGGCCGAACTGAAGCGCCACGGGCAAAAGCGAAATGTGGAAGGAATGGCGCGATTCGGGATCCGGGCGAAAAAAGTCTACGGCGTTTCGAAACCAAAATTGGATGAAATCGTCAGAAAGATTGGGAAAAATCATGCGTTAGGCCTAAGGCTCTGGGAGACGGGGATACACGATGCGCGGCTGTTGGGAATGCTGATTTCCGAACCGCACAGGGTGACTTCTAGCCAGATGGAGCGGTGGGTACGCGATTTCGATAATTGGGACGTGTGCGACGGCACGTGTTGCCATTTATTTGTCGATGCAAAATTCGCGTGGGAAAAAGCGTTCGCATGGAGCACGCGCAAGAAGGAATTCGAGAAGCGCGCAGGATTCGCCTTGGCGGCATACTTGGCGGTTCACGACAAGGCCGCGAGCGACACGCCATTTCAGAAATACCTGAAGGTGATCGAGCGCGAGGCCTCGGACGAGCGAAATTTCGTGAGGAAAGCCGTGAATTGGGCGCTCAGAAATATCGGCAAGCGAAATCTGCGGCTGAATCGCAGGGCGATTGCTTGTGCCGAAACAATTCGGCGAGCCGGAACGCCTGCAGGGCGATGGATTGCCGCGGATGCTCTGCGCGAGTTGCGGGGTGAAGCGGTACAAGGTAGATTGCGGCGCAAGGGAGCATAGGAGCAAATGGGAGCGGCAAGTCCGGCCGTGGAAATCCGGCGCGCGCGGCGAGGTGATGCGGCGCGCATCGCCGTGCTCTCGTGTCAGTTGGGATATCCTGCGACCACCCGGCAAGTGGCCAAGCGCCTGAGCCTGGTGCTGCAGGAATATGCCGGCGCGTGCTTCGTCGCCGACACCAGGGAAGAAGGCCTTGTGGGTTGGGTTCACGTCAGCAGCACGCCTCTGCTGGAGGTTCAGCGCCGCGCGGAGGTAAACGGGCTCGTGGTGGAGGAAGAGTGCCGCAACCAAAACATTGGCTGGCTGCTGCTCGAAGCCGCGGAGAAATGGGCCCATAAGCTCGGCTGCAAAAGCATGTCGGTGCGCTCCAATGTGATCCGCGATCGGGCGCATGGTTTCTACCTGCGCCACGGATACGAGCATTACAAGACACAGAAGGCCTTCCGGAAAGCGCTGTAAGTCCTCCCCTTCGCGGTAATGTTCCCGAATAACAGACAGAGAACCCAGGATGGAAGAATATATCGTAATACGATAAAGTAGAACGATGCCGGGAATGATCACGGAGAACGAATACCGGGCACTGGGCGAGCTGCGCTACCGCATCCGCAAGTTTTTGCAGGAAGGGGATGTCACGGCGAAGCAAGCAGGGCTGGAACCGCAACAGTACCTGCTGTTGCTGGCGGTCCGGGCCCTTCCGGCTGGGCAGGAGGCCACTATCGGCGCGCTTGCAGAAAGGCTTTCGCTTCGGCATCACAGCACGGTGGAATTGATCGACCGGATGGAAGCGCACGGTTACGTCAAAAGAATACGAGGGAGGGACGACCGGCGGCAGGTGCGGGTGTCCCTGCAGCCGCGCGGAGAAAAGCTGCTCGAAAAAGTAGTCGAGCAACGGATTATCGAATTGCGCGCCAATGGCAGGGCTCTTGTAGCCGCGATCAGCGCCCTTCTCGAGACGCGCAGCCGGTCTTCGGCGAACAGGAGCAAAGGACGGAGAAGGGCGGCGGCCCGGACGAGATAATCGGGCCTCCAGAAGGCAGCAGGTGGAACGCAAAAGTGAACTCTTCTGAAAGAAAAAAGCACACAAGAAACGGCAAAACTCGCGGCGAGGAATTAGGCGACTTCACGACCACATGGCGTGTCCTGCCGATTTCGCTCCTGGCGATGGCCATAGGCGTATTGTGTGCTTTCGTGGCGTTGGTTTTGTTGCGCCTGATCGGGCTGTTCACCAATCTGCTTTATTTTGGGCGCTGGAGTGCGGCGATGGTTTCGCCCGTTGGAAATCACCTGGGGTTATTCAGCGTCCTGGTGCCGATTGGCGGCGCGCTGATTATCGGGGTGATGGCGCGATACGGCTCGGAGCGGATTCGCGGGCACGGAATTCCGGAGGCCATCGAAGCGATTCTGATGAACGGGAGCCGCGTGGAGCCGAAGGTGGCATTCCTCAAGCCTTTGTCCTCGGCAATATCGATCGGATCAGGAGGGCCATTCGGAGCGGAAGGTCCGATCATCATGACCGGCGGCGCATTCGGCTCGATGATCGCGCAGCTTTTCCACCTGACAAGCGCGGAGCGGAAAACGCTGCTGGTGGCAGGTGCGGCGGGCGGAATGTCGGCAACGTTCGCTTCGCCGGTGGCGGCGGTGCTGTTGGCGGTGGAGCTGTTGTTGTTCGAATGGAAGCCGCGCAGCTTGATACCGGTGGCACTGGCAAGCGCGGTTGCCGCGGTGGTGCGTAGATACATACTTGGGTTCGGACCTCTTTTCCCTGTGCCGCTTCATCCCTTGTTCATAGGTCCGAAAGGATTACTTGGTTGCGCGTTGGTGGGTCTTCTGGCCGGAGCGTTGTCCGCCTTGCTCACGATTTCCGTGTACGCCGCTGAAGACGCATTTCAGCATTTGAAAATTCACTGGATGTGGTGGCCCGCGATTGGAGGATTGGCGATCGGCTTGGGCGGACTGATCTTTCCCCAGGCGTTGGGGGTGGGCTACGACACCATCGGGCAGTTGTTGCAGGGAACCGTAACCACCAAAGTGATCCTCGGCGTGTTGCTGGTGAAATGGTTCATCTGGGCGGTCTCGCTCGGCTCTGGTACCTCCGGAGGCGTGCTGGCCCCGCTGCTGATGATGGGCGGCGCGCTGGGGGGCCTCGAAGCGATGTTTCTTCCCAACGAAGGAGCGGGTTTCTGGCCGCTGATCAGCATGGGAGCGATCCTGGGCGGAACCATGCGCTCTCCTTTTACCAGCATCGTCTTCGCGTTCGAATTGACGCATGACGCCAACGTCTTCCTGCCGCTTCTGGTGGGAAGCGTCATCGCGCATGCGTTTACCGTGCTGACGCTGAAGCGCTCCATCCTGACCGAGAAAGTGGCGCGGCGCGGCTATCACTTGAGCCGGGAATACGCGGTCGATCCGCTGGAACTTTTGTATGTGCGGGAAGTAATGCAGACAGGAATACTCGCGCTACGAGAGAACGCCCTTCTGGAAGACCTCGTAGTCTCTGAACAATGGCAGCGTTGGCAAGCGCAGAGGCTGTTGCCGATTGTCGATGAGCATGAGCGATTACTAGGGGTAACAACTTATGAGAATATTCGGAAGTGGAAGGAAGAAAGCAGAGAGGCAATTTCGAAGCGCACGCTGAGTGAACTGGCGAGGACGGGCACTTTCAGTGTGTATTCGGATGAAACGCTCCGGGTGATTGTGTATCGGATGGCAGAGAACGGTATAACGAGGATGCCGGTGGTGGATCGAGAGAGTGGGAAATTGCAGGGGATCGTTTCGTTAGAGGGGTTACTGAAAGCGCGCACGCGGCATTTGGAAGAGGAACGCCACCGGGAACAGACCTTGGGCTGGCGCTATTTCTTTGGAGCGGGCGCCGATTCCTTGAAAACCGGTTCCTGAATATGACGGAAGCGCAAGCGCAACCAAAACAAAATTGGTGGAGCGTGAAAACGTCGCAATGGGCGGCGTTCGCCGGGAAACGCGAGGAACAGGTGTTCCTCGCGCTGACACTGCTCATTGGAGCGTTGGTTGGCTTAAGCGTAGTTGCATTCATTGTGTTGACCGAACGATTCGGGGCGCGGCTCGATCCGGCAGGTATAGCAAGGTGGCGGCGGCTGGTAGTGCCGACCTTGGTCTCGCTTGTCATGGGTTACCTGCTCTATCGTTTCTTCCCCGATGCGCGCGGCAGCGGAGTCCCGCAAACGAAAGCGGCCTTGTTTGCCCGCGAAGGGAAAATCACACTCTCCACGGTGTTCGGAAAATTCCTTTGCACATCGGCCACACTCGCAAGTGGAATTCCCCTGGGGCGCGAAGGACCCGCCGTGCAAGTGGGGGGAGGAATCGCCTCCGTGCTTGGCCGCACATTGGGTTTACGCCCGGAAAAGGTGAAGGCGTTGATTCCGGTGGGAGCGGCGGCAGCCATCGCAGCCGCGTTTAACACGCCCCTGGCGGCGGTGTTGTTCGCGCTCGAGGAGGTAGTCAGCGATTTACACGCGCCGGTATTGGGTTCGGTGGTGCTGGCTTCGGCGACGAGCTGGGGAGTGCTGCGGTTGCTTTTGGGAAATGATCCGCTGTTCAAGGTGCCGCAATATCAACTGGTGAATCCTTGGGAGCTGGTGCTATATGGCATCCTCGGCCTTGCGGGAGGGCTGATTTCAGTAGCATTCACGCAGCTCCTGTTGCGATTGAGGAAGTGGTTTCTGAAGCAACCGAGGAAGACGGTCTGGTTCCAGCCTGTTGCTGGGGGGCTGTTGGTCGGAGGAATGGGCTGGTTCGTGCCGCAAGTGATGGGCGTGGGGTACAAGCATGTCGGCGATGCGCTGAACAACCATTTGGCTGTGAAGCTGATGGTGATTCTCTTGGTGCTGAAATTGGTGGCCACCGCCGTGAGCTACGCCTCCGGCAACGCAGGGGGAATTTTTGGTCCCAGCCTGTTTCTAGGGGCGATGCTCGGAGGAGCGATCGGCGGTCTTGCGCATCAGTTTTTCCCGGGATACGTCGCGACGCCGGGAGCTTACGCTTTGGTTGGTATGGGCGCGGCGTTCGCGGGAATTGTTCGAGCGCCCATGACTTCCGTGGTGATGATCTTTGAGATTACCCGCGATTATGCGGTGATTGTGCCGCTGATGATCGCGAATCTGGTGAGTTATTTCATTTCCTCACGACTGCAGCGGGAACCCATCTATGAGCAGCTTGCCCAGCAGGATGGAATTCATTTGCCAAGGGTCGAGACTCGCCAAAGAGAAAGGGAGCGGCAAGTGGGGCAGGTGATGCGTCCGGCGACGGATTTTCTGGAAGCGGACGAACCTGTGCAACCGGCGCTGGACAAGGTGGACGCGAGCAAGCATCAAACCTGGCTCGTTGGCAATCACACCGGCGTCATCGGGATTGTCACGCGGGAGCAGTTGCGGGAGGCATGTCATGGCGGCGCGCCTACGAAGAAGGTAGGCGATCTTATCCAGGAGCGCGAGTTTGCCCATGTGCACGCGGACCAGCCCCTCGACCTCGTCCTCGCACGGATGGGATCGGCGCATGCCGATTTGCTGCCGGTGGTGAGCCGGGCGAATGTACACGAGTTGCTTGGAGTTGTCCGCTTGCACGATGTACTGGCGTCTTATGGCGTAACCGACAGAGACGAAAGCTAAAAGGCGTCGCCACCGCCCCCGCCAAAACCGCCGCCGGAGAAACCGCCCCCGCCGGAAAAGCCCGAGCCTCCGGAACTTCGCGGAGCCGAAGACATCACGCTGCCGGCCTGGACTGACATGCTGCTGAGGTCATTCACAAACAGATAGGGATAAAAGCCCGGTCCGTAGCTGCCCTGGTACCACTGCGGTGGTTGCGTATAGATACCCTGGAACGCCTTGCTCCAATTCTTCTCGACACCCAGCGCCATAGCGAAGGGCAGGAACCTCTCGAACATTTCCGGCGTTTTGATCATGCGGTTGAAGCGCTCGGCTTCCACGTGATTCAGGAAGTCCTCGAATCCCAGGATTTGCTCCAATGCGCGTGCCCCACTTTGCGTTCGCGCAGGCATGAACCACCCGAAACCGATGATGATGCCGGCGGTTAGGATGCCCGACGCTACAAAAGGCAAAGGAGCCATCCCAAGGCTGCTGGCCAGCCGCAGACCGCCCCAGATCAAAATGAATCCAGCGACAACGCCGAAGACGATGTAGCCGGAACGGACGCTGTCCGGGCGTCGCGCGTAATAACCCTGCCCAACGAGCGAGCCAAATATCTGATTCTTGATGCCGGCAATATTTTGGAAGAAGCGGTTGTGAAGATCGGCGAGGGAGACAGTGTCGCCGGCATTGCCGTTGCTAAAGATGCCGCCGAGAAGGTCCTGCTCGTGGGGTTTGAGCGTGGACCAGTCCGCCCGCGGTTTCTTCAAATGGAAAACATACTCCTTGGAGTGGGTGAGGCCGAGGAGGTGATCTTTCTTCTGCTCCTCGATAACGAGATAGCCGCGAACAGCGAGGTCCACGATGGAAGCAGTGATGTCGCGCATGTCCACGGAGTTGTCGATAAGCGTACCGACCTCGCCGGGAGTAAGCTTGTCCGGGGGTTCATACTGGGCAGCGATGGGGCGAAGACGGGGGTCGCGGCCACGAGTCCACCACAACCAGAACATCAGAACAAATGCCACTACCGGGATTCCGATAGGCCAGTTGCTGCGAAGGTAGAGGAACAAGCGTGAAAGCGAGGAAGGCTCGCGAACGGTTCCTTTGTCGAAAGCAACTGCAACGGTCAGGCCCTCGTGGATGCCCAAGGGGCTGGTGGTGTGCACGTCGACGCCATTGCCGGCAATCTCGGCGGCGGCATTGCGGCCGCTGGAGCGATAGGCGCCCGTGAACACGTTGGCGCGAATGTTGGATGTGCCATCCGGCAGGACAATGTGCGCGCCAGCCTCCTCGATGGGGATCGGCCACTCATCGCCAGTAATGTTCCAGTAGAGCTCATCGTGGTCGTCGAAGAAGCGGAGCGCATCGGAGACAACATATTCGATGGAAATGGTGCGTGTGCTGTTATCGGCGCCAGGAACGAAGATTTTCAGTTTGAGGTATTGGCGTTCACGGCTGCTTTCGAACTTGAGCTTGTTGCCATTTTCGTCGGTAACGCGCTTAACGTCGAGAAACAGCGAGTAATTAAGGCCGCGAGGGCCGGCGTACTCGACGGGAATGTTGCGGTAGATGCCATGCCAAGGCCCGCCGATAAATTGAAAGGTGATGTTTTCGGTGACATCCACACTGCTGTTCGAGAGGACGTCGATATCGGAATAGAACTTAAGAAGGCGGCGCTCCTTCGCAGAAAGTGGAGCGGTCAGGATGAAAAGAACAACCAGGCTGCAGAGGGCCGCAGCGAGCCAGGCGCAGGATTTGTGGCGCACAAGCATGGCAAAGTTGGAAGCGCAGATCAGGCCGTCGGGGCAGCCGGATTGCTGAAGCTGACCTTGGGAGCCTCGCGTTCAGCGGCCGAGGAGATTTCGAAAAATTCGCGCTGCTTGAAGCCAAGCATTCCGGCGAAGATGTTGGTTGGGAATTGCAGAATTTTGGTATTCAGATCGCGAACCACGGCATTGTAATAGCGGCGCGCGTTCTGCACCGTATCCTCGATTTGCGAAAGTGAATTCTGGAGCGAGGTGAAACTTTCGATGGCGCGGAGTTGCGGATACGCCTCCGATAGGGCGAAGAGGCTTTTCAGCGCGCCAGAGAGCATGTTTTCCGCTTGCGCCTTGTCGGCGGGGCCGGTGGCGCTCATGGCGCGGTTGCGGGCGTTGATGACAGCTTCGAGAGTGCCTTTTTCGTGGGCTGCGTAACCCTTCACGGTTTCCACAAGATTGGGGATCAAGTCATAGCGGCGTTTCAGCTGAACATCGATATCCGCCCAGGCGTTGTCGCATTGAACCTTCAGGCGAACCAGGGCGTTATACATCCCAATCCCGAAAATGACGAGGAGCGCGAGGATGCCCAGAATGATCCAACCAAACATCGGCTAACCTCTTTCGGAAAGATTGAACTTCTGAAGAGCATCTTCACTATACGTGCGCAATCGGCGGGAGTAAAGGAACGGGCGCACGACCGCATTCTGAAGGTAGCGCAAACGATTGCCGACCTGGAAGCGGCACCGGATATTCAGGCCAAGCACCTGAGCGAGGCCATCCAGTACCGGACGCTCGACCGCACCTACTGGTCATGAGGGCCCGCGGCTCTTGGCGGAATCATGCCTCACAACTATCGTGTACCGGCTCCATTGACTTGGGTTTGTTTGCTGTGTTACGTCTAGGTACGCCTTGTTTTGCATCTTGGGCAGCAGCGACAGGCGGGAATGGCGCCACAAGCAAAGCATCTGGAAGTCATCCTGGATACCCACGTCGAGAGCGTTAATCTCGCCGAAGAGATGTGCCTTCGTGTGGCAGAAGCTGTTGGCTTCAACGAAGAGGAGTGCTACCGCATCGGAATGTCCGTTCGGGAGGGAGTAATTAACGCCTTTCATTACGGCAACCAGGAAAAACCGGACAAGAAGATTCACCTGGCCGTGGACTTGACCCAGGAAAAAATGGTTATCCACGTCATGGATGAAGGCAAAGGTTTCCACGTTGAGGATGTGCCGGACCCGCTCGCTGAAGAAAATCTTTTGAGCACGTCCGGCCGCGGCATTTTTCTGATGCGCGCGTTTATGGACGAATTCAATGTCGTATCGGGCCGCACCGGCGGCGCGGAAGTGATCATGTCCAAGAAAATCCCCCCGCCGGGAAGTTCCACAAGCAATGGGAACCACGGCAAATCGAAATCGGACGCCGCCCCGAAACAGGAAGCGTAGGAAACGTTTATGCCAGCTTTGTTTGCCACTCGCCGGGAAGTCGGTGTCGTTACCATCATTGATTTGAGCGGTAGAATTGCGCTGGGAGAGGGAAGCGCTCTCCTGCGCAAGACCATCCGCGACCTGGTGGAGGACGGCCAAACGAAGATCCTCTTGAACCTTGGAGACGTGAACTACATCGACAGCTCCGGTATCGGTGAATTGGTGAGTGGGTTTACCGCTGTGCGCAATCGCAGTGGCGAACTAAAGCTTCTGAACTTGACCAAGAAGGTCCATGACCTGCTCCAAATCACGAAACTCTTCACCGTCTTCGATGTGTTTACCGACGAGCCCACCGCCGTGGACAGTTATCGCTGACGCTCCCCCCACCACCGCATTTGTGTCACCGCAGCAAGCGACGCCAGACCCCAGGAGGTCTCCCATTCGGGAGGCTCCGGGCTGAGTATGCGTGAAATCCACCACCCTCACAGGGCTCCCGACCTTGGTTCCGACCCCAGGTAACGGCAAAAGCGGGCGTTTTGGGAGCAGGTCTTCTTGGCTAACTCCAAGTAAACGTTTAGATTAACGGGTATTAGGGAAGTGTTTTGTTGCCCGATGGTGGGCTTCCCTCACCGTGGCCTGTCCCTTGCTTGTTGCCCCTACAGACGACTGTTTGCCCAGAGGACTAGACCTATTCTAGCTTCGGATTACCCGTTGGCCCGTGGCTCCATGGACGGCTTTCAGCGGCTTTACGGTTGCACTTCTTTTGGGGGAATCGGGTATGGGAGTTTACGTTGGCTTCGACGTCGGGAGTGTCAGTGCGAAGCTGGCCGTCGTGTGGCCCCCCGCGTCGGACAACAATCCCCCGCGCACGTTGGAAACCCCAGGCTTCTTTCGCGCCAGCCCCGCTCTCGAGCGGCGTGTCAACGCAGCAGTGCTGTTCTCGAACTATCGCCGAACCTACGGCAACCCGGTACAGACGGCGAAGGATCTGCTGGCGGAGCTGCGCGCCGCTCTTCCAGAGGAGCAGGTTCTGGGCATTCGCGTGTCTGGCTCGGGAGGGCGATTGCTTGCCGAAGCGCTGAACGCCCGGCCGGAAAATGAATTCAAAGCCATCGCTTGTTCGGTTGGTCAAATCTATCCGGAAGTGCGCACGGTGCTGGAAATCGGCGGCGAAAGTTCCAAATATCTGCGGCTGGCGGAGGCAAGCGAAAAGGAGCATGCCACCGGCTCCAACGCGAATACCTACGCGACGGGAATTACAGACTATTCGACAAGTGGAGAATGCGCGGCAGGGACGGGGTCGTTTCTGGATCAGCAAGCCACGCGCCTCAAGTATCGCGTGGAAGAAATCGGAGACGTGGTCACGCAGGCAAAATGTGCCGCGCGCATCGCTGGACGATGTTCGGTATTTGCGAAGTCCGACATGATTCACGCGCAGCAAAAGGGGTTTTCGACCGAGGAGGTCCTGAAGGGCTTGTGCGAGGCGGTCGCCAGGAATTTCAAGAGCAACATTGTCCGTGGAAAGCCGGTGACCCCTCAAGTCGCGCTGATTGGAGCGGTGTCGCAGAATCGCGGCGTGGTGTTGGCGTTGTTGGATGCTTTTCGCCTGAGCGGTGAGCAGCTCTTCGTGCCGGAGGAGTATGCCTGGATAGGCGCGATCGGCTGCGCCCTGTTGGAACGAAATCACAAAGAGGAAGCGTCCACCAAGGCGATACCTGCACGACGCTTGGAAAATCCGCTGCACGTTGGAACAGCGCAAGCACATCTGGCGCCGCTCTCTTTGAAGAACGTGCTCTTGTTGCGGGATCATCCGGAGGCGTCGCGGACTGCCGCCATGCGCGGCGCCGGAGAAGAGATCTCCACTTACCTGGGCATTGACATTGGCAGCGTCAGCACCAATCTGGCGCTCTTGGACGAGGATGGCCGGTTGCTCCATGGGATTTATCTGCGCACAGCGGGCAGGCCGATCGAAGTGGTGCAGCAGGGCCTACAGGAAATGGATGGATTGTTTCGCGGCAAGATTCTGGTGCGTGGCGTGGGCACAACGGGTTCGGGCCGCGAACTGATTGGAGAGCTGGTCGGCGCGGATACGGTAAACGATGAAATTACCGCGCATAAAACCGGCGCCGTATTCGTTCACGAAAGAATGGTGAAGGGCAACGCCGCCTCCGCCCTCGGCGGCAGCGATGAGCAGGGCGAGGTAGACACGATTCTTGAAATTGGCGGCCAGGACTCCAAATTCATCTCCATTGATCACGGCGTGGTGGTGGATTTCGCGATGAATGAAGCCTGTGCCGCGGGGACGGGTTCTTTTCTGGAAGAGCAAGCCGAACGCATGGGCATCCAGATCAAGGATGAATTTGCCGCCCGCGCGATGGCCTCGCAGGCTCCCGCGCGGCTCGGAGAGCGTTGCACCGTGTTCATGGAACGCGACGTGACCGCGTGGATGCAACGGGGTACGAGCATCGGAGACCTGGCAGCGGGCCTGGCTTATTCCGTGGCGGTGAACTACCTCAATCGCGTGGTACGCGGCCGAACCATTGGTAAGGTGATTTATTTCCAGGGTGGAACCGCTTATAACGACTCCGTGGCAGCTGCGTTTTCTCAAATCCTGGGGAAGCGCATCATTGTGCCACCGCACAACGGGATCATCGGAGCCATCGGCATGGCTTTGATCGCGCAGCAAGTAACACGCGCGAAAGAACGCGTGCACCAACAATTGCGAGCAAATGAATTCGCAAGCGTGGCGGCAGCGGGCGGATCGGACTCCGGTACAACCATCGTTGCCGCGCCTCCCGCAACCATTTCCACGTTCCGCGGCTTTGACCTCCAGAAAACCAGTTTTCAATCGCGCGAATTCGTTTGCAAGGCTTGCTCCAATTATTGCGACATGAAGGAAGTCACCGTCGAGGGCCGCAAAACCTACTGGGGCGATAAGTGTTCCGATAAATTCCGCAAGCGCACCCGGACGGAGCGCAGGCCTGTCATTCGAGACCTGATGGCGCTTCACGATCAATTGTTGCTCGAAGGCTTCACAGAGCCAGGGAACTACAAGGTCACCGGCAAACGGCGCGTCGGCATTCCGCGCGCGATGTTTTTCTACGACCGCTTTCCCTTCTGGCGCGCTTATCTGGAGGGTATTGGCTTCGAAATAGTCGTTTCCGGCCCCACCGACCAGCGAATCGCGACTCAAGGGGCGGAGCTAAGCATCGCCGAGCCGTGTTTTCCGGTGCAGATTGCCCACGGCCACATTCACTCTTTATTGCGCGGCACCGACGAGCGCGCCCCGGTGGATTTTGTGTTTGTTCCCAATGTGATGGACGTGGAAGCGCCGGATTCCTCTATCGCCTCGCACCTCTGCCCATGGAACCAGACTCTGCCGTTTGTGGTTCGTTCGGCACCGGAATTCGAAAGGTTCGCGGACCTCTTTCTTGCGCCCACTCTTCATTTCCGCGTGGGGCAGAAACACGTTAAGAGCCAGTTGGCGCATTATTTCGATCGCTTTGACGTAACCCGCAGGGAAAGCGACCGCGCCGCGGATGCCGCCTATGCCGCGCAAGCCCACTTTACGGAACGACTGCTTGAAGAAGGCCGGAAAGCCTGCGCGACGTTGCGTGCTACCGGAGAGCCAACCGTGCTGCTTCTTGGACGCCCCTACAACATCTACGATCGGAATGGTAATTGCGACATACCGCGGAAATTGCGTGACCTGTACGGAGCGAATGTCCTCCCGCTGGACTTCCTGCCGCTCGACGAAAGGCCGGTGGATGACCTGCACCCCAACATGTTCTGGAATTCCGGCCGCCGCATCCTCGAGGCAGGTCGATTTGCCAGGGAAAACAAGGACATCCACGTGGTTTACCTCACTAACTTCAAGTGCGGGCCGGATTCGTTCATAAAGCATTTTCTCCGCGACGTGGCGGAAATGCCCTTTCTGGTTTTGCAGTTTGATGGCCACGGGAATGACGCCGGCTACCTGACGCGATGTGAAGCCTATCTGGACAGCAAGGGGTTGCTCCGATGCGTGAGTTAAATTCAGGTGGATCATGGAAGGTCCCTCCCACGCATTGCCTGTTCGGGAAGAAAACCTATATTCCGCGCATGGCTGAGGAGTGCGCGAAGGCGATAGCAGCCGTGTTGCGCTCGTTGGGAATCGATGCGCAGGTCGTGCCGCCATCCGGCCCTTTCACCTTGGAACTTGGCGGCAAGCATTCGAGCGGGGATGAATGCTATCCGCTGAAGGTAGTCCTTGGTGATTTTCTGCACATTCTGGGACAGCCCGGGTCGGAGCCAGGGAAAATCGCTTTCTTTATGGCTACGGGTCAAGGGCCATGCCGGTTTGGCCAGTATGTCCCTTACGTGCAGTCGGTACTGACGAAGCTGGGTTATGGAGACGTCACCCTATTCCAGCCAAGCTGTGAACAGGGTTACAGCGATTTCGGAGAAGGATCGACATTGTTCACGCGCGGCGTGTGGCGCGCCATCGTTTCCGGGGACATCCTCCGGAAGCTGCTGTTGAAGTCGCGGCCGTACGAAGTGGAGGCCGGATCGGCGGACTTTGTGCACCAAGAGTGTGTAGAAGAACTGTGCCGCGTGCTGGAAGTCGGCTATCCCAACCACGAGTCGCAAATGATCGCGTTGCGGGAATGCTTGTTGCATGCTCGAAGCCGGTTTCGCAAACTCGCGGTGCAATACGATCCGAAAAGGCCGCTGATCGGCGTTGTAGGCGAAATATTCTGCCGTCTGAACGAATTCAGCAACCGGGATCTCGTGAGGCGTCTGGAGAATGCGGGCGCCGAAGTGTGGATGAACGATATGTCCGAATGGATTTGGTACACCAACGTGGACCAGTTCCACTCGCTACAGCTCCACGGACGGCGGATCTCCTTGGAAGCTCTTGGCGCGCACGTCCGCGTCCATATCCAACGCAAGGACGAGCACGCGCTTTTGGCGATGTTTCGCGAGGATTTCCGCGGTTATGAAGAGCCGGAACACGTTGAGGAAGTTCTGGATTGTGCCGAACCTTACCTCCCTTCCTACGGCGCGAACGGAGAGATGGTCATCAACGTGGGCAAAGCGGTTTACTTCGCGCACAAGGGGCTCGATGGCGTCATCGACATCAGCCCTTTCACCTGCATGAACGGCATTGTCGGCGAAGCTGTGTATCCCCGCGTCAGCCGTGACAACGCCGGCATGCCCATCCGCAACTTCTATTTCGACGGCACGCAGTCCGACCTGGACCGCGACATCGGCATCTTCATCGAACTCGCCAAATCCTATCAGTGCCGCAAACCCTGGCCGCGCCAGATGCCGGCCATTGCGCAAACTGCCACCGCCTGAAAGCTTCCGCCCTACCAAGTTGCGTGAGACGTCGCAGAACCTGCCAGAATGCGGCACAATTGTGGCCATGGCTGCGGATAGTGTCTGGATCGCCGAACGCGCGAAAGCGCTGGGATTTGACCTTTGTGGAGTGGTTCGCGCGGAAAAGTTTCCGGAATTGCGGCAGTTTGAGGATTGGCTGGAGCGCGGTTACGCCGGAGAGATGAAGTACCTGGAGGATCCGCGCCGCCGGAATCCTTCACTGGTAATGCGAGGCTTGCGCAGCGTAATTGTTTGCGCATTGAACTACAACACCGCCCATCCCTACTCGACCGAGAAGGCTGCTTCGGCCGCTGCTAAAGCGGGTTCGCCGCACGGTTGGATATCCCGCTATGCTTGGGGCGACGACTACCACGACGTGATGTGGCAGAAGCTGAACATGCTGGCCGCGGCGCTGAAAGAAGAATTCCCCGAACCGTTTGTGGCGCGCGCCTTCGCCGATACCGGCCCGGTCGCCGAACGAGTCTTCGCCCAGCAGGCTGGGCTTGGGTGGCTGGGCAAAAACACGCTTCTGCTGAACGAAACTCTCGGATCATGGCTGTTTCTCGGGGTGATCCTCACTACATTGGACATCGCGCCCTTGCCGTCGGAAGCTCCGCCACCAGACTTGTGCGGGAATTGCCGCCAATGCCTGGATGCTTGCCCAACTAGTGCGCTGGTCGAACCTTATGTCCTCGATGCCAGACGCTGCATTTCGTATTTGACCATCGAACTCCGTGGGAACATCCCGGAGGAATTCCGCAAGCCGATGGGTTGGCAGGTCTTCGGTTGCGACATCTGTCAGGACGTTTGCCCATACAATCGTTCCGCGCTAGCCAGTTCCTTGCCGGAATTTCAACCTCGGGGAAAATCCTCAGAGGATAGCTTGCTGATGCCTAGCCTGGAATGGCTGGCAGGAATGAGTGAGGAGGAGTTTCGCGAGTTCTTTCGAGGCAGCGCGGTAAAGCGGACGAAATGGGCGGGATTGGTTCGAAACGCTTGCGTGGCGCTGGGGAATTCGCGGGTCAGTTCGGGTAGCGCCGAATATGTGCGCGTTGTGGCGTTACTCAAGCGGTTGGGGGAAGCGAGGATTTCCGCAGTCGCGGAATCTGCCCGTTGGGCACTTTCCCGCATCCAACAGGAGTCTAGCTAATTTGTAGCCACTGCGTCGCAGCTTGCTGCTAACACTTGGTTGAGCCGGCAGGGCCGTTGGCGGTATACTTTCGCCCGCCAGTCCCAATCGCCCACCGAAGCTGAGGAGTTCCTATGGATCGCCGTAAGTTTCTTGTGAGCAGTGGCATCGTTGGTGTTGGAGTTTTCGGAGCAGGTACGGCGGCGCCGGGTATGCTCGAAGCCGCCGTCAGGTTAGATTCAGTTTCAGATTCCCATCTCATTTTGGAGGATAAACCCGTGGCGTTTACTGTGCCCCCTTTGCCGTATTCATTCGACGCGCTGGAACCTTACATCGACGTGAAAACCATGGAAATTCATCACGACAAGCATCACGGCGCCTACGTCACCAATTTGAATAAGGCGCTCGATGGCCATCCCGACCTACAAGCGAAGTCCATCGATGACCTGCTAAAAGGTCTCGACTCCGTACCCGAGAACATCCGCGGAGCAGTACGCAACAACGGAGGCGGCCACTGGAACCACAGCTTATTCTGGCAACTGATGAAGAAGGGCGGTGGAGGAGAGCCCAAGGGTGACTTGGCAGCCGCGATCAACTCCAGTTTCGGCTCGTTCGCTGGGTTCAAGGACAAACTGAAGGCCGCGGGACTGGGGCGTTTCGGCTCCGGTTGGGCATGGCTCGTCGTGAAGGACGGAAAGCTAACGATCGACTCGACCCCGAACCAGGATACCCCGTACTTGTTGGCCGCTAAGCCTGTTCTTGGGATTGACGTTTGGGAGCACGCTTACTACCTCAAGTATCAGAACGTGCGCGGCGATTACATTGACGCCTGGTGGAACGTGGTCAACTGGGATAAGGCCGCGGAACTATACGCTAAAAGTAAGTGAACCTGTCTTCTATCCAAAAGAAAGGCCCGGCTTTTGTTTCCAGCGAAGCCGGGCCTTTCTTACGTGTGCCGAGCATGTTTGACAGCTTGGAGG
>JBAVHY010000116.1:0-11258 GCA_049686315.1 Candidatus Acidiferrum sp. | reverse complement strand
CCACTGTGCCCACGCCGTACTCCGGATGACGAACCTTTTGCCCAAGTAACGGGTCGGCACTCTTGCCACGCTTGAAGGCAAAGGACCCAAAAGACGGCGATGGTGAGGAGGCGCGGCGTTGCTGTGCGCGCGAGGGTGTTGCCGGCCCGCCACGAGCGCGACGCACAAACTCTTCCGCGGAGTAGGAATATTCCGGGTCGGGTTCATAGCGGCGCGACTCGCCGATTTCCGCCATCGACCCCCGCACCGTATCCACCAATTCGCTCGGGATTTCGCCGAGAAACCGGCTCGGCAGGGAAGCGCGCAGTTGCTGCTCGTTGCCGAAGACGCGGCGATAGACAGCACGCGTCAAGGTAAGCGACTTGCGTGCCCGTGTCATGCCTACATACACAAGGCGGCGCTCCTCTTCGATGCCTTTCTCTTCACCGATCGAGCGGCTGTGCGGGCAAATGCCGTCTTCCAGTCCGCTCAGGAATACGTGGTCGAACTCCAGACCCTTCGTGCTGTGCAGTGTAATCAGCGTGACCCCGGGGTTGTCCTCGAACGAATCAGCGTCGCTGACCAGCGCCGCGGCGTCCAGAAAATCGCTGAAGGATTCTCCCGCTTCCTGGCTTTCCGCAACCGCCCG
Organism: Candidatus Acidiferrum sp.; assembly: GCA_049686315.1. Classification (GTDB taxonomy): domain Bacteria; phylum Acidobacteriota; class Terriglobia; order Acidiferrales; family UBA7541; genus Acidiferrum. Next base: position 10,630 of record JBAVHY010000116.1, on the reverse strand, counting down.
CGCCAATTCTTCCAGGTTTTCCAGGCGTGCCACGTCGTCGGGCGTGCTGCGGTCTTTCAACATGGTTATGTAGCCGGTCTCTTCCAGCAGGAATCGCAAAAACTCGGCGGGCTCTTTCGCGTTATATGCTTCACCGAGTCGAACCACCAGTTCCCGGAAACTGCGCAACGGAGCCACGGCGCGCGTCGAGGCGGGGTTCGTCAACAAGGACTCGATGGCCTCCCACAGAGACAATCTTTCGCGTTCGGCGATCTCGCGCAGTGCGTCCACCGTTGTTTTCCCAATCCCGCGCGCGGGAACATTCATCACCCGCAGCAGCGAAATATCGTCCTCGGGATGCAGCGCCAGCCTCACGTAGGCAAGCGCATCCTTCACTTCGCCGCGGTTATAAAAACTGAACCCTCCCACCAGCTTGTAGCGGATCCCTCGCCGCCGAAACACTTCTTCAAACGAACGAGACTGGAAGTTGGTGCGATACTCGACCGCGCACGCCTGGTCGGGATCTTCCCCGAGGATGGTCTCCACTTCCCCGGCGATAAATTCCGCTTCCGCCTGGGCATCGCGGGCTTCATAGTAGCGAAGGTTGGCGCCTTTCTCCTTTTCGGCGCGCAGGCTTTTCCCCAGCCGGTCGGGATTGTTGGCCACCACGGCCGCGGCAGCGTCCAGAATCGTCTGTGTCGAGCGGTAGTTGCGTTCCAGGCGCACGACCTTGGCCATTGGATAGTCCTGCGAAAAACTCAGCAAGATGGACACGTCCGCCCCGCGCCAGCGGTAAATCGACTGGTCTTCGTCGCCCACCACGCAAATATTCCTCTTCTCATTGGTCACCAAGCGCAAAAGATCATACTGAACGCGATTGGTGTCCTGATACTCGTCTACATGAATATGGGAAAAGCGCGCGCGCCACCGTTCGCGCACTTCCGCCGATTCGCGCAGCACGCGCGCCGATCGCAGCAAAAGATCGTCGAAATCGACGGCTTTGCTGTGCTTCAGCAGTTCCTCGTACCCGGCGAAAATATCTGCCACCTTGCGCATGTCCGGCGCAAACGCCTCGGCGCGCATCTGCTCCGCGGATTGCGCGTGATTTTTTGCGTGGCTGATGCGGCTCAGAACATTGCGCGGGGTCAGGGTGTCATCCTCGATCTTCAGCCTGCCCATGACCAGTTTTACCGCCGCAAGTTGGTCGTCATCATCGTAAATGGCGAAATCCTTCGGCAGTCCGGCATGAATAGCTTCCCGCCGGAGCAGGCGCGCGCACAACGAATGGAACGTCGAGATCCACGGACGCGCGGGCGGCACGCCGGCCCGCAGCAGCAGGTTCGTAACGCGGTTCTGCATTTCCTCCGCGGCTTTGTTCGTGAACGTCACCGCCAGAATGGTTTCCCCGGCAGTGCCTTTTGTAATGAGGTTGGCCATGCGAAACGTGATGGCGCGCGTTTTCCCCGTGCCTGCCCCTGCCAGAATTAACACCGGGCCATCGGTGGTCTCGGCAGCGAGGCGCTGTTCCGGATTGAGTTGTTCAAGGAGATTTTGCATGAGTTCCGGGGAAATGAATTTGTGTCGACGTTCCATGGTAGCTGACGCCGCCGCACCCGGCAAATCGCCTTGCCGAAGATTGTAGATTTTGCTGGGCGATAAAGGGAGAACTAGTTCGACGAATTGTGGCCGAGGTCGATATCGAAATAGGACAACGGCTGATTGTCACCCATTGTCGCTAAATTCGGGACGTACAATCGCGCAGTCTGCAGCAAATCCACTTCACCCCGCAAATCGAAATACACCAGCCCTTCGACAGTGCTGTGCGCGCCCAAAATGCTCGAGGGCACCGCCGCATTCTGGCACGCGTCTCGAAAGCTGGTCCAATTCGCGTCGCGCGTGGGTTTTGGCTTGCCAATGGGGAGGGGAATCGGAATGCGCCTGGCAGTCGGATCTTTGCCATTGGCCTTCAGCAAAACAGTATCGGCGACGTCATCGGGTGAAAGCGGATCAAGTTCCTGGCGGTTGTCCTCGCTAATCTGCACCAGCAAGCGAATTCGGTGCAAATCCACTCTTACGCCGTTGTCGTTGTCGTTGCGGAAGCTGATGCGGATGGCCACCACTCCTCCTGCGAGAGGAGACTTCTTCGGGAATTTCGCTTTGTAACGGCTGGCTTGCGTCCACGGATCAACTCCGATGGTCACACCTTCGTGAGACTCAACGATGGATGCGCGCAAGGTGGCCGGGGCCTTGGCATCGCTTTGGGCCAGCACAGCAGTTGCCACTGATGCGTACAGAAGGGAGGCAATGAGTTTTCGCATAAGGCTATAATAGACTGTTTGCTTCCTGAGGCCTTCGATTCTGGGGGAAGAAACAGGGTTGCCCTGTTTCCGGGGCCTTTGGCGTTCACAATTACCGGATCAACCGGAGTCACAATCGAGTGTACCTCCTCTATAGCGTTTTGATGGGCCTGGGAGCCCTGTTAACGGCACCCTATTGGCTGATTCAAGGCCTGCGCCACGGAAAATATTTCTCGAATCTTGGCCAGCGACTAGGGTTTTCTTTGCCGGCTCTCGAGAAACTGCCCGCAGAGCGGCCCGGTGCAATCTGGGTTCATGCGGTCTCGGTCGGCGAAGCCCTTTCGGGCGTGGCGCTGGCCAAGCGTCTGCGGGAAACGTACCCGCAAAGGCCGTTGATCGTTTCCACCACCACGCTCACGGGTTACGCGCTCGCGAAAGAACGTATGCCGTTCGCGGACGCTGTGATCTACTTCCCCTTCGACTGGACCTTCTGCGTTCGCCGCGTTTTCAATGCCGTGAATCCTGCCCTGGTGCTAGTGCTCGAAACAGAGATCTGGCCCAATTTCCTGCGCTATTCGCGGGGCCGTAACATCCCCGTCGTCTTTGTCAGTGGCCGCATCTCCGGCCGCTCCTTTGCGCGCTTCCAAAAATACCTGGGCCTCTTTGGATTCTATCTGCGCCCGTTTCTCGCTTCCGCCCTGCGAAACGCCGCGGCCTTCCTGATGCAAACGGAAACGGATGCCGATCGCATTCGCGCGCTGGGAGCGCCCGCCGATCGCGTGAAAGTCAGTGGCAATCTGAAATACGACATGATTTTGCCGGAACCGACGCCAATCTCGGTATGGCTCGAGCAGGAATGTAAACGTCGCCAGCGCTGGCCCGTCATCGTGGCGGGCAGCGTCGTGGCCACCGAAGAGCCACTGGCTCTCATCGCCTTTGGCGTTGTCCAGGGAGACTTCCGAAAAGCCTTGCTTGTGCTTGCGCCACGGAAACCGGAGCGCTTTGCCGCCGCCGCCGAGTTCATCGAAGAGTCGCACCGGAAATTTGTCCGCCGCTCCGACCTTTCCGTTCCTGGCACGGGAATCGCTCCCAATCGGGATGGGAACTCCAACGGCATTCCGGACGACGCTTCCGTTCTCCTGCTGGACACCATCGGCGAATTGGCTTCGCTCTATCGATTGGCCGATGGGGCGTTTGTCGGTGGCTCCCTGGTCGATGCGGGCGGGCACAACATTTTGGAGCCCGCTGCATTCGGCAAAGTACCCGTTTTCGGACCTTCCATGGGGAATTTTGCGGAGATTGCTTCGCGCTTCGTCGAGGCGGGCGCGGCGATCCAGGTGCAAAGCCCGGAAGATGCGGGCGTTGAATGGATTCACTTGCTCAAGGATCCGGAAAAAATGAAAAGAATGGGCGAGGCCGCGAAGCGGCGCGTGGAAAGCAGCCGGGGTGCGCTGGATCGCGCGATGGCGGAAATCGCGCAACAGTTGGATGGCGCTTCGCGATGATCCTGCCGCCGTTGCTGCGGTTCTTGCTCTTCCCAGCGTCGTTGCTGTATGGAGAAGCAGCGCGATTGCGCGCTGCGCTCTACTCCCGGGGAATTCTTAAACACAAGCGCTTGAATCGGCCTGTAATCAGCGTCGGGAACCTGACGGTTGGCGGCACAGGCAAAACGCCCATGGTGATCTGGCTTGCCGAGCGATTTCTGGCCGAGGGGAAGCGCGTGGGCATCTTAAGCCGTGGTTACAGGGGCAACGCTGGAACCAGCGATGAAATTGCATTGATGAAATTCCGGCTGCAGGGCCGAGCGCTCTTCGGCGTCGGTGCGAACCGCTATGAACAGGGGCGGCAACTCGAACCGAATGTCGATGTGTTCCTGCTCGACGATGGCTTTCAACATCTTCAACTCGCGCGTGATGTGAACACTTTGCTCATCGACGCGGCACAGCCCCTGGCTAAGCAAAATCTCCTGCCCACTGGACCCTTGCGCGAGCCTGTTTCCGCCATGGAACGCGCGGATCTTCTTGTGTTTACCCGCACCGAGACCGTTCCGGGGACCGGCGCCGCGATTGAGAAGTTTCAAGAGCAGCCGGTATTTTCGGCGGCCACGCGGTTGCTCGGTTTCCGCCGGTTTGGTGCGGGAATCCAGATGTTGCCCTCGGAAGAAATCGGCGCGGGGCCGTTCTACGCATTCTGCGGGATTGGCAACCCGCGCGCCTTTTTTCAGGACCTGAAAAATTGGAACTGTGCGCTCGCGGGTCAGTGTGAATTCTCCGACCACCATCGTTACGACGCCAGGGATGCGAATGAACTGGAAGCAGCGGCACGAATCGCCGGCGCGAAGGCTCTGCTCACCACCGAGAAAGATGCACAGAACCTCTCCGGCGTCAGTTTCTCTCAGTTCCCCGTATTTATCGCCGCGATCGACCTGGAGATCTCGAAAGAGACCATGCTCATGGCCCTCATCCGGGAAAAGCTGGAAGCAAGGAAGTCCGTGGCATGAAGATTCTGATCCGCGCGACGAACTGGGTCGGGGACGCTATCATGGCGCTGCCTGCTTTGCGCGTCATAAGAAACAAGTTTCCGGACGCGCACATTTCCATTGTCGCGCGGCCCTATGTTGCCGACCTCTATCGGGATCAGGGCATCTGCGATGAATTGATTGCCTACGATCCCAAAGGCGAACACCGTGGCTGGCGCGGAAGGGAACTGCTCGCCAAGGAACTGCGTGCAAAAAGATTCGATGTCGCATTTCTTCTGCAGAACGCCTTTGACGCCGCCTGGCTAGCATGGCGTGCTGCAGTGCCCGTGCGGATCGGCTACGCGCGCGACGGAAGAAGCCTTCTTCTTACAAAAGCCATAACGGTGCCGAAGCAGGGACAAATTCCGCCACACGAAAGATTCTATTATTTGGAATTGTTGCGCCGCACGGGGTGGATTGACACCCTTCAGGACGTCTCTCACATCGCCTTGCATGTTCCCGGCCCCGCCCGCCATCGCGCTTTGCAAACCTTGCTCGAAGCCGGGGTGCGGCCAAACGCCCTCCGCATAGCCGTGGGTGCAGGCGCGTCCTACGGTTCGGCAAAGTGCTGGCCGCCAGAGCGCTTCGCAGAGGCTCTCAACGACTTTCTGTCCCACACCGATGCCGACGTGATCTTGTTCGGCACGGCAGTGGAAACAGCGGTTTCCTGCTCCATCGCAAGCGAATTGCAGCGCGCGCCAATCGACCTAACGGGAAAAACCTCGATTGCTGAACTTCCCGGGCTGCTCTCGCAGTGCCATCTCTTTCTCGGAAACGATTCCGGCGCGATGCACGTCGCCGCTGCCGTTGGCTTGCCGGTTGTGGCTGTCTTCGGCCCCACGGACTCTGATGGCACTGCGCCGGTAACGCCGCGCTCCAGTATCGTGCAGCAAAAGCCGTATTGCAGTCCGTGTTTTCTGCGCCGTTGCCCCACGGATCACCGCTGCATGAAGGCGGTAACTCCGGCAATGGTGGAAACTGCCATGCGCACCATGCTCTCGGGGGTGTCTTCTGTCTGATTCCACATCCTGCAAACCAGCGGTCTTCCTCGATCGCGATGGCACGCTGGCCGAGGAAGTCGGTTACTTGAATCATGTCGACCGATTTCGTATGTTTCCCTTTGCCGGGCAATCCATCCGCCGTCTGAATGAAGCGGGTTTGGCTGTGATCGTAGTGACGAATCAATCGGGCGTGGCACGTGGTTATTTCCCGGAGTCGTTAGTAGTTGAAGTGAACCACCGCATGCGGCGCGAATTGCGCGCCGCTGGTGCCCGCCTGGACGCCGTCTATTATTGCCCCCACGGTTCTGCCGATGGCTGCGATTGCCGCAAGCCAAAAACGGGCATGATCGAACGGGCGGCAACGGAACATAACCTGGATGTGGCGCGCTCGTATGTTGTGGGGGATCGCCTCAGCGACATGGAATTGGCCTTCCGCACCGGTTGCAAAGCGATTTTTGTGCGCACTGGCTACGGCTTGGGCGAGGAAACCTGGCATGCCAAGGACTGGCCACGTCAACCGGACGCGATTGTGGACGACCTGTTGCGAGCAGTAGATTGGATCCTGAGGCAAAAACAATGAAGCGGGAAAACAAGCGTGCAAGCCCTTCAGGTGCCGTGGATCTGCTGGCTCTGGCGGAATATGTGGAACGCTTTGAAGGCAAGCGCGTCGTGCTGCTCGGCGATTTTGTCGCCGATTCTTTTCAATATGGCGACATCACCCGCGTGTCCCGGGAAGCTCCCGTGCTGATCCTGCGCCACCGCGAGACGCGCATCCTGCCCGGTGGAGGCGCCAACGCCGCGAGTAATTTCGCTGCTCTGGGTGCCCGAGTCACGCCCATCACTGTGGTTGGCGATGACGCGGCTGGAGATTGGCTAACGCAGTCCTTTCGCGAGAAGAAAGTCGATGTTTCCGGAATCCTCCGTGTGAAGGGTCGCATCACGCCAATGAAGACTCGTTTCCTTGCCGGTTGGACCCACACCGTGGGGCAGCAGGTGCTGCGGGTCGACTATGAGCCGCAGTCTCACCTTCCGGAATCCCTTGGCAAGAAAATCCTCGAGCTTCTGCGCGCAAAGCTAAAGAAGGCGGACGCCTTCGCGGTTTCCGACTACGGTTTCGGTGTGGCCAGCCCGGAGGCGGTTCGGAGCGCGCTTAAGCAGGTAAAGCGCCCCATTCCCGTAGCCCTTGATTCACGATATCGATTAACCTCTTACAAACGCGTGGGAGTCACCGCGGCCACGCCCAACGAGGCGGAGATGGAAGCCTTGCACCATACCACCATCGGCCAAAACACTGCCGAACTGGAACGTTGTGGGCGTGAGACACTGAACGACATGAAGTTGTCCTCTCTTGTGATTACCCGCGGGAAAGATGGCATGGCTGTCCTTCAGTCTGGCGAGAGCACGGTGCACATCCCCGTTCACGGCAGCGATCAAGCAGTGGATGTGACCGGCGCCGGCGATACGGTCCTCGCTGCCTATACACTCGGTCTGGCTAGCGGCGCCTCACCGATCGAGGCCGCCCATATTGCTAATATCGCCGGAGGCTTGGTGGTGATGAAGCGGGGCACCGCCACCGTATCGCGCCAAGAACTGCTGGATGCCATCCGAAACGCCGCTTCGGAGATGAGCACGTAGTTTATGCGCTCCGCCGAGTCCAAAATTTTGTCCCGTGAATCCGCGCGCGCCATAGTCGGCAATCTCAAGCACGAGGGCAAGCGCGTGGTTTTAGCCAACGGCTGTTTTGACATGCTCCACGTCGGCCACGTTCGTTATCTTTCCGCGGCAAAGCGCGAAGGAGACATTCTGGTTGTTGCCGTAAATGCGGATTCGAGTGTCCGGGGACTGAAGGGTCCCGGTCGGCCAATTCTCGACGAACACGCCCGCTTACAATTGATCGCCTCTTTGCGCGATGTTGATTACGTGGTCGCCTTCTCCGAACCTAGCGTGGAAGCTCTGCTCCAGGAATTGCGCCCGGACGTGCACGCCAAGGGAACCGACTATACTTCGGGAACGGTGCCAGAGCGCGACGCATCTGCCCGCCTTGGCATTCGCATCGCCATTGTGGGCGATCCCAAAAACCACTCCACACGCGCATTCCTCGATACCATTCGCAAGGCCCCGCATGGCTGACCCACGCTTTGCGGTTGTTCGCCTCGGGTCGCTCGGCGACATCGTGCACACTTTTCCTGCCGTGGCCGGACTTCGAAAGTCGTTTCCTGCCGCGGAAATCGTCTGGTTAACCCATCCACGCTGGGTGGAGCTGGTTGCCAGCAGCAGCCTCGCCACAGAGATATGGGCCGTGGACTCGCGCGACCTCGCTTCCGTCCGCAAGATCATCCGGAAACTCCGCGCGCGCAAATGGGACGCCGCGATCGACTACCAGGGCTTGTGGAAGGCCGCGTTTCTTCCTTTTTTCGGCGGAGTGCCAAAACGCATCGGCTTTTCCTCTGCCACCATCCGTGAATTCGGTGTGCCGATTCTTTACACCGAAAGAGTGCTCTGCAAGACCACGCACATCGCCGACCAAAACGGCGAACTCTCTCTCCGTGCTGGTGCGAAATGCCCAGTGGGCCGCGTCGCTCTCCACGTTGCCGATGCGGATGCGGCCAGGGCGCGTGCGGACCTGGAGAAGCAAGGCCTTAGTCGCTACGTTGTTCTCAGTCCCGGTGGTGGTTGGCGTTCGAAGTGTTGGCCGGCACAGCGATTTGGTGCTCTTTGCCAAAAGATCCGCTTCGAATTGGGTATTCCGTGCGTCATAAACTATGGTCCTGGCGAAGAAGCACTCTCAACCCAGGTCCAAACGGCAAGCGGGGAAGCGAGACCAGTTTCTTATGATAGCGAGCTTGGACCCCTGCGGGCTCTGCTGCGCGGTGCTGAATGCATTGTGGGCGGAGACACGGGCCCGCTGCACCTCGCCGTTGTTCTCGGTACTCCGGCCGTGGCGCTGTTTGGCCCAACCGATCCAGCGCGCAATGGTCCCTATCCTCCGGGAGAAATCGTTTTGCGCGCACCGAAGGCAGCAACGACATACGGCCGCTCCGACGTAACTGATCCATCGCTGCTCGAACTTTCCGTGGACACCGTGTTCGCGGCCGTAAAGCAACGCCTGGAGTCCCGTGCGTGACGGCGCTGGACTTCTTTGCGCGTTGGCGCGTCCGTCTTGGCTATCTCCTGGCCGTGATTGTGTTATGGCTGGCGCGGCCCACACCCCTCTCAATTCTTCTCGGTGCCACGGTTGGCGCACTGGGCCTATGGACCCGCGCTTATGCCGCTGGCTACCTTCATAAGCAGGAAGTGTTGACCGTCACCGGTCCTTACGCCAGGACGCGTAATCCGCTGTATTTGGGCAGCAGCCTCCTGACCGCCGGCGTCGCCGTAGCGGCGAACTCGTGGTGGGCGGCCGCGCTACTTATGGTCTACTTCGTATTGGTGTACAGCTTTGTGATGCGCAGGGAAGAAACAGAATTGCGTCAAAAACACGGCCAGGCATTTGACTCCTATGCCGCCGCTGTCCCATTGTTTTTTCCAAGGCTGTCGAATACAAGGAACGTCGCAACGGACAACCCACGCTTCTCTTGGCCGCAATACAAAAAGAACCACGAATATCAAGCCGCGTTCGGATTCCTTTTATTGCTGGCTGGCTTGGTTGTGATCTGGCGATTGCGCCTTCCCTAATTCGGTGGCGGGTTCGGGGCACGCCTCGAAGCAGTTGACCCGCAATGCGTGACCGTCCGTCACAATCTGCACCGCGCCATTCTCGTCGGTCCTCAATACGCGCGTACCGCTCTCTCCTAACCGTTCGAGAAGTTCCGGGCTCGGGTGGCCATAGGGGTTTTCCACCCCCGAGGAAATAATCGAGATCCGTGGAGCGACGGCCCTGAGAAACTCCGGCATCGTCGAATTCTTGCTCCCGTGATGCCCGACCTTCAGAACGTCCGCGCGCAGGAATGCCGGTTCGTTTTCGCCCAACAAGGTGTACTCCACCTGCTTCTCGGCGTCGCCCGGCAGCAGTATGGTGCGGTCGCCATAGTGCAAGCGTACCACCAGTGAATCATTGTTCTTCGCCAACGGAGCGGTTTCCTCCGGAGCAATTTCGGGCCACAGAAAATCCACCTGCACTCCGTCCCACTAAAAGCTCTGGCCTCGCCGTTCGTGTTCGATGGGGACGTGAAGAGCTTTGGCCACCTGCTTCAACTTGTCATAAGAGCCGGGAAACTCGGAAATTCTGAAGCACCGCTGTCAGTCCACCAATGTGATCCTGATGCGCATGCGAAAGCGCGACAGCATCGAGTTTCTGGAAGCCTCTCGACCACAAATACGTTGATACTGCCTCTTCGCCCGGATCGGGTCCAAAATGCTCTTCTCGCCCACGGAAACCTTCAAACGCTCCTCCGCCGTCTATCAAAGGCGTGCCGCCTTTCGGTGATACCACCAGAATCGAATCGCCTTGCGCCACATCCAGAACGGTGACTTCCAGGTTCTTTGCGGTTACCGAAGGGGGGAATGGGTATGTGGCCATGACTCCAGCCAATAGGAACAGAATCAGTGCCAGTGAGCCGGATTCCCAGCGGCCCAGAACTCGCTCCGAGCGCAGACGCACAACCGCCACAATGACGGCAACAAAGAATAAGCCCATGACCCAGGCCGGTGGCCCTGGAATCCGATAGCTGCCATGCGGAATTGCTGCGAAGAAAGACACAATACGCCCTTGCACGAATACGAGCTAAGCCAACGGATGTGCCAGCAGCCGAGCAAGCCCCCGAAATGCAATTCCCGCGGCCAAACTGAAAAAGCCTAGGGGCACGATCATTCCTGTCAACGGCACGGCGAATAGA
>JBAVHY010000115.1:0-18821 GCA_049686315.1 Candidatus Acidiferrum sp. | reverse complement strand
CCGGAAAGCAAGCCAGCGACGTCCCCTTTTCTGAACGCGCCCACACCCTGGTTGTAAATTGATCCAACTGCGCCAAACAGTGATTGAAGGACAGAGACTTCGGCTGAAGCATCTGGCGACAAACGAGGAGATTAACCGCACGGTCGTGGACGTCAATGCTGCAAACTTCTCCATTTCGGAAGTGGGGGTGGAGTTCTCCTCGCCGTGCCCGAGATTCTGGCGCGTCTCTTTCCCGCCTTTGGACTGGAGCACGCGAAGTCCGGAAGCCAAACACGTTTCGTTTGAAACCGTCCCGGCAAAGCCATCCATGACCAAGAAATAGCCCTGCATTCCCGTCATCCCTCAGACCTGAGGGCGCACCGCAGCGAATCTGTGCATCCAACGCTAGTGTTACAGCCTAAGCGTGTCTAGAATTGCCTGCCGAGGTGTGAAATGAGGAATCTGCTTATGTTACTGGTTTTGGTTTCGGTGATCGTCGTGGTTGGAGGCATAACGCTCCTGACGATGGCTCTACGTGCAGGGGATAAGACGCCGCCCGTGGGAACAGAGGCGCCGGCATTCACTCTGAATTCGCAGGATGGCAAACCGGTCAATCTGAGTGATTTTCGCGGCAAGTGGGTGGTGCTGTACTTTTACCCGAAGGATATGACGCCCGGCTGCACGATTGAAGCCCACAATTTTCAGCGTGACCTCTCCAAATACGCAGCCAAGAACGCGGTCATACTGGGCGTGAGCCTGCAAGATGAAAAATCGCACCAGGAGTTCTGCGCGAAAGAAAGCCTGAATTTCAAGTTGCTTGCAGATACCAACAAGGAAGTGTCTGAGAAGTACGCCTCCCTTAACAACTATGGGGTGATGAAACTCTCCGCGCGCCATACTTTTCTGATCGACCCAACCGGCAAGATGCGCAGAGTGTGGACGGAGGTTGACGTCAAGAAACACAGCGACGAAATTCTTGCAGCGCTCGATGAGCTGACGAAAACCGGAAGGTGAGGCGCTTGTCTGAGCTGGCATCAGGGTTCGGAATGGGTTAGAGTTTCGGAACCTTTTTCATTTGAGGGGTGAAGAATGATTCACAGAGAGGCTTTGGCATTTTTGGCAGTATCCATCCTGATGTTCGGAGTGACATTGAAAGCCGCAGCGCCGAAAACTGAAACGGTCAGCTATAAGAGCGGGAATGAAACCGTGAGCGGCTACCTGGCGCTGCCGGAAGGCGCGGGAAAACACCCTGCAATCATCGTGATCCACGAATGGTGGGGCCCGAATGACTGGGTGAAAGAACAGGCGCAGAAGTATGCATCGCAGAGCTATGTGGCGCTGGCCGTGGATCTTTACCGCGGTCAGGTTGCAAAGACGCCCGACGAAGCGCACATCCTAATGCGCGGACTGCCGGACGATCGCGGACTGCGGGATCTCGAAGCCGCATTCGCTTATCTGTCCTCGCGTCCGGATGTGGATGCAAGCAAAATTGCATCGATTGGGTGGTGCATGGGCGGGGGCTGGTCGATCAAGCTGGCCGAGGACCAGGCAAACCTGGCGGCATTTGTTGTGAATTATGGCTCCCTTCCCACAGACCCGGCTATCATTGCGAAGATCAAAGCCCCGATGCTGGGGAACTTCGGAGCGGAGGACAAAGGAATTCCGCCGGAAAGCGTAAAGGCCTTCGAAGCCGCAATCAAGGCTGCCGGCAAGAGCCCGGACATCAAAATCTATGACGGCGCAGGCCACGCCTTCCAGAACCCCGACAATAAGGCAGGCTATCGCCCGGAAGCAACGGCCGATTCGGAAAAGCGAATTACGGCATTCTTCGCGAAATACCTACACTGATTCTTGCGGTGATTTATCGTTGCCGCTCAGATATTGCCGAGGGTCTTCAACCCAGGTACGCACAGCAGTCTCTTGTCAGCGGTAACTAGCGTCAAGTCATAAGCCTTTGCCGTGGCTGCGAGAAAGCGGTCCCCCGGGTCCTTGTAGCCGAGCATTATAAGACGCATCTCGTGGACCACCTTCCAATCAAAGGGGGCTTCCTTCAATTCCAATTCAGCCCGTGTTTGTTCAAACCATTCGCCGAAATCTGATTTGATTTCGATTTTCTTCTTTTCGAGCAGGATGATCGCTTCCCAGATGCTTACCGGTGAAAGGAATCGATCGTTTCTGGGGTCAGCGATTACCTGGTGCACCTCGGGCGTGAGCCTATGCGGTTCCCGAAAGCTCCAGAGCCAGATATGCGTATCGAGCAAAAGTTGCATTAAGTTTCATCCTCGGGATCCTGGGCCGCCTCCCAATCGGAAATGTCACTAATTGGTCCTACAATGTCGCCCAGAATCCTCATCGTACCGACGCCACCGCCCAGCTTTATTCGCTTGGGAGGTTGGGCGTCGGGCGGCTCGATCCGGGCGACGGGCTGGCCGAAACGGGTTATGATAACCGGCTCGCCGGTTTTGCGGACGCGATCGAGGACAGCTAGGCACGTGGCCTTGAATTTGGAAATGGCAATCTCTTGCATGGGCAACTCCTTATGCAAGACTAAAGATAACACGAAGTCAGACCATAGTCACATCATGGTTAGACCATGGTCACACTTCGCCTATCTGACTTCCAGAGCTCGGCTGTCAGCCTCGGATGTAGCGTAAAGGATTGCTGTTGCAGGCTTTAGGGCTCGTCGTCTCCCTCGGACACCCCGCCAAGTTCTTCCTCGAGGGGCTTCTTTGGATCGATAGGCGGTAGGGTGCCTTTCTTCAGTTCGCCGTTCAGGTCCGAAATGTCGCGCTCCCGCAAGGTACTCCATTGCCTGCGGAGCCCTGCCTCCCTCTCTTTGAGATCCTGATAGGCGGCAACGGCTTGTGTGGTTGGCGCGGCATCGGCGCCGTCGGCAACGGCCAGAATCGAGCTGAAGTGCTGATTGAGCGTGGAGAAATTTTCCGGCTGCTTGCCCCTGGGCGGCACACTGTAGAAGTTGCGCTGTGTGGCACCTTCAAGGCTGGCGCACTGTTCGTCCAATGTAGCGACACTCTTCGCCAGCTTCTCGTTTCCGCTGAATTTGCCCGCCAGCGCTTTCAGTTGCGAGCGCACGGATTTCAACTGCTCGAGAGCTTCGTAGCTCTCATTCATTCCTTCGACCGCGCCCATTTGCATCTCGTGTTGTTTGCGTAGATCGTCGGGCGGCGTCTGGATGCGCGGATCCATTTTAGCGGTCAGCGGCTGCGTATAACTTTTCCCGTCCACGGTGAGCTTGACAGTGTAGGAACCGGGAAGGGCCCAGGCCCCCAGCGGGTGGAGAGGCGTGTTGTGCACAATCGCCGAAATCGGGAATTCGTATTCGAGCGCCTTCGGCGAGGCGTAATGCACGTTCCAGACAAAGCGATGCATCCCCGCCTCGGCAGAGAGAATCTGGGTCGGCCGTACCCAGTACATCGGGATGGGATGCTCCGCAGCCAGCTTTTCCATGGAAGGCGGCTTGTCCGTGCTGGCATAGCGACGAACGACTTCGCCATGCGCATCCAGAATCTCTAGGGTCACAGGGCTCTGCGAGTTTGCGGCCAAATAGTAATCGAGGATGGCGCCGTCGGGCGGATTCGCCCCTGCCGGCACTTCGGGTGGCAGCGGCGTATCCGGATTGCGGTTCCAGCGCCAGCGAAGTGCTTCCTGTGGCGCGAAGAGATGGGCGGGCGACTTGGCAACCTCGTCGTTGAGCTGCCGTAGCGGTGTTATGTCATCGAGAATCCAGAACGAGCGGCCGTGCGTGCCGACGATCAGGTCATCTACGTGAATCGTGAGGTCGCGCATGGACGTATGCGGCAAGTTGAGTTGAAGCGAATGCCAGGAATCGCCGTCATTGAAGGATACGAAGACCGAGGTTTCCGTGCCGGCAAACAGCAGGCCCCTGCGCTGGGGATCTTCACGCACAACGTTCGATGGTGCATTCGTCGGAAGTCCAGAGATAATTTCCTGCCAGGTCGCGCCAAAATCGCGCGTGCGATAGATATGCGGCCGCAAATCATCCAGGCGAAAAGTGTTGATGGCGGCATACGCCGTGCCTGCATCGAAGTGCGAAGCTTCGAGGATGGAAACTTTCGCCCATGGCACGAGTGAGGGTGGAGTGACGTTCTTCCATTTTTTGCCGCCATCGCGCGTGAGCTGGATCAAACCATCGTCAGTGCCCGCCCAGATGGTTTCCGCTTCCTTGAACGATGGCGCCACGGCATAAATCGTGCCGCGGTGCTTGCCTTTTTCAGGATCGCCGGCGGAGAACGCGCCGAGATTCGCGGGCACGGTGTAAGATTCTCGCGTCAGGTCCGGGCTGATGATCGTCCAACTGCGCCCCTGGTCCGTAGTCTTGAAGAGCACATTTGCGGCGAAGTACAGCACCTTCGAATCGAGCGGAGAGAAGATCAGCGGCAGCGTTCGGTTGTAACGATACTCGCCGCGACGGATTGGCTCGGGTGCGATATCGGCAACTTCCCCGATGTCCTGGCGAGTGCGCGTCAGTTTTGCGCCATAGACGATGTTGGGATCGTTGGGATCGACAGCGACTCTGCCATATTCGAAAACACCTGGTAGGCTCCAGTCGCGAAAGGAAATTTCGCCGTAGTCACTGCGGCTCTTTGTGGCGACGCTCCCAGATTCCTGCTGCCCGCCGTAAACCCAGTAGGGGAAGCGATTGTCGGTGGTGACGTCAAAGAATTGTGCGGTTGGCTGATTGTACCAGCTGCTCCAGGTCTCGCCACCATTCACGCTGATCGCCGCGCCTTGATCGGCGGAGATGGCGATGATCCGCGGGTTTTCACCGCTGATCCAGATGCGTTGATAGTCGTCCCCACCGGGCGCGCCTTTCCATCCGGCAAAAGTTTTGCCGGCATCGGTGGATTTCCACGCGGCCGTATTGGCGACGTAAATCGTGTCTGGATTGTCCGGAGCAACGGCGATGCCCATTGCACCGGGGCCGCGGCCACCGATCCGGCGATCCGAGTTCACCAGTTGCCAGGATTCTCCTGCGTCGTCGGAGCGATAAATGCCCGCCTTTGTCTTCTTTGTCTCGACGTCGACATATAGGCGCCTCGGATTGCTCGGAGCAATAGCAATGCCAATTCGCGCGATACCATCTTCCGCAGTCGGCAAGCCTTCAGTAATTGGCCGCCAGGTGCTGCCTCCATCAGTGGACTTGTACAGCCCGCTGCCGGGGATGACAAACGACTCGCCGCTGCGGATCTCCCAGGGAGCGACGCGCGCTGCCCAAAGGGCCGCGTAGAGAATCTGCGGATTGCTCGGATCCATAACAAGATCGGCGGCGCCGGTGTTTTCGTCTTTATACAATACTTTCTCGAACGTCTTGCCGCCGTCGAGCGAACGGAAAACACCGCGCTCTGCGTTCGGACCATAGGGGTGGCCTTCGGCAGCCACAAAAACGCGGTCTGGGTTTTTCGGATCGGCCACGATGGCGGTGATCTGCTGCGCATCGCGTAATCCAAGATGGGTCCAGGTCTTGCCCGCATCGGTGGATTTGTACATCCCGTCGCCCACCGCAAGGTCCGGCCGCTGCAGGCCCTCGCCACTCCCGGCATAAACAATGTTGGCGTCGGAGGGTGCGACGGCCAGGGCACCGATGGAGCCGGATGGTTGGTCGTCGAAGATAGGGTTCCAGGTGTTGCCAAAATCATTAGTCTTCCAAATGCCCCCATTTACTGCCGCCATGTAAAAAACACTGGGCTGGCGAGGCACGCCAGTAATAGCCACGGTGCGACCCCCGCGAAACGGCCCAATGCAACGCCAGCGAAACTCTGAGTAAAACCGATCGTCATATTGTTGCTGAGCAGAAAGGGGCGAGATCGACAGGGTGAATAGCAGCGCCAATAATCTCCACCTGGTACTAGAACAAAGCATGCGGATCCTCCCACGAAACAAGCGAGAATACCGCGGCCGGAGTGGAGGGGCAAACTATCCTTGTGGGTTTTCGCCACCTCGAGTGCTCACGGAGAAGTCACGCTGGCGTCTATCTCTCCAGGCGTGTGTAGCCTGGAGTGGGGGAATGTCAGCCAGATTCCAGAGAAAAAGAAAGGAAGGGTGTGTCCATGCAAACTGTATGCCGGTGGGGACTGAGCATATTGCTGGGAATGGGGATTTTCGTAGGAAGTGCACCCGCGCAGTTTAAGAATGGAGCGCAGGCGACGGAACTGACGTTGCCGCTGTTGAGCCAGCGCGGGGTGGTAACGCAAACGATCGGCCTGACCAGGGTGACAATTAATTATTGTCGGCCACTGGTGGGCGGACGGGAAATTTTTGGAAAAACGGTGCCTTACGGAAAGGTGTGGCGCGCGGGGGCCAATGAAAATACTACCATCGCATTTTCCGACGATGTAACGGTTGAGGGTAAACCGCTGGCGGCGGGGACGTACGGGCTGCACTTGATTCCGGACAAAGACCAGTGGACGGTAATCCTTAGCAAGAATTCGACCTCGTGGGGTAGTTTCAGTTACGACCAGAAAGAGGACGCGCTGCGTGTAACGGTAAAGCCGAAGCCGTCAGAAATGGTTGAGACGCTAACATTCACATTTGACGAAGTGAAACCGGATTCGGTGGCGGCGACGTTGCGCTGGGAAAGGGTGGCGGTTCCCTTCCTTGTTGCCACCGACGTGAAAGCAATCACATTGAAGAGCATTCGGAATCAATTACGAAGCGTCGGAGGGTTCACGTGGACTGGTTATGACGAAGCCGCGCAATGGTGCCTGGACAATAATTACGAATTGGAACAAGCCCTGAAATGGGAAGATACCTCCATTCAGAACGAGGAGCGGTTTGAAAACCTGGAGACAAAGTCGCGCATTCTGGGAGCAATGGGCAAGAAGGAAGAGTCGGCGAAGGTACTCAATGGTGCGCTGGACAAAGCCAATGTCACGCAGCTTTACGTTTATGCGCGAGGCTTGCAGCGCGGGGGAAATGCCAAACGTGCGTTTGAGCTGTACCCGGACGTCGTGAAACGGGACCCGAATCACTGGCTGGGTCACTTGGCGCAAGCTAGGCTGGCTTCGAACGGCGGAGATTTTGCGGCCGCTTCAAAAGAGATGAAACTCGCCATCGCAGGTGCACCGGACACCAACAAGCCATTCCTGGAGCCTCTGCTGGCCAAACTGGACGCAAAAAACGACATCAATAAATAGTTTGCGGAAGAAGCGGGCCTCTTGGTGTTTGCGCCCTGCATAAACGGACAGCGGGAGTTTGCAGCTCTGTGCATGCGTCAGCATTGTAAGAGCCAGCACCACGCGTGGGACACGATGAACCGTGCGCAGATTATTTTCGAGACCGCTTGACGGCACAAATTTGGAGTGACCCGAACCTCAATCTTTGAAAATGGCCTTGGCGGCTTCAAATTCAGCCATGGAATCGGCCTGTCGCCAGCCCGTCGCATTCATCCTGATGTGTCTTGTCCAAAACATATTACGTAACCGTTGCAGTCCGCAATCTCTATTTCCCGTGTCTGGTAGAAAGTGTCTTCTGGACCTCGGGTAATCTTGGCTCCTTTGGACTCCAATTCCTTTTGAAGAAGAGTAATGTCGGTCACCCAAACGTAAGCATCCCAAGGCGCTTCCGCGTGGACCTTGCGGTTTGGGCGGGGAATGCAGCCCTCAATGGAATCTCGAAGCAAAATCACGAAGCAAGGCGGCTCGCCCCAATAACGATCAAAATGAAAGCCCAAAACGTCCCGGTAGTATTCCGCTGTCTTGACCACATCCTCGACAAGAAAGCACGGAGAAATGCTACGAAGTTTCCCAGTTGAATGACTAGCCGGATCAGTCATAACTCTCCTTGAAACTTGCGCGAGTCTATGGAAAAACCTTAAATGCGGTCAAGCAATTCTTGCTATGAGGACTTGGCCGAGACTGTGCAGGATCGGGCTCTCGTTAATTCCCAGGCTTGGGTTGGGCAGCGGGCTTTTCCGAAGGCCGGGCAGGTGTGCCGTCCGCCTTAACGTAATGCGCGTACCAGGCCAGATAGCGCTCGTGGAGATCCTTGATGTGGCTGGGTGTCTTAAACTCGTGGTACTCGTCAGGATAAACAACAAGTAGAACGTCCCGGCCGAGCGCTTTCAGTGATTCATACATCTGCTCTCCACCTAGGATCGGCACGTTCCAATCGATGTTCCCGCCCACAAACATTGTAGGCGTATGGATGTCCTTCACGTGCCAGAATGGTGCCACATGGTCCCAAGTCTCGCGATGTTCCCAAGGCAGGCCAAGTTCGGCGACGTAATCTCTCACATACTGGTCGTGACCCCATAAGCTGGTGAATTCCCCCGCTCCAGCGCCAGAGATGGCGGCTTTGAAGCGGCTGGTCTGACCGATGATGAAGTCGGTGGAAATCCCTCCGTACGACCACCCTCCCACGCCGAGCTTGTCCGGGTCCGCTATGCCCTGCGCAATGGCGTAATCGACGAACGCGATGTCGTCCTGGTAGTCCTTATTCCCCCAGTCCGCAAAAATGGCTTTGCAAAAGTCTTGACCGTAGCCCGACGATCCCCGGGGGTTCGGGAATAAGACAACATATCCATTGGCAGCCAACAGCTGGGCGAGGTCCTGAAACTCGGCGTAGTAGGCCCAGACTGGACCGCCGTGCGGCCGCACGATTGTCGGATATTTCTTGCCGACCACAAAATCGGGCGGCTTGTACAGGTAGCCGTGGACCGTGCTGCCGTCCTTGGACTGAAACGAGGCATATTCGCCAGGCGACAGCTTGAATTGTGCGAGCCAGGCGTCATTGTGGTGAGTCAGCCGGGTGAGCTTGCCGCCGGGAATGGTGAACAATTCAAAGGGTCGGTCCATGGTGGAGATACTGGCAGCTAGCGTCCCATCCTTCGAAAGGGAGAAACTGTCCAGCATGAGCCTCCCCCCCATGGGGCGCGTGACCTTGTTGTCCGCGAGACTCACCTGAGCGAGATTCTGAGTGCCGTCGTCATCCACAATGAAGTACACAGACTTGCCGTCCGGCGAAAAACGAGGATTCACGCCATTGCGATCCAACGCCAAAGTGAGCACTTTGGCCTGACCACCGGCGACCAGAGAAACGGCAATGTGCTTTGTGCCGTATTCGAAGACTTTGGGGTCAAGTTGGGTCGAATATGCGATCCACTTGCTGTCCGGAGACCAAGCAGGCTGATGGTCGCCGCCTAGCCCGGTGGTCACCTGCGTCGGAGTGGCGCCCTTGTTAGTGTTATCAGCAGACACGACCCAGATGTTTTGGGCATACGTGGCATCGGGGTTAGGCTTCGAACGGTTACTGGCAAACGCCAGCAGCTTGCCATCCGGAGACCAGGCAGGTTCAGTGTCGTCGAAGTCGCCGGAGCTTACCTGCGTCCTCGACTTTGAGGCGATATCAAGAACATACAGGTGCGTGCGGCGACGTTCGAGGTAGCCAACCGTGTCCTCTTTAAAGTACAGCCGGTCAATCACCCAGGGACGCTGCGCCTTCGATTTCTTGGCTGCGGCGGGCTTTTCTGCGTCATCCCCTTCTTTGCCCTTGCCTCCGGCCGCTTCTATCTCCTCTGGAGAAGGGTCGCGGAGAATCAAGACCAAGCGCTTGCCATCAGGCGACCACGCAAAATCGTCCACATCCTGTATGGTTTCGGTAAGGCGTTGCGCTTCCCCGCCCAAGCGGTTGAGCAGGTAAACCTGGGCCTTGCCTTCGTTGCCCTCCTCGTCCTTGCGTGAAGAAAGGAAAGCAAGGAACTTCCCGTCGGGCGACCACCGGGGATGTTCAGAGGAGACGCCTTCGGCGGTGAGAGGGATGGCCTCTCCGCCTGCTGACGGGATCATCCAGACCCGCGTTTGCGTCTTGTCGTCCTTCAGCGAGGTAGAAGTGACGGTGTAGGCGATGAACTGCGCGTCCAGAGAGATTTGCGCATCGTGCACCTCTTGCATGCCGAACAAGTCGTCGACGCCGATATAGCGAGGGGTAGAAGTTTGCTGCGAGCGGGTAATAGAACCACCAAGGGGAAGAACGAACAGCAAAATAGCCGAGCGGAGTTTCATGCGGATAATTCCCCCGAAGAAATCAAGAATGAATGCGTAGGGGCGAGTGTAGCACGCCTGGAACGAGCCCCTTGCGCTCCTCAGAAACCAGCGGGCGATTGAGCAAGGGCCCGGGTGAGATAGCAAGCCAAGGAGCGGTAAACTCGGCCCGCGACTCAGCGAAAGCGCAATTGAAGAGCCAAGAAAATTCGCATTCGTGCATTTTTTTCTTGCATGCGCGTGCAGAGATTGTATTCTTCAAAACGAGAACTCGCTCGATGGTTTTGGAGAGCGAGGTTCTCTTTAGGAGGACGAGAGAGAAAAATTGAGCACCATATCGCTCCCCGCACAGATTCCCTCCCATGCGTTTCCGACAGCGAAAAACAAGGTGGCAAAACTGACTCTTTGGCCGCTAGTAGCCGCGACCTTCTTCATGGTGTCTGGCGGCACCTATGGAACCGAGGCCATCATCTCGGGAGCGGGCTATGGACGGGGGATTCTTGTTCTTCTGTTTCTGCCGGTGTTATGGTGCCTGCCAACGGCGTTCATGATCGGCGAACTATCGAGCGCGCTGCCCGCGGAAGGCGGTTACTACGCCTGGGTGCGTCGCGGCCTGGGCAATTTCTGGGGTTTCCAGGAAGCGTGGCTGTCGCTAGCCGCCAGTATCTTTGATATGGCGATTTACCCCACCCTGTTCGTCTTTTACCTGAAGCAGATGGCCCCATGGTTCGGCGAGGGCAATCACGGGCTCCTTGCTGGCCTGTTCGTTGTGCTGACCTGTGCGGCCTTGAATCTGGCCGGCATCCGCGTCGTTGGGATTACTTCGCTATGGCTGTTCTTCTTGCTGTCGCTGCCGTTTGGCTTGATCGTGCTGCTCTCGCCGATAAAGGCGGGAACGTTGGCAAACCCCCACGCGGCCTCGGCGGGCGTAAGCTTGGGCCTGCTCGGCGCGGTACTGGTGGCCATGTGGAACTATATGGGCTGGGACAACGCTTCCACCATAGCGCAAGAAGTCGAGCGGCCCCAAAGAACCTACCCCAGGGCAATGATCGCCGCCGTGATTTTGGTCTCTCTCACTTACATCCTGCCATTCGTCGCCGTTTACTTTGCAGGCGTTCCGGCGTCCGTGTTCAACGGAGACGGTTCATGGGCTGCCGTGGCCGGGCAACTTGGCGGCACCATCATGGGCCTCCAGTGGCTGCGGTTCTTCGTGACCATTGGCGGGATGATGAGCGCATTCGGCATGTTCAACGCGCTGGTCATGAGCTACTCCCGGCTGCCGCTGGCGATGGCGCGCGATGGCATGCTGCCAAAGATGTTCGCCAAGGTCACTCAGAAGAACCACACCCCCTGGGTCTCGATTGTGGTGCTGGCATGCTGCTGGGTGCCTTGTCTGGTGATAGGTTTCCAGAGATTGGTCACGCTGGACATCATGCTCTATGGCGCTGCACTGATGCTCGAGTTTGTGACGCTGGTAGCACTGCGAATCCGCGAGCCGAATTTGGAGCGGGCGTTCCGCGTACCGGGCGGTATGGCTGGTGCGATCTCGTGCGGCATGTTCCCCCTGGCTTTGCTGATCCTAGCGATGGTGGAAAGTGAGCACGAGTCCATCCTGGGCATGAATGGTTTAGTTTTTGGAGGCATTATTATTCTTTCTGGCTTTGGTCTGTATTTTGGGGCGCTGGCGGTGCCCCGGCCCACGGCCGGCTCGGCGTTGGAAACCTCCGAGACGGCTTAACCGCGAAGCTAACTTTACCGCTCCTCAACCTTCTTTCGGAGTGCCCCGCTTATAAGGATCGGGTGCTTTTGTTTTGGGGTACTGCTGGCTTTAGGTCTCACTCTCGAGGTGGAATCTGTCGAGACACAGCGGGAAGGCGGAGAGATTTGGTATCCTGCTGCACGTGAGACTCCAAGGACAGGGAAGAGCTAAACTTGTGCTCGGCGCCGTTCTGAGCTTGGCAGTCGGCCTTGTTACTCTCTGGGGTAGCCCCTGGGCCAAGTCTCACACACCCTCCACTCCGCGGACGACGCCCCACAGTTCGTCAATGGCGGCGCCGAGCGCCGTGAAGTCCCCTGCCGCCAGCCAGTTGCCAGCATCTGCCCCGAATCCGGCTCCAAGCGTGGGCTTGAACATTGTCGTGCTTGACCCCCCTCATGGTGGAACCGATCTCGGTGCGCGCGGCACCGAAGGCATCCACGAGAGCGATGTGGTTCTGCAGTTCGCTGTGCAGCTTAAGCGCGCGCTGGAAGAGCAAGGTTTTCAGGTGATCCAGACGCGCGACGGCAACGAGAACCCGTCTTTTGACGATCGCTCGGCACGGGCCAATGCGCAGCGCGGCGCTGTCTTCATCACCCTGCATATCGCCTCTACAGGCTTGGCGGGAACAGTGCGCACCTACGTAACTCCGGACCAGCCAGCCCCCAACGAAACTACCGGTTTGATTCCGTGGGACCGGGCGCAAGAACCCTTTGTAGAGCTCAGCCATAAGCTGGGAGACATGGTGCAAGCAGAACTCGCCAAGCGCTTCAAAGGCTCTCCCGCGTCGGCTCAGGTTGCCCCAGTCCGACAACTTCGCACCACCGCCGCCCCGGCGATTGCCGTTGAAATCTCCAGTGTTTCTGTGGGAGATCGCGCGGAGCTTGACCGCATGATCCCGGGGGTTGCTGAAGCCGTTGCCCACGGAGTGGGGACCTTCCGTCCATCTTACGTACTGCCGATGATGCCCGGAACCGCCCCGGGTGTGAAGCCATGAGCCCGAACTGGAAAATCCGGCTGGTTGTAGGCCTGCTGGTGGCGGTGCTTGCAGCGGCCTTGTACTTCCCCGTCCTGCGACGCCAGGTAAACAGAGCCAAGCAACTGACCGAAGAGACCGCTGCGCAAGCGCGCCGCGAACTGTTGCCGCCGGCACCTGCTACCAGCGGCGATCCCATGGTGAAAGCCAAAATGTTCTGGGGATCGATCGGGGCAGATGGCTCGCTCGAGCCCGTGACCGTGGAACTGCCCCTCTCAAGAGACCCGGTGCTGCGCGCCAAGCAGATTCTGAATACCCTCCTGGCCGGACCGGTCGACCCCGAAGCGCGCACGCTGCCACCGGATGCCGCGCTCTTGGCGTTTTATATTTTGCCCAACGGCACCGCCGTGGCGGACTTTTCCGAAGCTATGGCGAATGCCATCCCCTCCGGGATTCAAAGTGAGCAGTTGGCCGTCGATTCCATCACGCGCACATTGGAGGCCAATGTGCCCCAGGTGCAACGGCTGAAAATCCTGATTCACGGGCAGGAAGTGGATACGCTCGCCGGGCATTTGGATTTGACGCGGCCGTTCCAAGTGAGTATGAAGGAGGCGCCGGCATCGCTTACATCCTCTCCGGTTTCCATCATTGCCGCGCCGATCAAACGCGCATTTGAGAGTGTCAAAGGTGCGGCGAAGCGGTGATCGCAGAGTGGCCGTGAGTTCGGCAGCACGTCAGGAGGGCGATTGAGAAGCGACGGACGCACCTCGGATCAGATACGTCAAGTGAAGATCATGCCGGACTTCATCTCCCAGGCCGAAGGTAGTGTGTTGATCGAACTTGGAAAAACCCGAGTGATTTGCACCGCGACAGTGGACGACGGCGTTCCCTCCTTCCTAAAGGGCTCAGGTAAGGGTTGGGTGACCAGCGAATATGGCATGTTGCCGCGCGCCACCGAGGACCGCACCCCGCGCGAGGCCACGCGCGGAAAGCAGTCTGGACGCACGCTGGAAATTCAGCGGATGATCGGGCGATCCTTGCGCGCGGTGACCGACCAGGAAGCGCTCGGCGAAAAAACTGTGTGGATCGATTGCGACGTCATCGAGGCGGATGGCGGAACGCGAACAGCTTCGATCACCGGCGCGTTTGTGGCCCTGGCCCTGGCCATGGAGCGGCTGGTGGCGGCTGGCATGCTGCGAAGTTCGCCGCTCATAGATTCCGTGGCGGCAACGAGCGTGGGAATTGTGGACGATGTGTCGCTGTTGGATCTTTGCTATGAGGAAGATGCGCGCGCGGAAGTTGATATGAACGTGGTCATGACCGGGAGTGGTGATTTTGTGGAGATTCAGGCAACCGCCGAGGGCCGCCCGTTCTCCGGCGGGGAGATGCAGGACTTGCTGGCGCTCGCCGCAGCAGGAATTCGCCGCTTAGGCGAGGAACAGCGCGCGGTGCTGCCGGCAAAATTTCTGGGCGGCCGATGAGTCAAGCGCAAGCCCCGCGAAAACTGGTCCTCGCATCAGGAAATCCGGGCAAGTTGAGAGAGTTTCAGGTTTTGGCGGCGGGTCATGCCCTTGCGTTGGAGCTATTGCAGGGATTCGCCAGCTTGCCGGAGTTTGGAGAAAACGCGCCCACGTTTGCCGAAAATGCGGCGGGTAAGGCTCTGTACTACTCGAAGCATTGCGAGGAGGTGGTCTTTGCTGACGATTCCGGCCTGGTGGTGCCCGCGTTGGAAGGCGCGCCGGGCGTGCTGTCCGCGCGCTATGCGGGGCGGGGGGCAAGCAGCGAACAGAGAAATTCAAAATTGTTGGCGGAGTTACGTGGGAGAAACGGCGCGGATCGAGCGGCATTCTTTGTCTGCGTGATCGCCATGGCACAGCGGAACCGATGCTTGGCGGTGATTTCTGGAAAAGTCGATGGAGAAATTCTGGATGCGCCGCGCGGGACCGGTGGTTTCGGGTATGATCCGGTGTTCTTCTTTCCTCTATTGGGGAAATCGTTTGCGGAATTGAATCCGGGAGAAAAGAATCAGCACAGCCATCGAGGCAAAGCATTTCGCCGTTTGATGGAAGTGCTGGAATAGATTCAGCGATAATTACCCGCTTGCTGAATGTAAACTGCTACAAGCAACGAGTGTGGGTGTCATCCTGAGCGCATCCGACAAAGATGGGCGAAGGACCTCAACTGATAGTTCGAGCACACTGTATAAGAAATCGTAGGCGTAAGCAGAGGGCATCGAGAAGAGGGAGAGATGGCGGCGAAGAAGAAAGCAGGCACAAGCAAAAAGAAAGCAGTGAGAAAGTCAAAGTCCGCGAAACTCGCTGTCAAGAAGGCTGCAGCGGCGGGGACTGATCCCAAGCGCGTGGCGACGATTCTGGCGAAGCTCGATGAGGCCTATCGGGACGCGGACTGCGAACTAAAACATGAAAACGCGTTTCAGTTGCTGATTTCGACGATTCTTTCCGCACAGTGCACCGACGTGCGCGTGAACCAGGTCACGCAGGAACTGTACAAGAAATATAAGAAGCCGGAAGATTTTGCGCACGCCTCCCCGGCGGAATTGGAGAAAGAAATTCGCCCGACAGGGTTCTTCCGCAACAAAACGAAATCCATTATGGGCGCGAGCAAGGCCATCGTGGAAATTTTCGGCGGACAAGTGCCTCGCACGATGGACGAAATCCTGACCCTGCCCGGCGTTGCGCGAAAGACCGCCAATGTAGTGCTCGGCACAGCCTATGGAATCGCAAGCGGCGTGGTGGTGGACACCCACGTGATTCGTCTATCGCAGCGCCTCGACCTGACCCGCAATGAGGACCCGAAGAAAATCGAGCAGGATCTGATGGCCGTCATCCCGCAAGAAAAATGGATCAAGTTCTCTCACCAGCTAATCTGGCATGGCCGTCGCATCTGCGCTGCCCGCAAACCCAAGTGCGCCGAGTGCAACCTTGAGCAGCTTTGCTACTCGAAAGACAAAACACTCTGAAACACTTTCCAGTCGCAAAAACGTTGCATCTTTGACTCCGACGAGAAGCTGTGAGATAAATTGAGTCAATGACGGCTTCGCCGAGGCCGGGTATTGTTCCCTCCAAAGAGACGTACATCGCCGGATTCACGCTTGTTGCAATAATTTTGCATGTCGTCCTTAAGTACTCTCTGCACTTCCCTGCTCTCACTTCCAACCTGCCTCTATTTGCCGCGCTGTTTGCGGGCACGCCACTCCTGTGGGAATTGCTGAAGAAACTGGTGAAGCGCGACTTCGGCTCGGACCTGCTGGCCGGCATTTCGATCCTCACCGCCGTAATTCTCGGACAATATCTGGTCGCCGCAATCGTGGTCTTGATGCTCTCTGGTGGCGAGGCGCTCGAAGGTTTTGCCACGGCACGGGCGTCGTCGGTGCTGGACGCGCTGGCAAGACGCATGCCGAATGTCGCCCACCGCAAAGAAGCAGGCAGCTTGATCGATGTGAAACTGGCGGACATCCGCATTGGCGATGAACTCACCGTCCTGCCCCACGAGATTTGCCCTGTGGATGGCTGCGTAATCGAAGGCCGCGGCGTAATGGATGAAGCTTACCTCACCGGCGAGCCCTACGAGATTTCGAAAACTCCGGGTTCGATGGTCATCTCCGGCGCGATCAACGGGGATTCCCTGCTGGTGATTCGCGCCGAAAAGTTGGCGGAAGATTCGCGTTACGCGCGAATCATGAAAGTGATGCACCAGACGGAGCAGGAGCGTCCAAAGCTGCGCCGCTTGGGAGATCAACTTGGCGCATGGTACACGCCGCTCGCACTGAGCGTGGCCGCTGCCGCGGCGCTATTAAGCGGCCAATCGGAGCGCTTTCTCTCTGTGGTCGTGATTGCCACGCCCTGCCCGTTGCTGCTGGCCATTCCGACCGCGATCATTGGCGCGATTTCGCTGGCCGCGCGGCGCGCGATCATCATCAAAAATCCCGCGGTGCTCGAACAAATCGAGACGTGCCAAACATTGATCTTCGACAAAACCGGCACGCTGACTTACGGCAGGCCCACTCTCACGAAAGTACTCTGCGCAGCGGGTTTCAATCTTACTCAGGTGATGCAACTGGCGGCCAGCCTGGAGCAGTACTCGAAGCATCCACTCGCGGGCGCGATCGTTCTGGAAGCAAAGCATCAGGGAATCGCCGTGTTGCCGGTGGAAAAAATCAGCGAGCGGCCCGGGGAGGGATTGCGCGGCACGATCGAAGGCCATGTAGTTCAAATCACCGGGCGAAAGAAGGTGCAAGGGCAGAAGCTCCCCTTGCCACCACTCGAGGGTGGCTTGGAGTGTCTTGTGTTTATCGACGAAAGGTATGCTGCGGCGATCCGTTTTCACGATGCCCCGCGCAAAAACAGCGCCTCCTTTATCCAGCACCTCGAGCCCAAGCACGGCGTTGGCAAGGTAATGCTCGTTTCCGGTGACCGTGAATCGGAGGTGAAGTACCTCGCCGAAAGTGTGGGGATCACGGAAGTGCACGCGGGGAAAAGCCCGGAAGAAAAAGTGGCTATCGTGAAAAAAGAAACCGCAAAGGCGCGCACGCTCTTCGTGGGCGATGGAATCAATGATGCTCCCGCGTTGATGGCCGCCACGGTGGGCGTGGCGTTCGGTTCGCAGAACGACATCACCACGGAAGCCGCTGATGCTGTGGTGCTGGAGACCGCACTGGAGAAAATCGACGAGTTGATGCACATCGGACGGCGCATGCGGCGGATCGCACTGCAAAGCGCGATCGGGGGTATGGCCGCGAGCATGATTGGAATGATTGCCGCGGCTTTCGGCCACCTGCCGCCGATCTGGGGCGCTGTGGGACAAGAGTTGATCGACTTGTTCGCGGTGCTGAATGCAGTGCGTGTGGCTCTGCCAACAGACGATTTACAGGATTTTTAGGCGAGGGAAGATATCAGGTAGCAGTTATCAGCGACCGGGAAGCCACAAAGAACAAAACAGGCCGCGGACATCTGGCCTTTCTTTCCCGATTCCTGATATCGGATATCTGATAACTGATATCCGCTGTTCCTCTCTACGGCTTCCCGCTCGGCGGATATGGCTGCTGCGCGGGTGGTTGCTTCGCCGGCGCTTGCTGGGGGGGTGGCTGCTGAGCGGGAGGTTGCGACGTCTTCAAAATCGAATTGAAGTCCGGATGGTTCGCAGGCATCTGGCCAGCGCCGGGCATGCTGCCCGGAGGCGGCATCTCGCCCGGAGCGGGGTGCTGCATGCCACCGCTGGGCAGGCCCTTCAGGACGACCCACTCTTCCCCCTCTTTTTGCAAATCATAAGTGACCTGCATCGCGGGCGCGCTCGGATCACCGTTTTTTGCGCGAATATCGACGCTAGCCTTGGCCTTGTCGCCATTGATGGTGGCTTGCGTGACCACGACCGTCATATTGTTCACGTTCAGGCCGTTCATGGATGCGATGTGCTTCATCACCCCATCACGGATCGCATCCTTGTCTTCCGTCTTCGATTTGCATGCGCCCGTCAGGAGCAGGAGTGTGCCCAGTAGAAAAGCGAGAAATGCCCGATTCATCGAGATGTCCTTTCGCAAGCGATGGATTGAGCTGGCATTTGGGTCTACTACATTGATGGTAGCGCAACCTAACACGGAACGCGAATTCCCCCTCCCCACTCACAATAGGGGAAGCACAGGCATATGGGCGCAAGGGCGTTGAACTGCTAGAATAAAGACGTCGTCGGTCGGGGCGTAGCGCAGCCTGGTAGCGCGCCTGCCTTGGGCGCAGGAGGTCCCGAGTTCAAATCTCGGCGCCCCGACCACTTACTTCTTTATTTTCAATGAACTGTCCCAGATACTGCAGAGTCAGAAACCGAATGGAGTGAACCCTTGAACTGACACACAAAAATAGGGCACAGTTTCCGGGAAAGGAACACAGTGAAGAGGAAGCGATACTCCCGGAAGTTTCAACGAAGGGCTGTCGAACGCATGGAGACTTGTGAGGACGTCGGTGAGTTAGCTCGAGAACTCGGGGTACGACCGAGGTGCCTCTACAAGTGGCGCAGGAAGCTGGAGATGGTCGAACCAGGACAAGAAGCGTCGCGGCCCAGCACGCACGCATCGGCTCAC
>JBAVHY010000114.1:0-2812 GCA_049686315.1 Candidatus Acidiferrum sp. | reverse complement strand
TTTCGCGATGCAGGGCCTGGGCAGCTCCTCTTTTTTTTTCACCGTCGGCGCCGCCCGCCTCGACCGGGATGCGCGGACGCTCGAACTCGCTGGCGCAGGCCATCCGCCCGCGATGGTCGTTCATCCGGGAGAGAAGCCGCAACTAGTGGAGTCCCGCAGCGCGCTCCTCGGTCTGCTGCCGGATGCCGTCGCCGTGGAAGCGTCCACGAAACTACAACTTGCGTCCGGCGACCGGGTCGTAATTTATTCGGACGGTTTCACCGAATCCTTCAATGCGAAGCGTGACATGCTGGGCGTCGAAGGTTTGAGCGAGATTATGCGGGAGACGTCGAGGCTGCCTCTCGCGGAAATGCGCGGTGAAATCGTGGACCGCGTCGCGGCCTGGAGGAACGGCCCCGCGGACGACGATATGTCACTCGTGCTGGTCGAAGCGCCGTAGGCTACTGCGCTCTGGAGTCTATATGGTATTCCCTGATCGCCGCACAATCAGCGTACTCTGCACGATTCTGCTCTTCACCGTTGTGCTTGCGATCGTTTATGTCGCCCGCGGCGTGTTCGTGATCTTCACTTTCTCGATTCTGTTCGCCTATCTGATTAACCCGATTGTCCGATTCTTGCAGCGCAACTCTCTCTTTTTCAGAAATCTGAGAGGGCCCCATGTTTTGGAAGCCTATCTTGCGATCATCATCGTGACCGTGCTGCTTTCTCACGGTCTCGTTCCGGAATTTCGCAAGAATGCCGGCCGGATTCTCTCGGCAATCCCGACGCTGGCGAACACCGGTTCTTCCCGAGAGATTGCGAACAACCTCGGAAATAACCTCGGTTGGGCCGATGAACGCGCCGATCAGATTCGGGCCTTGCTCGAGCGTCACCGCTCGAAGATCGAGGGCGCTCTGGGAGACGTGGAACAGGCTGGGCCGGCGGTTTTCGCCGGGATCCTGGTGATTCCGATCCTTGCAATCTTTTTCTTGAGTGACGGCGAAAAGCTGGCCCATCAGATCATTCATCTGGTGGCTACAAAAGAAAATCACGGTGCCTTGGAGTCGCTGGCGGGCGAGTTGCACCTCATGTTGGAGCGCTACATCCGGGCAAAGGTGATCCTTGGCGGACTATCTCTCTTTTATTGTTCGTTGACGATGCTGTTGTTGGGATTTCCGAGGGCAATTGCATTGGGAATTCTCGCGGGAATTCTCGAATTCATTCCAGTGGTCGGTTGGATGACTGCAGCTGCCACGATCGTGACTGCGGGCGTCCTCACTCACTCGCATTGGTTATGGATGCTAGCGCTACTCGCTGTTTGGCGAATTTTGATGGACTACGCTATTGCGCCGCGGGTCATGGGACACGAACTCGAAATTCACCCCTTGCTCGCAATTTTCACCTTAATGGTAGGCGGTGCGGTCGGCGGAATCGTCGGGATCTATCTTTCAGTGCCGTTGGTCGCCGCATTGCGTGTCATCTACCGAAAGTTTGCATCGCCTACGGCGGATGGAACACTCCCAGGCAGTTTCGTCCTCGATGCAAGGCCAAAGGACGAGAGATCCGTGGCGGCCTGAGGCCGACTTGAGTAAGGAGACGTTAGTGCAAGGCATCCAACAAACCACTGCGGCTGTGGCACTGCAAACAACCGGAAGTTCTGTCGCTAACCAAGACTCGGCGCTTGCAGGCCTTTCCGAGCCGCACGAATGATGCCGGCTCAGCGAGCAAGAACAGCACGAGACTGATTGCCGGCGACCTGAATTTGGACGCTGCGGAAGGTGAAGCTGCAACTGCACTCGAGCGAGCGGGATTTCGAGACGGTGTCAGGTTACCTGATGTTCAGACCCGGCCCGCGCGAGGCATGTTTGATCAAGGCCGGTCGATTGATTGGATTTTCTTGCCGGGCTGATCGAGCGGGCGAAACGGGCGAATCCACAGAAAATGTCCTGAGCCTCGGATCATTTTCTGTTTCATCCGAGGTATCCTTCCGCTGATTCTTGCGTTTGCTCCTAGCGTTGGCTGTGTCCTATTTTTGACAACCGTTCCCTGGACCGCTGTAGCTGCAGCCTATTAAGGTGCCCCGGATTAGAGTTTTCGTTTAGCCGCGCCTTGAAGCTAGGTCGTGGAGTCTCGCAGATCGCGTCAAGGTTCATTGGACTCGGCTTCGCCTCTAGCAACATCTGTGTTAGGATAAAGCTCGCATGAGCACACGAATTCTTATTAGCGGTTTATTGGCGGTTTTGGCAGGGGCAGCTGCTACCGTATGCACCGCAAGCGAACAGTGCGCTGTATGCAAATCTTGCAAGCCCCTTGTTTGCAAGATTTTAAGCTAAGTTGTTGATTCCACGGTTGGGGACGTAGTTCAGTTGGTTAGAACGCTGCCCTGTCACGGCAGAGGTCGCGAGTTCGAGTCTCGTCGTCCCCGCCATTTCTTTTCAAGGAGTTACCGGACGTGACACCGGAAACTCCAACCCACAATCCAACCCACAACTTTCAGTTCACCGTAGTGCTCATCCCCACGGCGGAGAGGAATTCGCCCTGCGCGGCCCGCGTTTCGTCGCTGTCTTCCTGAGTGTACAGATCGAGCGTCGTCTGTATCTTGCTGTGACGCAGGATTCCCTGCACGGTCTTGGGTTCGACTTTCGCCTTGTTCACCAGCCAGTTGCTGAGTGAGTGGCGAAGATTGTGAAGCCCGAACCTCTGGCCGTCCTGGATCGGCACTCCGGCTTTCTTTGCGGCCGGACGCAGATAATCGGCGACGAATACGGAAGAGCAGAGCGGTTTCCGCCCTTGGGCTCTCATCGAAGGAAACACAAAGTCCGACTCCTTCGCG
>JBAVHY010000113.1:0-4212 GCA_049686315.1 Candidatus Acidiferrum sp. | reverse complement strand
TGCTCTTGCCTCGCTCGTAGAGTTGCACAATTCGCCGGCGCACTAAGACAGGGATGGGCGTCATAGCCCTTAGCTTGTCACAATACCCCGCCCCTGTAAAGCTACATCATTTATGGAAATGCTCTAGCCTCGGTCGCCGACATTCGGCCCCTTGTCGGCTGCTCCACTGTCTGATGGTCTGATGCATCGGACACACGTCTGTTTAGCTTCATGTTTTCTGTTCGCCTCGCCACAACACCCGAATGATTATTGTCCGTTAGGAACGCCCATTCTCAATTCCAACCCAACTTGCTTTCCCCTCCGTGGGATCATGGAATCCTATGGCTATCAGCGCCGCTGATTCGACGATTGCCCCTGTTTCCACGCGCGAACCAAATCTTGACCCCAGTCGGCCGGATGGCAACGTCATCGAAGCGCCTCCTCTGCTCGTATCGTTCCGCTATCTTCTTACTCTCGCTTTTGCAGGAAGCCTTGTTCTGCCTCTCCTCGCCTATAAATCCAGTCCCCCAAACTTCAGCGCCGTATCGGAGACTCCTGAGCCATTTCTCTGGATTGTTGTCTACTGCGCTGTAGCGCTGGCGGTACTCGCGGGCTTCTACCGATTGCTGTTGAAGCTTGAACCTCACCTCGTCAAACTCGCGTTGGACCAGTCCACCTTTCTGGAAAGCATTTCCGGGCGTTTCCTCTCTATCGGCGTCGTCTCCTCCGCCGCGCTCGGCCTTTTTTTGGAGTTGGCAGTTATCCGCTGGCAGGGAACTATCTTCGAGTTTTTTGCTTTCTACAAAAACTATGGCCTGCTCGCTTGTTTCGCCGGCCTGGGCCTCGGCTACGCCCTCTCTCGTAATAAAGACGGCATTCCCTTGATACTTACTCTTCCGCTCCTTGCCTGGCAGTTTGCCTTTCTCATCGGCCTGCGCTACGGCTTGCCCAATCGTCCCTACAGCCTGGAAGCCATCCCGTTTCGCGAGCAGCTCAACATGGGCTGGACTGCCACTCTCGAGCAAGTCGGAGTGATCTACCTGCTTCTTTCCGTCGTTTTTCTTCTCACAGCCCTTGCCTTTATTCCCGTCGGCCAACTCTGCGGAAAGCTCATGGAACGCAAAACTCAACTCTCCGCCTACGGGTTGAATCTGCTGGGCAGCGTATTGGGCGTCTCAGCGATATTCCTGGTTTCCTTTCTCTGGACGCCGCCCGTCATCTGGTTCGGCCTCGCCTTTATGACCCTGTTGTTCTTCCTGGTGCGCGCTCCTAAAACGCTTCTTCTTGGCATGGGTTTTACCATGCTTGCCCTGCTGCCACTTACCTGGCCCGTAAATCCTCTTTGGAACAAGGTCTATTCTCCCTATCAGCAACTTGAAATCGGCTATGGCAAAGACGGCCTGATGCTCATCCGCGCCGCCGGGCACTATTATCAGCGAGTGCGCAATCTCTCGCGCCCCGCTGTCGAGGCCGCGGCTGATCCCGATCTCCAACCCATTCGCGACTACTACGATCTTGCCTACCGCATCCATCCCGGTCGCAACGAAATCGCGATCGTCGGAGCCGGCAGCGGTAATGACGTTGCCGCCGCGTTGCGTTCCGGAGCCAGGCATGTGGACGCCATTGAGATTGACCCCGCTATCCTTCTCGCGGGCAAACTGAATCATCCAGAGCGCCCCTACGACGACCCCCGCGTTCGCCCCATCGTCAACGATGCACGCTCCTTCTTCCGCACCACCACGGATCACTACGACCTGATCGTCTACGGCCTGCTCGATTCACACACCTTGCTCAGTCAGGCTTCGAGTGTCCGCCTGGACTCCTTCGTCTACACCGTCGAAGGCTTGCAAGAAGCACGCTCCCGCCTTAAAGAGGACGGTGTTCTTTCCCTCTCCTTCAGCGTTCTCAACGACGATCTCGGCACCAAGATCTACTTAATGATGAAGCAAGCCTTCGATGGGAAGGAACCAGTCTGCATAGTCTCTCGAGCGGAAGGCGCTGTGACTTTCGCTCAGTCCAAAAATGGAGGCCTGTCCGTTCCCCCCGCGGTCTTGTCCGGATCGAACGCGGCAGAGCGCACCGCCGTCTATCGCGATTCGGGTATCAATACTGATGTGTCCACCGACGACTGGCCCTTCTTCTATATGCCCCACCGTGTATATCCCGTTTCCTACCTCGTGGTGCTTGGCATGATTCTTCTGCTTTCCTTTGTGCTCTATGCCAGCTTCTTTCGCGAGCGCCCGGCGATGTCCCAGCTCCCCTTCTTCTTCCTTGGCGCGGGGTTCATGCTGGTGGAGACGAAGGCCATTACGGAAATGGGCTTGACCTTCGGAAACACGTGGCAAGTTATCGCCATTGCCATTGCCAGCATTTTGGTGATGGCGTTTTTCGCGAATGCCATCGTGCAACGGTTTCGAATCATCAGTCCGTACGTGTCCTACCTGTTTTTGTTCGCCAGCCTCGTGGCCGGTTTGTGGATTGCCAAGGCAGGGGGACTGCCTTCCACCACTCTCGGAAGAATCGGAACGGCTGTGGTGCTTACCTGCCCGCTCTTTTTCTCCGGCATTGTTTTCTCCACGCTACTCTCCGCTCAATCGCGCATTTCCAGCGTCATGTCCATGAACCTGCTGGGCGCCATGTGCGGCGGCATCCTGGAATACAATTCCATGTACTTCGGGTTCCGCTTCCTCTATCTGCTGGCGCTCGCGCTCTACGCCGCGGCCCTGATTTCCGGCCTCCCGCTGTGGAGCCGGCGCCGCACTCCCGCGTTAGCCGAGGGCTAATCCCTCACGATGCTAGGGACAATGCGTCGCGCGCACGTAGTTACAAAACGTTTACGCCAAGTTTACAAATTGGTTGAGCTTGCGCAAGCACATGCCCGTCCATTCGAATAGCATCCACGCGGCCTGGCTGGTGAAGGTTCCCGTTTCGCGAGTGGCAAAAGGCAGATTCCTCGTTGCGCACAAAATCGAAAGGATAATCCTATGAGAAAAAGAAGTGTCCTCGGATGTGTATGCTTACTTGCGACGATTTTCTGTGCCGGCTTGAACGTGCAAGCGCAAACCTGGTCGTTCACCGGGAGCATGGGGGCGCAACGCGCGTTTCACTCGGCAACAGTGCTGGACAATGGAGAAGTTCTGGTCGCGGGCGGGAATCAGAGGGGTACGGCTGGCCTCGGCAGCGCGATACTGTATAACCCCGGAACGGGAACATTCAGCCCGACGGGCAACTTGCAGAACAGGCGAGCTCAGCACACAGCGACGCTGCTGCAAAATGGAAGAGTTCTGATCGCCGGCGGCGAATACGCTGTCTTCTCGAACTCCGGCACGCAATATTTCTGCCTCGCCAGCGCCGAGCTATACGACCCCTCGACCGGAACTTTCGCCCTTACCGGGAGCATGAATGAACAGCACTGCGGCGGGTTGTATACAGATTTCACCGCGACGCTGCTGGACAATGGCATGGTGTTGATTGCCGGCGGGTCTAATTCCAGTGGCTTCAATTCCGCCGCGGAATTGTACGATCCCTCGACCGGAACTTTCAGCCTCGCGGGAAGTCTGAATACGCCGCGCATTGGGCACACGGCGACTCTGCTCCCTACCGGCGAGGTCCTGATTGCGGGCGGCGTCAACTCTGCGGGCAGTTACCTGACAAGCGCGGAACTGTACAACCCCTCGACCGGAACCTTCACTCCTACGGGGAGCATGAAGACGTCTCGCGAAATCTTCACCGCAACTCTGTTGAGCAACGGACAGGTCCTGGTTGCCGGCGGCCAGAACAGCAATTTTATCTTCCCGTATATTTCCAGCGCCGAAGTGTATAACCCCGCGACCGGAAAATGGATCTCTACAGGGAACTTGAACACCGGGCGGTACGACCACACGGCCACCTTGCTGAACAACGGACAGGTGCTCGTCGCTGGCGGCGCTGCTCACTTGGCGACCGCAGAACTGTACAATCCCTCGACTGGAAAATTCACGGTTACGGGCAGCCTGAACACCGGCCGCAGGGAACACACAGCCGTCTTGCTGACCGACGGGGAAGTCCTGGTTACGGGAGAGTATGCCGGCAGCGGCGGCAATATCGGCTATCTCTCCAGCGCCGAGCTGTTCCACTAAGGTCCTTCTTTAGTAGTCTGTCATCCGAGCACAGCAGGGGATCCGCTTCCTCCTTCGCCTTGCGTGTGCCCCATTCTTGGTCTTCACGCCTCTCCCCGTCACTACTCTCTTGGAC
>JBAVHY010000112.1:0-1824 GCA_049686315.1 Candidatus Acidiferrum sp. | reverse complement strand
GAACTTTGGAAGGGTTGACGGAACTTCGCAGGGCGGCAGAGCGGCCTAGGAAGTAACTTCCTCGAAAGGATTGCCCCAGTTTCAGGAGTTGTCGAGAACTGAGTCGAGTTTGTCACGGAATGTGGGGGTTAAATCGGGAAAGGCCTCATGACGGATGACAGCTTAGCCGGAAGGCATGCGCCTACACGAGCGCGAAGTCCCGTTGTGGAAGAAACATCGGGCTTAGAGGCACATTTGGCGCTTCCCGCGTCGATGGAAATCAACGAACCACGTGCAATCGGTAAGGTCAGAATTCCGAAACCTCCAAATTCCTCGTATCCTTAGAGTGGAAACTCATGCGACGACGGATTCGCCCTTCACTCGTAACGGAGGGCGACGAGTGGATCGACACGTGCTGCACGGCGGGCTGGGACGTAACAGGCGGCGAGTGCGATGGTAATGAGCAGGGTAGCCCCGCAGATGATTGTGAACGGATCGGTTGGGCTAATGCCGAAAAGAAGATTCGCAAGATAGCGGGTAAGAAGCAAGGAACCGCCAAGCCCAAGGGTCAAGCCGAGGAGAATCATGACCAGGCCCTGACCAAGAACCAGGCGAAGCACGTCGAAAGATACCGCGCCGAGAGCCATGCGAATGCCGATTTCATGGGTACGCTGCGAGACAAAGTAGGAAATGACACCGTAAATGCCTACGCTGGCGAGGAGCAAGGCGAGCGCAGCAAACAGAGTGAGCAGCGTCATATAGAAGCGCGGGGTCTCGATGGAGTCGTCGATGCGCTGTTTAATGGTGGCAATGTCGAACACAGGCTGCGCAGGATCGACGGCCGAGAATTGAGCGCGAATCGGGGATATGAGGCGACGCGGGTCCTGGTCGCTTCGCAGGACGACGGAAGCGAATTTGGAATATATTTTGCCGGAGTAGGGAAAGTAGACCAAGGGATCGGAAGCATGGTCGAGTCCAGCATTACGGACGTCGCCCACGACGCCAACAACTGTGCTCCAGGGAGCATTCGGGATAAGGCCATTCGCGGCAAACTGAATGCGTTTTGACATTGGCGAACCACCGGGAAGGAAGCGCCGGGCAAACGCGTCGCTGACGATTACCACGTTTGAACCAAGCTCAAGCTCAGATAAAGTGAAGGAGCGCCCGGCGATGAGAGGAATATACATCGTCTGAAAATAATCCGGGCTGACTTCGCTGCTGAGAACCGTGGGCATGGTTCCAGGTGGAGGCTCTGGCTGGCCTTCAACGAGGAACGCAGTAGATCCCCAGCGACCTGCAAAGGGAAGCTGGGTGGCAACTGCCGCGGAGCGCACGCTGGGAAGAGCGCGAAGGCGATCGAGTATTTCCAGGAAAAAGGCCCGTCGCTGTTGATTGGTGGAATACTTTGTCATGGGAAGGTCGGTGTTGACGGTGAGCACGTTCGTGGATTCGAAACCGGGAACGACACTGGACAAGCGCAGGAAACTGCGGATGAGAAGCCCTGAGCCGACCAACAGCAAAAATGCAAGAGTGAATTCCACTACCACGAGCGCTCCGCGATATCCGCGATGAAGAGACAGCCCAGTCGAGCGAGAGCCGTCCTTGAGGGCGTCATTCACGTCAGGCTTGGAGGCGCGCAAGACAGGGGCGAGCCCGAAAAGAATGGCGATGAGGCAGGTCGTCCCAAACGTGAACAGCAGCACTGGGCGGTCAATCGAGATCGGGCCAATCTGCGCGATGGCGGCAGGTAAGGAAATGCGAAGAAGCCAAACGCCCAAAACGGCAAGGAGCAGCCCCACAGCGCCGCCAATTGCAGCCAGGCATAAACCTTCCGTGAGCAATAGC
>JBAVHY010000111.1:0-2960 GCA_049686315.1 Candidatus Acidiferrum sp. | reverse complement strand
CCCGGGGTGTGTCCTCGAAGTGGTTGTTATAGATTTAGATGCACGACAGGCGAAAAGGTTTCCCAAAAAAGGGGTAAAGCGATTTTTTCTTGGTTTCAACGGTGCGCTGAACCACCGCAAGAGCCGTAAACTTCAATAAAACAGGTATTTACGCCAGCGCTCGTCGCGATGACCGATGAGCCGCATGAGTTGCCGCGAGGTGTGCAGCGTGAAGGGGCGCGGACGCCGTGCCAGCTTCAACCCTGCCTCCTCCGGAGTGCGGTCGCCCTTGGCATTGTTGCAGCGGTAGCAGCAAGCCACTAGGTTTTCCCACGAGGATCGTCCACCGCGCGAACGCGGCACAACGTGATCGAGAGTCAATTCCGAACTTGAAAAAATCTTGCCGCAGAACTGGCAGGTATTGCGATCGCGCAGAAGGATGTTCTTTCGCGAAAGCGCGCGGCTTTGCTGCGGAATGTGGCGATAGGCCAGGAGACGAATGACGGAGGGAACTTTGTGAGAGTGCGCGGAAGAGTGTACTTCAGCGTTATGCAGTTCTTCTGCCTGCGCGACGCCCTTCAACAGCAGCACCATGGCACGGCGAACGGCGGTGACATTGATAGGTTCGTAAGTGGCGTTCAGAACGAGAACTGGCTCCTGCATCAACGAAGCACGGTGTGGAGAGAGGGGAGACACAAGGCGGCCAGCGATGTTCCCCGAAGCGTTGGACGCGAGCGGTCCGACCGCTTCGGGGGAATGTCGCCCCCGGGGGTCGATGGCCTCTGGTCGTCTTCCGTTCATCGCTAGTGCTTCAAACTACAAATGCTCAGCGAAGGTGTTCACTGGCCGACCGGCCCGGGCGATGGTGAGGCCTAGCACCGATTCGGCGCCTGCTTCGCGTAACGCACGAGAGCACGCGTCTAACGTAGCTCCCGTGGTCATAACATCATCTAGCAGCAAGATCCGTAAATTGTCAACTCGGCGTCCCTCGCGCATTGCAAAAGCGCCACTTACGGCTTCCCAGCGCTCTTCGCTTCGAAGCAGATGCCTCTCGGGGCGCGGACGAGTTCGCGTCAGCAGAACCGGGCGATAGGGTAGCCGGAGGCGCGTCTGGCCAAGGGGAGGCCGAAGATGTCCACCTGATTGAAACCGCGCTCTTGAGTGCGCAGCAGGTGAAGGGGCACCGGTACGATGATGTCGGCGGCGAGGCGCTCTTCTTCGTTTTGAACCAGTTCGGCGAGGCGGTGAGCAAACCAAACGCCGAGCGGCTGGATTTGTTCGTGCTTGAGCAGGAGAATCGCTCGAGTGAGGGACCCTTCGTAGAAACCATAGCTGCGCGCCAGCTGAAATGCGAACCGGCGTTGCTGGCAATCGAGGCAGAAGGAAGTGGCTTTTGGAAATTCGGGGTCAAACGTACCGGGCAGGCCGCAAAGATCGCAACTGCCCGGGGGAATTTTCTGGAAGGAGAAGAGGTAGTCGCCGCAGAGGGGAAGGCGGCGGGCATCCGTAAGGAGCTGATCGCAGAGACGACAGCCTGCGGGGAAGCACACGCTCGTGAGTGCGCCGGAGAGACTCTTCAGCCAGTGGGGCAGAGATGCGCGGGATGAAGGAGTAGACATGGCGGAAGTCAGTGGGACTGAGCCATCTCTATTCTACTTCCGTTATATACCTTTTGGATAAACTATCTTCGGGTGGGAGTTACAGCTGGCCCTGTTCCGACTTTTCCTGGCAGGCGATACAGTGTTTGGCCCAAGGCACAGCCTCGAGGCGTTTCTGTTGCATTTCTTCATGGCAGATGGCGCAGCTGCCGTAGTCATTGTCGCGAATGCGCTTAAGGGCCGCGTCGATCATGTTCAAGATGTTGCGATCGCTGCTGGTCTGGCCAAAAAGAAATTCCTTCGTGTAAGAATTGGCAGCCTTGTCGGCGAGGTCAACAGTGGGGTCGTCGTCGGCCTGGCGGCCTTCCTCTTCCGTCCGGGTGATGGTCTTCACCAATTCGTCCCGGCGGGTCAGCAGCTTCTTCTTGTAGTACTCCAATCGTTTCTTATCCATTCGTATCCTCCCCCAGATGGCTCCAGGGGCCACCTAAAAACCCCGTAGTGTAGCCTGTCAACGTGGGGGCTGTCAAGGCAAAGCGCCCATGCGGCCGGGAAAATCTGATGCGAAAATTCTCGTCCGCGTTGCTTCCACATGGGAGTAAACTCAGCGATAATCAACTTCCGCCCAAATTGGTCCAACCGCAAAGCGCAGGGCGCTGGCTGGAGAGGCAGGGGGGTGTATGAAGAAGGCACTAATGGGAGTGATGCTGCTAGTGGCGGCGTACCGGGTGGGTGCGCAGGAAGAAAGTTTGGCGCCCGTGCGGACGAATGCGGGAGCGAGTTTCAATGAGAGTTCGGCGTCACAGGTAACGTTGTTTTCGCCGAGCGAGGCGGGGGGTTTTGCGCCGGCGAGTCCGGCGGGAGAAGCGAGCGCGGGGCCGGCGGCAGCAACACCGGCGGCGAAACCGCGGTACATCTTTGGAGACCGGGACGATTACCGGTGGCAGTTGGGAGTGGGAGTGGAGTTTTTCCGATTTCGCTCGGATGTGATCAGCGCAAGCATGGTGGGGCTGAATACCACGCTGACCTATTTCACGAACAGTTGGTTTGCGGTGGAAGGAAATATCGTGACCGGGTTTGCGCCGGAGATTTACACCAACGAACACGTGAAAATGTTTGGAGGAGCGGGAGGGATCCGCATCGGGGGAAGGCGGCAGCGGTGGGAGCCGTGGGGACACGCGCTGGTGGGAGGAAGCCACCTGCAGCCGCAGACGGCGGGAGTGAGCCGGAACTCGCTGATGGCCC
The DNA here is from genome assembly GCA_049686315.1 of Candidatus Acidiferrum sp. Classification (GTDB taxonomy): domain Bacteria; phylum Acidobacteriota; class Terriglobia; order Acidiferrales; family UBA7541; genus Acidiferrum. Next base: position 138 of record JBAVHY010000111.1, on the reverse strand, counting down.
AGGCAGGGATGGGAGTGGACTTCCGGGTCCAGGCGCGGTTGTCGCTCCGGGTCGAAGGCGATTGGGTGTACACGACGTTTTTCAGCCAGACCCAGAATAACTTTCAGGGCGTCGCCGGAGTCGTGCTGCACTTCTGAA
>JBAVHY010000110.1:0-50610 GCA_049686315.1 Candidatus Acidiferrum sp. | reverse complement strand
TGCTCTTGCCTCGCTCGTAGAGTTGCACAATTCGCCGGCGCACTAAGACAGGGATGGGCGTCATAGCCCTTAGCTTGTCACAATACCCCGCCCCTGTAAAGCTACATCATTTATGGAAATGCTCTAGTATCTCCGCCATGCGTTTGTAAAGTTTACGCTTCTGCGGAGGCTTCCGGCCGGTACTCAAGGTGATTTGCACAAACACCACGCGATCGGACCGCTGAACGCCAAGATATTGCGAGTCGTGAACGAGTCCATCGGGTGGATGCTCCGTGATGATTTGGAAGTGGTCATCGGGCGGGACGGCCAGTGTTTCCACCATGGCACGATGCACACCATCGCCGATGGCTTTGCGATATTCAGCCGATGTGCCCTGACGAAGGGAAATGCGCACGAGTGGCATGGTCCATCCTCCGCCCCGTTCGATGCCCAGCAGCAGAACCTCGGCACAAAGAGAAAACTTGCTCTCCTTCACCGAGCATGCGAACCGGAAAGATGACCCAGCTCGTCGAGGAGGTTCGGAATTACGCACGCTGACTTGCGTCTGGAGCGGCTCTTTGATGTGATACACAGATGAACCTGCCCCAATTTGTGCGTTGGGCCACGGGCATCCGGTGGCAGTGGAAAGTCTTCATCCCAATCATCACGGTTCTCGTGGCGAGCGTCATTGCGATTTTCGCGGTTCTGCACTCGCTGGAGATACGCGAGGTGCAGTGGATCCTGATTGCGGCAGTGAGTTTTGCGATCGTGTTGTGTTTCGTGTTGCTCTCCGTGCTGCTGGTGCTGATCGAACGCCCCCTGGAAGAGTTGATGGACACCATCGCCCGCGTACGCCGCGATGACCTCACGGCGCGCGTTTCTTTCGCCAAGCGAAGAGATGACGTCGGGGAACTCGGCCGGCGATTCAACGAAATGATCGAGCGGCTGGATGAGAACCGGCAGGAAATTGAGCAGTTCCACAAGCGGGAAATGGCTCGCGCAGAGCACCTGGCGACCATGGGGGAACTGGCCGCCGGGCTGGCACATGAAATCCGTAACCCGCTCGCGGGGATTGCCGGAGTTGTGGACATCATGGGGAAAGAACTGCCGGCCAATAGCCCCAGTCGCGCGGTGATAGGCGACGTGCACCGGGAAATCCTGCATATCCAGGCAATCCTGAATGATCTGCTTTCCTACGCGCGCCCACGCCGGCCGGATTTTCATCCCGCCGACCTGAACACAACCATCGAACAAGCGGTGCTACTCTCCCGCCAGCAGGTACGCTCGAAACCGATTCAGGTTTTGTTCGAACCGAATCCGTCCCTGCCGCCGGTTGCGCACGACCCGGCGCTGATTCAGCAAGTGATCTTGAACCTGGTATTGAACGGCATACAGGCCATTTCCGGCGCGGGTCAGGTGCGCATCGGATTGATTGCGGACCGCGAGTTTGTAGTTGTCCAGGTCTCGGATAACGGCCGGGGAATTTCTTCGGAGGCCTTGCCGAAAATCTTCAAGCCGTTCTTCACTACGCGCAGCGAGGGTACCGGACTGGGACTGTCCCTGGCGAACAGCATCGTGGAATCGCACGGTGGCCGGATTGAAGTGAGCAGCGCCCCAGGGAAAGGTACACAATTCAAGTTCTGGCTGCCCGTTCAAAGGCCGAAGGTGAGGGGCCCGAAGAGCGCTGGCTGCTGAATTGGTGGTAGAGTGAAGGGATGGCCCAGAAAAGAATTCTAATTGTCGACGATGAAAAACTCGTCCGCTGGGCGCTGACGCAAAAGTGCGTCGAGTTCGGTTACGAAACCCTGGAAGCGGAAACCGGGGAGGACGCGATTCGCGCGCTCCAAAATGATACGGTCGATGCTGTTCTTCTGGATGTACACCTCCCCGAATTAAGCGGGATTGAAGTTCTCGAGAAACTAAAACAGGCTGGGGAAACCCGCAGCATCATTATGATGACCGCGGACCCTCAACTTGATGACGTAAAGGCGGCATTGCGCCTTGGCGCATACGATTTCGTCAGCAAACCCATCAATTTCGATGAGCTTAGCGTCACCCTCCAGAATGCCTTGGAAGCCGGCGCCTTGCGCACCGAAGTGGAGACGCTACGAGGCGAGGTGCGTCGCCGGGCGGGCTATCATGAAGTCATTGGCGTATCCCGGAAAATTACGGAGCTGATGAAATTTGTCAACAAAGTGGCAGCCAGCGAAGCAACCACAATCCTCATTCAGGGCGAAAGCGGAACCGGTAAGGATTTGGTGGCCAAGGCCATCCACTATAACAGCACCCGCTCCGAACGGCCCTTCGTGGCCATCAATTGCTCTGCCATCCCAGAGACTCTGATGGAGGCGGAGCTGTTCGGACATGAAAAGGGAGCGTTTACCGACGCCAAAGCCATGAAGAAAGGCCTATTCGAGGTGGCAGATGGCGGCACGCTGTTCCTGGATGAAATCGGCGAGCTCTCTCCTCTTCTGCAAGCCAAGCTCCTGCGCGTACTGGAGGATCAGGTGATACGCCGCGTTGGCGGAGTGCGTGACATCCAGGTAGAAGTACGGGTCATCGCCGCCTCCAACCGCGATCTGGAGCGCGAAGTTCGCGAAGGACGATTCCGTCAAGACCTTTACTACCGGCTGGCAATCATTGCGATTTACCTTCCGGCGCTGCGTGAGCGCAAAGAGGATATCCTTCCCCTGGTGGAGTTCTTCCTGGCTGTATACAACCGCAAATTCCGCAAATCCGTGCAGGGATTGACCGAGGATACCAGCCGGCTGTTGCTCAACTACGACTGGCCCGGTAACGTCCGTGAGCTGAAGAATGCCCTGGAACGAGCCATGATTCTAGAGGAGGGCAAGTTGTTGAAGCCGGATGATTTGCCGTTTTCGGTGGCGAGTGGCCGAAGCGGCGCCGTTCTGGCGGACAGTCCCTTGTCTGCTCCCGTGGAAGCGCCGTCCGTGCCCGGGAAGCGCCGCTTGCCTCCCTTGTCCATCCCAGAGGGTGGCACTTCGCTTGAGGATGTGGAGCACGCACTAGTGGAATTGGCGTTACAGCAGTCGCACGGCAACCAGATCAAGGCTGCGAAGCTGTTGAATATTAGCCGGGACGCGCTGCGCTACAAAATGAAGAAGTTCGGACTGTCCCACTCCGAGGAAGAAGAACCGGCCGCACCAACAAGCTCGCAGTAGGAGCTCGTGTCAGAAGGGGACCGGCGAACCGTACTGGGTGAGATTCCCCCTCCAGAGAGTGAAAACTCGCATGCCTCCTGGTCGTGCCCGTGGAACTGCTGGGAGCACATCCCGCAAGGGCTCTGTTTGCAACCGGTTAGGAAACCAGCAGACTGCCCAGGAAGGGAATCTTAGATGCATACCAGTAGTTCGTTCAGCAATTGGGCAATGGAGCGATTGTCAAAAGGCTGAGCAGTGGGCGTTCCTTTTTCGACGGTCGGGCTCGCGGTGAAAGCTCGAAAGGATACGTCGGAAAAAGGGACGCCCACAATAAAAAGTTCGGCAGCGGCCAGCAAGACTACAACAAAGCGTCGTAGGTACGACCGCGAACGCCCGCAAAGCGGGCTTCTGAATTAGCTGGCCGCTGCCCTTGTTTTTGCTGAACTCTTCCCCAATGCGCTCCGCGAACACTCCCACGAATTGTTCTTTCCCCACACCATTAGGTCATTCGACGCAGATTTTGCGGAAGTTTGCTCACCGCCAGAAGATGCCCCCAACAAAGGGCCGCAAGCGCTTTGTTTGGAATGAACTAGGGGAGTGCTATCTGGTACGGAACGTGCACACTTGAGAATTGAATTTGTGTACAGCGCACGGGGATTTCTGAACGGTTTGAGGAGGAAGTCATGCCGCAGGTTGCGGAACCGAAGGAAAAAGGAACAGTCGACATCAGCAAACGGGTATCCCTGACGAAGATCCTCGTCACCACCGACTTCTCTGAAGTATCCGATCGGGCTTTGGAGTATGCCATTGCACTCGCGCGGCGTTACGACGCGAGAATCTATCTAGGTCACGTAATCACTCCGGATCCATTCCAGTTTGCCGAACCCCAACTCGCCCAGGCTACTTACGAGAAAGTCCGCCAAGCAGCCGAAGAAGGCATCACCGACATCCTGATTTCCGGAAAACTGCGCGGCGTGCCCCACGAGGTCCTGATGGCAGAGGGGAACGTCTGGCCGACGCTGGAAAAAATGATCATCGAGCACGAAATCGATCTGGTGGTTGCCGGGACCCATGGCCGCGGCAAGGTGCAGAAAATCCTGATTGGTTCCGTAGCGGAAGAGATATTCCGACAGGCGAGCACGGCTGTCCTGACGGTGGGTCCCGCTGTACGGGGCGATACCCAGAAGGAAATCGAACTCAGCCACATCCTGTTCGCCACTGACTTTGGCCCCGGCGCGGAGAAAGCCGCTGCCCATGCGTTCTCCCTGGCACAGGAACACAACGCGGGCCTCACGCTGTTGCACGTAATTGAGAGTGCTGCTGCTTACACCGAGGAGAGCGTTGCGCGGCAACGCGAAATCAACATAGTGCGCATGAAACAATTGATGCCTCCGGGCACCGAGAACTGGTGCAAACCGGAGTTTCGCGTCACCTTTGGATCAGCCGTGGAAGAGATCCTGATTGGCGCGCGGGAATCCAAGGCAGACCTGATCGTGATGGGTGCCAAGCCCAGGAAGAGCTTGGCCGGTCATGTTCCGTTGACCATTGCGTATAACGTGGTCACCAAGGCCGCTTGTCCGGTTTTGACGGTACGCGGTTGATTTTTGCATTGGGAACGGAATCCCTCCCCAGGGATCCGCATCCCCCGAATGAGGCGGTGCTGCATCCTCCCCCCAGCCGATCAGCACCGCCTCTTTGTTTTCCAGCAGCCATGGCTACAAACAGCGCTTCTGTCGGCTCGCCGAACAAGTACAATTGTGATTGCATGCGCTCAACTCCGTAGACACGGGAGAACCAATGGCCAACGTTGACCTTCGTCCCATGACGCTCGGGGAGGTGCTCGACCGGACGTTTACGCTCTACCGCGAGAACTTCCTGTTGTTCGCGGGGATCACCGCACTCCCGAGCCTGTTAACGTTGCTGTTCAACTTTGGGACCCTGTTGATAGGGCGAGAGAGTACCTCCGGAGGTTCATCCAACCTACCATCGGCAGGCGTAATCGGAGGAATCATCTTGGGCGCGGTCGGGGGTGGATTACTGTTATTGTTGACGGTGGGCGTGGCTCATGCAGCGACGGTCTCAGCGGTCTCCGATCTCTATTTGGGGCGACCCACAAGCATCTTGGACGCCTACACGCGAGCTAAGGGAAGCATCCTGATCGTGATCGGCATCCTGATCATGAGTGGTCTAGCCACCCTTGTGGGAATGATTTTCCTGATCATTCCAGGCATATACCTTGCCTGCCGACTGGCCGTTTCGGTGCCTGTTGCCATTGTGGAGCAGGAGTCACCGGTGGCATCGATGGAAAGAAGCATGGAATTAACGAAAGACTACGCGGGGCAGATGTTCCTGCTCCTATTGTTGGTTGGCGTATTGGAGTGGGTGGTCTCCGCGCTCCTGCAGGCTCCGGTGATGTTCTTCACCATCACTGCGGCTGTAGCAAAGCAGCAGCCCTCGATCGGAGTTACGGTATATTCGTACGTGGCGGCGTTTGTCTCGCAGGTGGTTGTGGGCCCCATTGGGACAATTTCAGCCTCCCTCATGTATTTCAACTTGCGCGTTAGAAAAGAAGGGTTCGACATTCAGCACCTGCTGGGCTCGCTTGACAGCGCTCCTAGGCCGCTATCGCTGGAACCTCAATAGAGCAAAATGAAGCGAGCCCGCGCAAGGCCAGAAATGCGGTCAGGATTACTTTTCTGGGTGTTATTGGTTGTTTCGTGCCTTCCTTGCTTCGCGCAGACACCGGCAGGGGACAATGCCTCAACCGCGGGAATCTCCGAGCTTGATCTGCGGTCCTACCAGCGCGAACTGACCCGTATCGAGGAAGCCAGCAAAGACCCCAGGAAGCTCCGCGAGTTGCGCCGGTCGTTGCCTGATTCGTGGACGGTGAAGGATGGCGAACGAATTTACCGGGTACCGATGAAGGAAATTTCCGATGCGCTCCTGGAGGCCGCGCGCGATCCCAAAAATACTAAGGCGGCACAGCTGCAAGCAAGACTGCATGCGATGCAGAAGCACGCAACTGAACTCGCGCTTCCCCCCACACTCCCGAATACCGTCGAGGCCGAAGGCAAGCTAAAGAAAATCCTCGAACGCGCCGAATTTCAGGCCGCGTCTGGGCCCTCAACCTGGGATCTGCTGCGAGCACGAATCGGACGCTGGATTCTTGAGCACATCGGCAAACTCTTTCGTTTCCTGAACATCAGCGAAAAAACAGGAAATGCGATTGCTTGGGGCGTCATCTTCCTCGCGGTGGTCTTGCTGTTTTACGTGGTTTACGGTCGGCTGGCGAAGGCCGCTAAAGGGGTGAGCTTTCGGGCGGAAGTACAGCCGACACCCAGCGAAGCGCGCCATTGGGTGCGGGAAGCGCTGGCAGCCGCCGATCGAGGTGATTACCGGGAGGCGGTTCACTGTGCCTATTGGGCATCGGTGGCACACCTCGAGGATATTCGCATCCTGCCACCGGATCGCGCCAGAACGCCACGCGAATCACTTCGTCTCCTGGAGCAACACCCCAAGGAACAAGGTGTGTTAAGCGCCATTACCTGCAGTTTCGAATTGATTTGGTATGGGTATCGGCCCGCTTCAGCCGTAGAGTGGGCGGGCGCTAAAGAGCAAATGGAGAAGATGGGATGCCTGCAGGTCTCGATCGCACCGACCGTTCCATCCTGATGGGCGCGGGAATTCTGGTGCTGGTATTGGCGTTTGCCACGGCACTGCTCACACCCGCGCGCCGTGGTGGTCGCGCCGGATTTCCTTCGAGCTACTCCCCAGCTTGGGATGGGGCTCAGGCGGCCTACCTTCTTTTGGAAGAATTGGGCTACGACGTCAAGCGTTGGGACCGCCCACCTGCGGAACTTGAGAACGAAAACGGCCCCGACAACCTGATATTGATTCTCGCCAGTCCGATGCAGCCACCCACTTCCGAAGACGTGGCCGCACTTCACCGGTTTTTGGATGGCGGCGGCCGCATTGTGGCAACAGGCGAAAACGTGGCGGACTTTCTTCCGGGTGGGCATAAATTCGAGGAGGGCGATGACGCGGAGGGCGAAACCCACTTCCCTGCTGTGCTCCCCTCGCCGCTGACCTCCGGAGCTCCGGAAATTTCCATGGCAGCGCCAACCGACTGGCACCCCCCTCAGGTCGACCACATTGCCGTGTATGGAAATAAAGACACGGCCGCTGTGGTGACCTACGCCGTGGGCAAGGGCACAATTATCTGGTGGGGTTCGCCTTCACCGCTTACGAACCGTGGCATCCGGGAACCGGGGAATCTTGCCTTGCTGCTGAATTCCATTGGAGGAACGAGGGGCAAACAAATCCTGTGGGATGAATATTTTCATGGCGCGCGGGGAGATTTCTGGGCTTACGTGGCCAAAACCCCGCTTCCATGGGCGTTTGCGCAACTGGGTTTGCTGCTGCTTTTCGTGCTGTTAACCTATTCACGCCGCTATGGCACCACACGTATGCCAGGAAAAGTTTCGCGGCTCTCTCCGCTGGAATTTGTGGACACGTTGGGCGATCTTTATGCCTCGGGACACGCCGGTCCGACGGCTGTACGCGTGGCTTATCAACGGTTGCGGTTTCAATTGATGCGGCAGCTGGGACTTACTGCGAACGCGACGGTTGCGGAGCTTGCGCGGTTAGGGAGCCGCACGCTCGGGTGGAAGGAAGAATCGCTGCTGGGGACACTGGCGCGCGCGGACCGCAATTCGCGAACCCTTGATCTGAGCGACGCGGAAGCATTGGAAATTGTGCGGGACGTTCATGACTATACGGCGCGCCTGGAAATGAGGACGGCGTCGAACGAAAAGAGGCCATTGGAATGAGCCAAGCGCAGGAATTAGCGGGGCACGTGCGGGGTCAATTGGCGCGCGTAATTGTCGGCCAGCAGGAGGCGATGGACCATTTGTTACTGGTTTTGTTGGTCGGAGGCCACGCGCTAGTTGAAGGCGTGCCGGGCCTGGCAAAAACCCTCGCGGTGAAAGCTCTGGCCAATATTTTCCAGCTTAAGTTTCAGCGCGTGCAGTGCACCCCCGACCTGATGCCCGCCGACGTCATCGGGGCGAACGTCTTCAACATGGGGGCGAGTTCGTTCGCGCTGCACCGCGGCCCGATTTTCACCGATCTTTTGCTTGTGGATGAGATCAACCGCACGCCTCCGCGAACCCAGTCGGCCCTTCTGGAAGCCATGGAAGAGCGACAAGTGACCATCGACGGCACCGGTTACGAGCTTTCACAATTTTTCACTGTGTTTTCCACGCAGAACCCGGTGGAGTTTGAAGGCACCTATCCCCTTCCTGAAGCGCAACTTGATCGCTTCGTCGCCAAGATCCGCATCGGCTATCCCAGTGGAGAGCAAGAGGTGCAGATTCTGGAGAATGTTCAGAATGGATTCGACTCGCGCGAATTGAAGAAGGTGAACTTTGAAACTGTTCCGCCCGAATCGCTCCTGGCCGCGAGAGCCGAAGCGGCAAAGGTTAAGGTGGAGCCGGCATTGTTCCAGTACATCGTGAAGTTGGTTGCGCGCACGCGGAACTGGCCATCGGTTAGCCTTGGCGGCAGCCCGCGCGCGGCCATCAACCTGATGATGTTTGCCAAAGGATTGGCGGCAACGGAAGGGCGTGATTTTCTGATTCCCGATGACGTGAAGGCGGCGGCACTTCCCATACTGCGGCACCGCCTGGTGCTGAAACCGGAAGCGGATCTCGAAGGAGTCACTCCGGACCAGGTGGTGCGCGATGTTGTGAAGGGAGTCGAAGTTCCCAAATGACAGGTTCGTCGCATCTTGCGCCTGCGCCAATTGGGGCGCGCGGCAAAGCAAACGGGAAATTCGGAATTGCCTTCGGGCGGCGCTTCTTTCTGATGCTGCTGATCGGCCTGGTTTGGATCGGTCCGATGTGGGCGGCTCCGAAATATCTTCTGGGCATGGTGCTGTGGGACATCGCCGTGCTCGCCCTGTGGACCGTGGATCTGCGGAGGCTTCCGAAACCCGAGGAGATTGAGGTGCGCCGGGTTTGGCAGACTGCGCTTCAGTTGCGCGAACCAACGGAAGCGGCTCTCGAATTCACGAACCGCGGGAAATCGGACATTTTGTTGCAAGTCCAGGAAGAAGTGCCGGTGGGGTTGCGTAAGGAAATACCTGAACTCGATGTGCGCGTGGCAGCGGGAGGTTCCCAGACAGCGACTTATCCGGTATGCCCGCGCGAGCGCGGCGACATGAAATTTGGCGCCACCTATTTGCGCTACCAGACCGTGTGGCAAATCGCTGAGCGCTGGGCCACCGCGTCGCTGAAACAAAGCATCCGGATTTATCCGAATTTTCAGGAATCGAAGAAGGACACGATTTACCTGATTCGCAGCCGCCAGATCGCCCTCGAAAAAAGGCACAAACACCAGCCGGGACTGGGCCGTGAATTCGAGAGCCTGCGCGAATACCGTGAGACCGACGAATGGCGCGACATTTGCTGGAGCGCCACGGCGCGGCGGGCAAAACTCATCAGCAAGTCCTACCAAACCGAGCGCAGCCAGACGGTTTGGCTCGTTCTGGACGCCGGGCGATTGCTTCGCACGCGCGTGAAAGGTCTGAGTAAGCTGGATTATGCCGTTGGCGCGGCGCTCGCCCTGGCGCAGGTTGCTCTCTATTCTGGCGACCGCGTCGCCATGTTGGGATATGGGCGACGTATTCTGCAGCGCCTGCCTCCGGGCCGCGGTGCCGCTCAAATTCGCGCGTTGCTGGACGCGCTGGCGCTGGTGCGTGGCGAAGAACTTGAAGCGGACCACCGCCGGGCTGTTGAGGCGCTCGCCGTTCTTCAGAAGCGGCGCAGCCTGGTTGTGTGGCTGACCGACCTCGCAGAGACGGCGACGGTCCCAGAAGTGATCGAAAGCGCTATGCACATGGCCCAGCGGCACTTGGTGCTTTTTACCGTGATAGGCCAGCCGGAACTCCGCGCCCTGGTTCACGAACGCCCGGAAAATGCGCGTCAAATGTTCCGCCAGACAGCGGCTATGGAAATTGTGCAGCGGCGTGACCTGCTGTTGCGTACCTTGCGGCAACACGGGGCGCTCACTTTGGAAGTGGAACCCGCTAGACTCTCGACTGCCGTGGTCAATCAGTACCTGATGGCAAAGGACCGGGGCCTGATTTAGCGCCTTCTATTCTTTCGTAGGGATCGCTTTCAGCATCACGGTTTTCAGGCTTGCCGGTGCGCGAGAGATACAGCACTAACAGGGTGAACAATCCACCGGCGAGAGCAAACTTCAGCGGCTTCGCCAAATCCGACGGGGAGACGGAGCCTTCGATTAACCCGGCGATCAGCAGAAGCGGAATGGTTCCGAAAAACAATTTGCTGCTCTGTCTTCCTGCGCGGACCAGTGACTCGCCCCGCGGTAATGCGCCAGGGAACAACAATCCCCGGGCAATCACGAAACCGGCTCCACCGGCGATGAAAATGGCCGGTAGTTCAAGCACTCCATGCGCCGCGACGAAACTCCATAGCATGAGACTCATACCCGCTTGCCCGCAAGCCACTCCAACTACTCCGATAAGCAACCCGTTCAGCAACATCATCCAGATGGTTCCGATCCCCGCGGTTATGCCGAGCGCAAACGTCAGGATGGAAACGCTCAAATTGTTGGTGAGGATTGCGCTGGAGGCCAGCGGCTTCATGGTCACGATGGAGTCGGTCCACATTTTGTGCTGCTCGATGCTCTGTATCATGTGAGGACCAAGCACGTGGCGCGGAAACGATGGATCGCTCAAGCTCAGCAGACCGCCTGCAACCGCCGCGCACAGGAAAATCAAAAAAGCCGCGAGGGTGTTCGAAAAAGTTTCCCGGAAGATGGCGGGGTAGGTGTCGCGATAAAACGTGTAGACGTTACGGCTCTCGGTTTTGCGGCCCATATAAATGATATTGTGTGCGCGGCCGAGTAATTGATTCAGATAGTGGGCCAGATTGCTGCTAGTGGGCTCTTCCCGAACACTGGCGAGATCAGCGGCAATCTGCCGATATAATAGAGCCAATTCCTGAAGATCCGTGGGCGAGAGGGCGGCGACCCCGCTTCGCCCACTTTGATTGACCAAGTGCTCGAGCCGGTTCCAGTGAGGACGGCGCTTTTCAACCCAGCGGGCGGAGATCATCGATGGATGCCTCGAACAAGCTTACCATTGACACGCCGGAACAAACGGCGCTGGAATACCCGATCGCCGGACTTGGCAGCCGTTTTCTGGCCATTCTCGCCGATACTGCCATCCAGCTGGTTTTGGCTTTCTTTGTCATCATCGCAGGCAGCATCATAGGGATTGGCGTGGCGGCTCTTGGAGGCCTTGGACCCCAGTGGGTGGTCGCCATCATCGTTTTTCTCCTGTTCCTCTTGAACTCGGGATATTTTGCCTTGTTTGAGATTTTTTGGAACGGGCAGACTCCCGGCAAGCGCTACGCGCAGGTTCGCGTGATTCGGGATGACGGGCGGCCCATCGGGACGTATGAAGCGCTCGTCCGAAACGCGTTGCGGCTTGTCGATTCGCTGCCCGCGATGTATGGCATCGGGTTGATCAGCATTTTCTTCAGCCGCCAGAGCAAGCGGCTTGGCGATTTTGTGGCCGGCACCGTGGTTGTCCATGAGAAAACACTCGAAGGCGTGCGCCCCTATGCGGAAACGAAAATCGACGAGACGCTGCCTCCGATCGACGTTTTGAAAGTAACGTTAGAGGAAATCCAGTTGGTGGAAGCTTTTCTGAATCGCAGGGACAGCCTGGAGCCCGCAGTGCGGACGAACATGGCGATGCAGATTGCCAACCGCCTGGCGGCCAAAATGGAAGTGAAAATTTACGGCTGGCCGCGAACGGAAAGGTTTCTGGAAGCGGTGATGGAGCAATGCCGGCAGAGCAACCGCTTTCGCAGTTGAGTGCCGCGCGCCGCTATTTCGGACAGGAGGCTTCCACCTCCGCGATTTCCTTCTGAACACGCGGAGACTGTAGTCCAAGCGTCAGCGCGTCCTTTGTCAGGGACAGTTGGGGAACGGGATCGCTCAGGCGCTGGATCAGAGTGCGAGCTTCGTCACACTGATGCTTGGCCGCCAGCGACCGAACTTGTTTCCACTTTATTTCCAAATAGACACCCAGCTGGCTCGCGCCTCCCTCTTCGAGGGAAACAAAGCGCGTGGCCAACTCTCTCTGCGCTTCATCGTAGCGCCCGGCCTCGGCCAGATCGCGCGCCAGCTGAAACATTAGAGTCGCCGGCGGATTTGGTCCGGAGAATTTCTGCAGCGCGTCCACACGCTCATCCGGCGAATGCCCTGCTTCGCGAAGTGCCTTCTCGAGGCCCAGATAGTTTTCGGGATTTTGGGGATCGGACTTGATTCCCTCGGTGAATAACTCAATCGCGCGCGTGGGTGATTGCTTGGAATAAAGCACCGTATAGCCCATGTTCCTCAACAGCGCGGGAATCGCCGGGTTCAATTCGCGAGCGGCGTTCCACTCGGTCATCGCCGCGTCTTGCATTCCGCCGGACATGTAGAGGGAACCGAGGAGGGCGTGGGCATTCGCATCTTTCGGGTTCGCGGAAATCGCCCGCTTCAAAACGTCGAAGGATTCCGGCCGGTTCGGAAATACATAGGTCGTGGGCATGTGCGAGGCGGCGATGAAGTCGGTGCGGCCTTCCTGATGCAACATCTCGCGACAGTAGCCTCGGTAGTAGGCGATCAGAGGATATCTTTCCAGCGTGGGCATTCCCGGCTCGCTCACGACTCCCACTCCCGCGGGATAAGTTCGAGCCAGGATCTCCAGAGCTTGGTTGTAAAAGCCAAAGTGCATGTACTGCACTGCGATTGTGAGGATTCGCTCCGGGTCCGCCGCCAGGTGCTCCCAAAGCGCCGCGTCATCCTGGCCCAAGCGCGTCGCCTCGTACCGCAGAAAGGAATTCGCGGGATCGACGCGCTGCAACTTCGCCAGGAGTTGCCTTGCGCGGTTCGCATCGCCTAGCAAGCGCAGCAAGGCAACGTCCATGTCGCTGATTCGCGCCGCATCGGGAAATTCCGAGTAGGCAACCGCAAGCTTCTCGTGCGCATTTTTCAGCTCGCCCTGACGTGCATCCAGCACGGCCAATTCTAGTAATGACGGAGCGCGGAAAGTTCCGAACTGCACGCTGACTTCGAAGGCGCGACGCGCTTTTTCAAATTGCCCCGTAGAAACGTAGGCGATTCCCAGGTAATAGGAAGCTTCTTTGTCGTTACTGATGCGCGTGAGCACGTGGGAGAGCTGTTCCGTCGCGTCCTCGTATTGTTTCAGCGCCACTTCCAGGCGACCTGCCGCGCAAAGTAAGACCACGCTTGCTGGAAAATGGTTCAGGCCTTCCCGATACGCTGACAATGCATCCAGCACCATCCCATTTCGTTCCTGCTCTGTGCCCATTTCCAGAAAATCGCTTTCGGCGCGCTTCTCGGCGGGTGGATAGACATAATGCGGCGGCAATTCCTTGGGCACTTCGGATTTCGGAACAAAATCATACTTCCCTTCCGTGTGAGTCAGTACAGTCTTCCCCGATTCGTCTGCCAGTGTAATGGTATAGGCCTTCGCTTCCGGCAAGCCTGAAAACTGCTTGCGGTAGGTGGAGCGCGGAGTAAGTGAAACATGCTCTGTGGCGATTAATTGCGATGCGTCACGAAGTTCCAGTTTCGCCTTCGGGTGGTCCCTGGTCACATTGACCGCCACTTCGAGCGAAACGGTGTCTGATGTCTTGGATGGGGTGCGCGTCAGGTTCAATACTGCCTCCGGATTCGCCCGCGTCACACCACCGATCTCCCGGACGGGCAGCCATAATTCGGTGAAATGGATAGCCTGCTGCGGGTCCAGAAAACCGTAAGTCTCCTGATCGCGGAAGAGCCCGGCCTGAATTTCCACGTAAGCGCTGTGGTTATCGGAGAGCGCATTGCGCCATTCCAAGCCTTCGGCGTCGCTGCCCCAGGAAAAAACCTTCTTCGATGGCAGATCGGTCCGCGTGGAATAGTGCACCACCCCCGCGTTGGTCCTGGGATGGTAGACCGCCATGTAGGGCTCGTTGCTCGCGTAGCTGAAGCGCGAGACAGGGCCAAATTTATGATTCCCGACCACGCTTAAATCGACGCCATCTCGGTTTACCGGCCAGGTATCTAAATCCGTGAATCCGTGAAAAACGCTGAACTCTTGCGGGTAATACAAGCGAGAATCATCCCAAACCTGCACGCCCGCATTGGTCCACCAGTAGAAGCGATGCCGGGCGTTGCTCGGATTGTAGAGCGTGGTCTTCTGCTCGAGAACAGTTTGGCCAGGATGCAGGGTCAATTCGACACACCATTCCATGCCGTAAACACGGTCGATATTTCTCACCCAAACCGATGCGCTGCCATCGGACGTGGTCGAGGTGGAAAAATCGACCGGAGAAGCCGTCATCCAGTTATGCGAAACGGGGAAATTAAATTCGATTCCGTAAGCAGCCCAGACACCGCGGTAGGCAATGCGCGCAAATTTCAGCGAAGGATTGGCATAGAAGAGGTCTGCACCGTTGCGCTTATCCAGGCATCGGTAGAGATGCCCGCCCAAATCCGGGAGGATCACGCATTTCAGATATTCATTTTCGAGATTCAATGCCCGCCAGCGATGTGGCGCGACCCGATCGGTCAGATTTTCCCGCATCGTATAGGGGTAGTTGTATCTGCCGTTGGCGACGAACTGATCGAATGGCGGGTTTTCCTCCGGCAGCCCTTCTTCGTAGGTCGGCAGCTCAATCGTGTCCTGCCAGACGCGCACGGCTGCGTAGCTGGAACTTCCACTCTGGTCGGAGAATTGTGCAAGAGAACGATCCGGCGCGAGTGCCAACAACACCACGCAGGTTAATCCAAATTGCATGATCCGAATTCTCTTGTCCACAATTCGCGCTCCTGAACAGCGACAAATCCAACGCGAGGCATAGCAGAGTTTCTTATATCACAGCAACCGGCCACAATTCGGGAGATGACAACCACGGTCACAAAATAGTTAGGCTCTCGTGTTTCGTCAGGAACGGATCATGGTCAGGAGCATCTTGAAAGGCGTAAGAGCTGTGACCGCGTGGGGTTGATTCGCGGGCAACAAAATTGCGTCGCCAACGTCCACTCGAAGAGACTTGCCGGCAACTCTGATTTCCGCTTTGCCCTCGATCATCTGGACCAAGGCATCAAAAGCAGCAGTGTGCTCACTCAACCCCTGCCCGGCATCAAAAGCGAACGCAGTGACTGTGCCGGTCGCGCGTTTGACCAGCGTGCGGCTGACTACAGCGCCTTCCTGGTAACTCACGAGATCGCCGAGGCGGACGACTTCGGCACCCGGCATTTGGTTTTGATGTTGTTGCGGCGCTGTGCTCATGATTGCTTATCTCCCCGGCATCGGGTGGGCCGCCTGATCCGCGTTTGGCACGAGTTGCTCATACGCACTGGCGGGGACTGCCGATTCCCAATGCCCGGTTGCTTTGGCAAAACCCGCTACTCCCAGGAATAATACGGCAATTCCTGCTGCCATGGCCCATGCCGGAATCGCAGCGCGCTCTGGCTTCGCTGCCAGGATTTTCGGCAGGCTCATGGCCAGTGCATCCTGCGCCGGACACACCGCCACACACTCCAGACAGCCAGTACATTCCACGGAACGAATTTGCACCAGTTTGTCCACGGGCAGCGACGAGGGGCAGGCCTTGGCGCATTTTGCGCAGTCGATACACGCCTCCGTATTTCTCCGGATGCGCGCGGGGCTCGGCCAGGATGTCAGCCCCAACAACGCGCCGTACGGGCATAGGAACCGGCACCAGAAGTTCTGCACAAACACGGAAGCTACTACAAAGATCCCGAGGACAATCAGTCCCGTCTCCCCGATATGCCGGAAGAAATTGAGCATCTTGACGTCGGCGATCAGTCCATACGGACTGAGCATGAAATCGCGGATTCCCACAACCGACATGGTTGAGATTGCCCATACAAAGAATCCCAGCAGAAAATATTTGAAGCCGCGTAAGGGAAGGTCCAGCCATCTTGGAAGCGGGAAATTCTGCCTGAAGATTTTCTTGCCCAGTCGCCACAAGTATTCGGAGACGGTCCCGACCGGGCAAAGCCAGCTGCAAAATGCTTTGCGAAACAAGAAGGCCATGGCAAGAAACGTGAGCAGAAGAAACATCGCTGCCGGATGCACGCGTGGAATTTGTGCGCTTAGAAGCCAATACTTCAGGTTCATCAGTCCCGCGATCGGCAACCACCCTTCCACGCCCGCGGGTCTGCGCAGACTTTCGTCGATGACTCCATTTTCAAATTGCCGCACCCAAAAATAGAATTTTGCGCCGAGCCACAAATTGAAGAGGAGAAAAGCTCCCTGATAACTACGGCGATAGAGTTGCGAGCGATCCACGTCGCTTCTGCGGATCAGCTTCTTCTTTGGTTTTGCGGTGGCCGCGGAATTGTTGACCGCTTGGGGAACACTGAGCGTGAATTCGCCTTCTTTGGATAGGGGTACTTGTGTTGCCATAGTCGTTTTGCTCAGTCCCAGAGTAAGAGACTCGGTCACAAGAGGCTGTGACAGAAGTCACGCCACGGGCTCATTTCTAATCGGTTGATTCCATGCGGCTTGCGGGAGCATTTTTGAAAGAGCCATGTCGCCAAGGCCAGAATTTGTTGGTGCCCCACCAGGAACTCCAGTAGCCACGCAGACTTCATTCTTGTCTGCAAGTGGCTCCGCACTCGAGACGCCCATCGGCCAACGCGGCTGTGCGCCTCATTCCCTGCAACACTCTTCCACGCATGGTATTCTGAATTTGCCGCGTAAACACCCGGTGCGGCTGTGGCGAAATTGGCATACGCGGCGGGCTTAAAATCCGCTGGGGATTTCCCCGTTGTCGGTTCGAGTCCGACCAGCCGCACCATATTTTCAAGCAGATACAGAAAAAGCCCGAATTTCTCCGGCCTTCCTCCTTAGCACTTCTTTAGTTTAACTGTGCGAAACGCCTGGCCGAGGTCGGGCAGTCGCATCCGGGACCAACTTCTCCGGTAACCGCCGTAACCGCGTTTACTAGGCGCCATGTGTTTTTCAGGGAAACGAGGGCATGTGCATCGCGACCCAGGCCGCGAAGCTCTGCCAGGCAGAGGTGTGGCTTAGCGGATGGCGCAATTGCTGCACGATGATCATAAAAATCGTCGACCAAATAGTTACGCGCTGCACCTTGCCCGTGGACCACCAGTCGTAACCGATCATCAGCAGGAGCAGCGGCGCGAAGCAGATTAGGTTCACAACCGGAAGTGAGTAGGGATCAAAGACCGGCCAGCGATCGAAACCCGCATCCAAAAGGGAGAGCGTTGCGAACCACATCAGCCGCTTGTGCACTGCCGATTGGAAACGGTGGCGATAACCGAGATAGACGAACGCGGAGAACATGAGCATGTCGCCGAGAGGAACGGCGTAGAAAGCACGCACTTCCTCGACCGTATCCGTGCCCGGTTGAGCCACATGGCGAGCAAGGCGGTCGCTCGCTGTAACCGTGCCGAGCAAGATCATTACAATGGCGAGCACGAAGCCGAGCAGGCCGAGCCGACGATGAAGATCCACGCGACGCGCCGTGACCAGCGAGATCTGGGTAATGAACAAGAGAATCCAAAGCGTGAACGCAACCGCATGGATGTGCACGAGCGGGTTCGGGAGTGGAGCTCGAAACAAACCGGCCAGAAAGTACGTGCGGGCAAAGCCGACTAGGGTGACGATCAGGGCGACAGCCGCCATTCCTGAGAAGAAGAGATGGTCGTAGCGGAGGCGCGGGCGCGCAGTGGCAGTGGCCATGAGCCCTCCAAGGGATGTCCCGAAAGCCGGAGGTGCGCAATGCGCGGGTATCTTACACGAATTCCTGTCTCACAGCACAAACCTCAAGCTCCGATGCTTAGTTCCGTTCAGCAATGCCTGGTAGGTCAACGCAAATCAGAAAAGTCCCGGCTACCAAGATGTCCGGTTTGCGCGGATCCCTGCGGATACCGATAGCCGAAGGGAGAAGGCACACGATATTGTTCGTCCCGATGAGCACCGGGGGCACGCACCCGATTCCATTTTGCAGTACAATTTGAAACTTCCACTCGGGCTGAGCATCTAATGCCTGAGCCCAAAAACTGCGGGTAATACTCTCCCCGCTGCGGAGCTACTGTGAGCACACCAACTCTCGATATGAGGCCGACCCTCGATCAACTTTGTATCAATACAATCCGAACACTTTCGATGGATGCGGTGCAACAAGCCAACTCCGGCCATCCTGGCGCGCCCATGGGCTTGGCGCCGGTCGTGTATTCCCTGTGGCAATATTTTTTGAACTACGATCCCGCCGGCCCGCTCTGGCCCAACCGCGATCGTTTCGTGCTCTCCGCTGGCCACGCCTCGATGCTGCTCTATTCCACGCTGCACCTCGCGGGTGTGCGAGCCGTCAACGCCAAAGGTGAAGTTCAAAAAGAACTCTCGATCACCATGGATGAGATTAAGCGATTCCGCCAATTGGGCAGCCGCACCCCCGGCCACCCAGAATCCCATCTAACAACTGGAGTCGAAACCACTACCGGCCCGCTTGGACAGGGCGTTGGAAACAGCGTAGGAATGGCTATCGCCGGAAAATGGCTGGCCACACATTTCAATCGCCCGGGATTCGAGCTTTTCAATTTTCGAGTCTATGCCGTTTGCGGCGATGGCGACATCATGGAAGGCGTCGCGGGTGAAGCCGCTTCTCTCGCCGGCCATCTCCAGCTCGGGAATCTCTGCTGGATTTACGATAACAACCGCGTCACGCTCGACGGTCCGGCAAGTTGGTCATTCAGCGAAGATGTGATGACGAGATTCGTCGGCTACGGGTGGAACGTCACGCGCGTTGCGGACGCGAACGACCTGCTGCAGCTTTCGCGTGGTTACGAGCAATTCCTCAAACACAACGACCAGCCTACGCTGATCGTCGTCGATAGCCACATCGGCTACGGCTCGCCCCACAAGCAAGATTCCTACGAGGCACACGGCGAGCCGCTCGGCGAAGCCGAAATCAAGCAGGTGAAGAAGAATTACGGCTGGCCCGAGGAGGCGAAATTCCTCGTTCCGGACGGCGTGTATGCGCACTTCCAAGAGGGTGTAGGTACTCGAGGCGCGGAAGCTCATGCAAAATGGAATGTCTTTTTCGCCGAATACGCGAAGAAATACCCTGATCTTGCCGACCAACTCGGCCGCATGCAACGGCGTGAACTTCCCAACGGCTGGGACAAGAATCTGCCCACGTTTCCCGCCGATGCCAAGGGCATGGCCACGCGCGAAAGTTCGGGCAAAGTCCTGAACGCACTGGCGCAGAATATTCCATGGATGGCCGGAGGCTCCGCGGACCTCGCAAAATCCAACAAAACGAACCTCACGTTCGAAGGCGCGGGGGAATTTTTCCCGGTGGAATTTGCCGGGCGCAACGTTCATTTCGGCGTACGCGAGCATGGAATGGGAGCTGCCACCAATGGCATGACTCTCAGCGGCTTGCGGGCTTTCTCCGCGACTTTCTTCAACTTCAGCGACTACATGCGCGCGAGCATGCGCCTGGCCGCGCTGATGGAGATTCCGGTTCTTTTTATTTTCACGCACGATTCCATTGGTGTTGGTGAAGACGGGCCCACGCACCAGCCGGTCGAGCAGTTGGCCGCGTTTCGCGCCATGCCGAACATGCTGGTAGTGCGTCCGGGCGATGCCAACGAGGTTACGGAAGCATATAAGGCCGTCCTGCAACACACCCATGGCCCCGCAACGTTGGTCTTCAGCCGTCAGGCCATGCCTACGCTGGACCGCACGAAATATGCGCCCGCGTCCGGCGTCGCCAAAGGCGGCTACGTTCTTGCCGACGCGGAAGGCGGCAAGCCGGAGGTGATTCTGCTGGCAAGCGGGAGTGAACTCCAGCTGGCGGTCGCGGCGTACGAAGAATTGAAAGCGGAGGGCATCAAAGCGCGCGTTGTCAGCATGCCTTGTTGGGAACTATTCGACCAGCAGGACGCGGCTTACAAGGAAGCTGTGCTGCCTTCCAACGTGACCGCGCGCGTTTCGGTGGAAATGGCCTCCACGCTGGGCTGGGAGCGCTATGTGGGGCTAAATGGGAAGTCAATTGGCATGCACTCGTTTGGGGCCTCAGCACCCCTGAAGGATTTGCTGAAGAAATTTGGATTCGAAGCGGATAACGTCGTCACTGCGGCGAAACAACTGCTGGGAAAGTGAACTTCCGATGAAAATTGTTATCGGCTCCGATCACGCTGGATTTCAATTGAAAAATTCAATGGGCGACTTGATCCGTTCGCTCGGCCATCCCGTCCTGGACGTGGGCGCGTTCAATGAAAATCCATCCGACTATCCGGACTTCGCGGAGGCGGTGGGCCGCGCGGTTCTCGACGGTCGCGCGGAACGGGGCGTGCTGGTGTGCGGCAGCGGCGTCGGGGCCAGCGTTGCTGCGAATAAACTTATGGGCATCCGCGCCGGAATCTGTCATGACACGTATTCCGGACATCAAGGCGTCGAGCACGACAATATGAATGTGCTGGTGATGGGCTCTCGCATCATCGGCGTGAAACTCGCCGAAGACGTCGTGCGCGCCTATCTGGCGGCGAATTTTACGAACGAAGAGCGTCACGTGCGCCGCCTGGCAAAAGTTCAGGCTCTCGAGCAGAAGATGTTAAAAAGCTGAAATCTGAATTCGTAGGCGGTAATCAGGAGGGTACAATAGAGGTTTCCCGCCCTGAAGCCAGTAAAGGAGAAGTTTTATGACCACCCCAGTAACCATTCCAAACGCTGCCGGCACCAATCCCCTGAAGGGATTGCTGGAATACGGCCAATCGCCCTGGATGGACTATATTCGCCGCGATCTGCTCACCGGCGGCGGCCTTAAGAAAATGATCGAAGACGACGGCCTGCGTGGCATGACCTCTAATCCGGCGATCTTCGAAAAGTCCATCGTCGGGAGCACGCTGTACAGCGACATTCTCCAGTCCCCGGAAGCGAAGAAGCTGGACGCCAAGGGACTATTTGAAAAAATTGCCATCCGCGACGTGCAGGATGCCTGCGACATCTTCAGGCCGGTGTATCAATCCACGCGCCGCCGCGACGGCTACGTCAGCCTGGAAGTTTCGCCGTACCTTGCCAACGATACGAAGGGCACGCTCGAGGAAGCGCGGCGGCTGTGGAAGGCGGTCAACCGCGAAAACCTGATGATCAAGGTTCCCGCCACGCCTGAAGGCGTTCCCGCCATTCGCCAACTTCTCGAAGAGGGCCTGAACATCAACATCACCCTCCTGTTTGCCCAATCTGCGTACGAGGGAGTGGCTGAAGCGTATTTGGCGGCCCTGGAGGCGCGCGCACTAAAAGGCCTGGACCTCAGCCACACGGCGAGCGTCGCCAGCTTCTTCGTCAGCCGCATCGACTCCCTGGTTGATTCCAAAATCGCGGAACTTCTTAAGACCGCTACTGGTAATACGAAAGAACTGCTCATGAGTGTTGAGGGCAGAGTTGCTATTGCCAATGCCAAGCTCACGTACAAGAAATATCAGGAACTTTTCAGCAGCCCACGCTGGAAGGCGCTGGCGGCGAAGGGCGCTCAGACACAACGCCTCCTTTGGGCAAGCACTAGCACGAAGAACCCGAAGTACCGTGATGTGCTTTATGTGGAAGAACTGATTGGCGCGGATACCGTGGACACGATTCCGCCTGCTACGTTTGATGCGTTCCGAGAGCACGGTAAGTTGCGCAATAGCTTGACCGAGGACGTCACCGGCGCCGCAAGGACCATGGAAGACCTCGGCAAGGCCGGTATCTCCATGAAGGAAGTCACCGATAAGCTTCTTGCGGATGGCGTGAAATTGTTCGCCGATGCGTTCAAGACATTGCTCGACGCCACCGGTAAGTCCGCCGGCGCGCGTTAGCCCGAAGCGGCAATTTGTCGTGGCTCCCTGATTCTCCTGGATTGGCTTGCGTCCGGTCCGGGTCATTGGAAGACGCAAAACTTCGCGGAGGAACGGACACAATGCAACTCGGCATGATCGGACTCGGGAGGATGGGAGCGAATATGGTCCGCCGCCTGCAAAAAGCGGGGCACCAGTGCGTTGTGTATGACCGGAGCGCCGAGGCCGTCAAGCAACTCTCTGCCGGAGGCGCCAGCGGTTCTACATCAATCGATGATTTCGCCGCCAAGCTGCAGAAGCCGCGCGCAATTTGGCTGATGGTCCCCGCGGCGGTGGTGGATGCGAGCATCGCCGAGCTTGTTCCCAAGCTTTCCAAGGATGACATTCTGATTGACGGTGGCAATTCGTATTACATTGACGACATCCGGCGCGCCAAGGAACTTGCGGCAAAAGGTATTCACTATGTCGATGTGGGCACCAGTGGCGGCGTGTGGGGCCTGGAGCGCGGCTACTGCCAGATGATCGGCGGAGAAACCAGCACGGTTCAGCACCTCGACCCCATCTTCAAATCGCTTGCTCCAGGCTGCGGTGATATTCCTCGCACACCAGGCCGGGAAAAAGCCTCTAGCACCGCGGAAGAAGGTTATCTCCACTGCGGCCCATCCGGAGCCGGTCACTTCGTGAAAATGGTTCACAACGGCATCGAGTATGGTCTCATGGCCGCTTATGCCGAAGGGTTCAACATTCTGAAACACGCTAACGCCGGGCACTCGCACCGCGAGGCTGACGCGGAGACCACCCCTCTGCGGCACCCGGAGCACTACCAGTACGATTTCAATTTGGGGGACGTGGCGGAAGTGTGGCGCCGGGGCAGCGTGGTCGCCTCCTGGCTCCTGGATCTCACGGCCATCTCTCTTCTCGACCAACCGACGCTGGAGCGTTTCTCCGGTCGCGTTTCCGATTCCGGTGAAGGCCGCTGGACTATTCTTGCCGCGATTGAATCCACCACGCCTGCGCCGGTCTTGAGCGCCGCCCTGTACCAGCGCTTCACCTCGCGCGGCGAGGATGATTTTGCGGGAAAAGTACTGTCCGCCATGCGATTCCAGTTTGGCGGTCACGTCGAGAAATCCGGTCACTGAAGCCCTCCGCGCGGCTTCATCTGCCCGAAGACAGGACATCGCTCCATGAGTTCGAATTACGAGGAAATTGCCAGTGCCGCCAGCCCCTGTGTCATGGTCATCTTCGGCGCGACCGGAGATCTCACCAAGCGGAAACTTATTCCTGCCTTATTGAATTTGGCCCAGGAGGATTTCCTTTCCAAGCAGTTTGCCATCGTGGGATTCGCCGTAAACGATCTGGATACGGAATCGTTCCGCAAAACGCTCGGCGAGGAGATGCCCAAGTTCGCCCCCGACCCCATCGACCTGAAAATGTGGGAAGAACTCTCCCAGCGCATCTACTATGTGAAAGGCGATTTTCAGGATCCCGGAGCGTACAAGCGGCTGCAGGAACAGATTGAAGAGGCGGACAAGACCCACAATACCGGCGGCAACAAGTTTTTTTATCTTGCGGTTGCGCCGCGATTTTTTGCGCCCATCGTCGACCAGTTGGGGGCCGCCGGGCTGACGAAAGAGGAACATGGGCGCTGGACGCGGGTAATCATCGAAAAACCATTTGGCCACGATCTGGAGTCCGCCCGGCAGCTCAACGCCGACCTCAAGAAAACCCTCGACGAAAAACAGATCTACCGGATCGACCATTATCTCGGCAAGGAAACCGTCCAGAACGTTATGGTTTTCCGGTTCACCAACAACATCATCGAGCCGCTCTGGAATCGCAATTACGTCGACCACGTCCAGATCACCGCCGCTGAAACGGTCGGCATTGAACACCGTGGCGGATTCTACGAGACCGCGGGAGCGCTGCGGGATATGGTTCCCAATCATCTGTTTCAGCTACTCACTATGACCGCCATGGAGCCGCCGATTTCCTTCGACGCGGACGAAGTGCGCAACAAGCAGGCGGAGGTCCTGCACGCTATTCAACCGCTCAGCCCCGAAGAAGTGCTCACCAACATGGTGCGCGGGCAATACGGCGAAGGAATCATCGACGGTGAGCACGTCGCGGACTACCGCAGCGAGCCGGACGTTTCTCATTCCTCGAACACGGAGACTTTTGTTGCCCTTAAGCTGCAAATCGACAACTGGCGCTGGGCCGGTGTTCCTTTCTATCTGCGCACCGGCAAGCGTCTGGCCCAGCGCGCCACGGAAATCGTGATCCAGTTCCGGCGCACGCCCTTTGTCCTGTTCCGCCATACGGCGGTGAAAAATATCGAGACCAATCGCCTGGTCATCCATATCCAGCCCGACGAAGGCATCTCCCTCAGTTTTGGGGCGAAAGTTCCCGGCGCGGTCATGCGCCTCGGCCTGGTCAACATGGATTTCGATTACAAGACTTATTTCGGCATGGAGCACGGCACTGGATACGAGCGCCTGCTTCGCGATTGCATGGCAGGCGACGCCACGCTCTTCCAACGTTCCGACATGGTCGAAGCCGGCTGGAACGTGATTCAGCCGATTCTGGACGTGTGGCACGCCCTGCCGCCGCGCGGTTTTCCGAATTATGCGGCGGGGTCCTGGGGCCCGGTTGAAGCGGAAGAACTGCTCGAGCGCGATGGCCGCGCCTGGCGCCGCATTGGCGAAGAAGACCTGGATCAGCGAGGCCGGATCGCCGCGCCCAGTGCCGCCAACAAGGCGGCCTTCCCCGCATGACCTCTCTCGCGCCACGTGAAGTCGTCGTCTTGCCGGACGCGGCTGCGATCACGCACCGCGCGGCCGAGGAATTCCTGAAATACGCCATCGAGGCTGTCGCTCAAAGGGGCACCTTCACGGTTGCCCTGGCCGGGGGCTCCACTCCGAAAGCCCTTTATTCCCTGCTCGGTGACGATCCCACTCTTCGTTCGAAGATGCCCTGGGGCAAAGCCCATTTTTTCTTTGGCGACGAGCGCCACGTTCCACCGGACAATCCCGAAAGTAATTTCCATATGGCCAATGAGGCCCTCTTCTCCAAGGGGCTGGTGAAGCCGGAACAGATTACCCGCATTAGGGGCGAATACGCGGATGCGGAAAAAGCAGCACTGGAATATGAGCAGGCTCTTCGCGCATACTTTAAGCTGAAGGATGGCGAGTACCCTCGCTTCGATCTGGTGCTTCTTGGCATGGGCGACGAAGGCCATACACTGTCGCTGTTCCCCGGCACTAGAGCGCTACACGCCAGCAATCGGATTGTGGTTCGCAACTGGGTTGGCAAACTGTTCACCGATCGCATCACGCTCACCGCACCCGCTGTCAACCAGGCGAATCGCGTCATATTTTCGGTAACCCGCTCGGACAAGGCTTTGGCCTTGAAAGCGGTTTTGGAAGGCCCCTACGAACCGGAGCAGCTTCCGGCTCAGCTCATTCAGCCGGTCAACGGCAAAGTCCTTTGGCTGGTCGACCAAGACGCCGGCGCGAAGCTGGCATCGGGAACACACAACTAACTAGGAGAGAACGAACCATGGCAACGGCAACTACCAGTGCAATCGAACAACTCTTGGGCGCAAAAGCGGAATCGCTCCTCGGCTTCAAATCTCCCAAAATTTCCAAGGAGCGGCTGCACCTCCCCGGCCCGGATTTTATCGACCGCGTCTACGCCGCCTCCGACCGCAATCTTCGCGTGCTCAATAATCTTCACCGGCTGTTCTTCAACGGCCGCCTCGCCGGCACCGGCTACCTTTCGATCCTCCCGGTCGACCAGGGCATTGAGCATTCTGGCGGAGCAAGCTTTGCGAAGAACCCGGACTACTTCGACGGCGAAAATATCGTCAAACTCGCCATTGAAGGTGGATGCAACGCGGTCGCATCCACGTTTGGCGTGCTCGGCTCGATCGCGCGCAAATATGCCCATCGAATTCCCTTCATCGCCAAGATCAATCACAACGAACTGCTCACTTATCCCAACCAGTTCAATCAAATTCTGTTCGGCACGGTTCAGGAAGCTTATGACATGGGCGCCGCGGCCGTGGGAGCCACGATCTACTTCGGTTCAGAGCAGAGCAGCCGCCAGATCATCGAAATCAGCGAGGCCTTCGCCAAGGCCCACGAATTGGGCATGGCTACGGTTCTCTGGTGCTATCTCCGTAATTCCGCGTTCAAGAAGGACAAGGACTACCATGTCTCCGCCGATCTCACCGGCCAGGCCAACCACCTCGGCGTGACCATTCAAGCCGACATCATCAAGCAGAAACTGCCAGAAAATAATGGCGGCTACCAGGCCCTGAACAATGGCGGCAGCAGTTACGGCAAGTTCGACAAGCGCATTTACACCGACCTCTGTAGCGACCACCCTATTGATTTGACCCGCTACCAGGTCGCCAACTGCTACATGGGCCGGGCCGGCCTGATTAACTCTGGCGGCGCTTCCGGCGCCAACGACTTCGAAGAAGCCGTCGCCACGGCGGTCATCAATAAGCGCGCAGGCGGGACTGGGCTGATCAGTGGCCGCAAAGCTTTCCAGCGTCCCATGGCCGAAGGCGCGAAACTGCTGAACACCATTCAGGACGTTTATTTGGCTAAGGAAATCACGGTCGCTTAACGAAGATCGGAGGGGTGCGGCAGCGGCAGGGCTGCGCCCCTCGTCTCTTCCGGGCTTCAGCATCCGCTACCCTCCAGCGTTCTGTCTTGTTTATAGAAACTATTCAAAATTTAATGGCTCAATCACGTGACGTTCCCCTGCCCTCGGTTTAGAATGAAGCTAGCAGTCTGGAGGAAACATTTATGGCAAAGACGAAGGCCACTTCTTCGCCCACCGTCAAAAAGCCCGCAAAAGCGAAAACCCAACCAACCTACGAGGAAATCGCACTCCGTGCCTACCACATTTACTTGGAACGCGGCTCCACCCCGGGGGATGGGCTCGCCGATTGGCTTCGCGCCGAGCGTGAACTAACCGAAGAACTCGGGAAGCCCGGCCGCAAAACAAAAGTCGTTTCCATCGCAGCGTAGTTTCGCCAGTCTCCCCTTTCGCCTCGCAAGCCTGCCTCGCCCAGCAGCCTTGAGTCTTCCTGTGCCCTTCCAAGCATTCGTGAACGCTCCGCCGAATTTCCTTATACTATTCCTATAGCGGGTGTGGAGAGGGACGGCTGATATGATTCGTGGAAATGACCTGAGCCGCGGCCGGCTCATTTTGATCGCTCTGATTCTGGTGCTGGGAGCTTTTTGGGTCGGGGCGCGTTATGGCCCGCGCCAGGCCAAAGACGTCGAAGCCCGCCGCTTCGCCCCGAACTCCAAGGCTGATCCGTTGGCAACTTCGGCGCCGCAACGCAACGAACACCTGACCGAAGATGAGTCCATCAATGTCCGTATCTATCGTCAGGCTTCGCCCGCGGTCGCAAACATCCTGACCAAGGCGACGGAATACGACTTCTTTATGGATCCTGTTCCGGTTGAAGGTGCGGGCTCCGGTTTTGTGATTGATTCTCGCGGGTTCATCCTGACGAACTATCACGTGGTCGCGGGCGCGCAGTCCATCGAGGTGATCCTGGGCGATAAGAGCAAATCTCCGGCGAAATTTATCGGCGCAGATCAGCGCAACGACGTGGCCCTCATTAAGATTGATCCAAAGGGAAAGCAGTTGGCCACGCTGACCTTGGGCGATTCTTCCAAGCTGCAAGTTGGCCAGAAGGTGCTGGCCATCGGCGATCCCTTCGGCTTTCAATCCACTCTGACTACTGGAGTCGTCAGCGCTCTTGGCCGCACGGTGCAGACCAGCGAGACTACCTTCATCGACGAAGCTATCCAGACCGATGCCTCCATCAATCGCGGCAATTCAGGCGGACCGCTGATTGATACGCACGGTGAGGTCATTGGGATCAATTCAGCGATTTACACTCCGTCCGGCACAACGGCGGGCATCGGCTTTGCCATTCCCATTAATACCGCCAAGCTGATCGCCAACGATTTGATTACCGAAGGGAAAGTCCGCCGCGCGTATCTCGGTATTCAGACAATTCCAGTGGCGGGATGGCTGGCGGAAGCACTCGATCTGCCGGTCCAGGAAGGCTTGCTGGTCGAACAGGCGACCAAGGGTAGTCCGGCCGCAGCCGCGGGAATTCATGGCGGGGACAAAGTCGCGCAGGCAGGCATGCGACGCATCATGATTGGGGGCGACGTGATTGTGGGCATAGATGGCCAGAAAGTATCCAACCAATTCGACGTCAACGTGATTCTGAACCGCAAGCGCCCCGGCGACGCGGTGACAATTACTCTTTATCGAGGCGCGAAAAAGCTGGATATCTCCGTCAAGCTCGGCGAACGCGATGGCAATTAGTTTGGTGTTTGCAGCTCCTAACGGCATTAGGGGCCGATCTCTGCGCGGTAGCGATTGCGCTCTTCTTCCGTGAATGAGTACCAGCCTTCGGCGATATCCCGAACGCGCTCGAGTGCCTTTTGCATCTCTTCGTGTTTCGCTCTGATCATCTCCGAATCCGCATCTTGAGGCACATGGATCAGCGGAGCCCCAATCAAGACCGCGCGGGTGAACAACGACGGCAAACAAAAATGATCCCAGGTTTTTTCGATGGTTTTCCCGCGGCGCACTCCGATATGAAAAATCATAATCGGCGCTCCGGTCATTCGCGCCAGCAATACCGGTCCGACCTTGGCCACGTATCTGGGTCCTCGCGGGCCATCGATGGTGAACGCGCAGTCCAACCCCTCCTTGATGCGTTGCGCCATGACCGCCAAACCACGCAAGCCGCCGCGCGACGAACTTCCCTGCGCTGTGCCGAATCCCAGCCGTTCAATCACTTTGCGTGTCCACTGCCCATCAAACGCAGTCGTGTTCATGACCACGATGCCGCGATTTCGGCCATACCAGGCGATAGGAATGATGCAGCGGTGCCAGAACGCCCAGATCATAGGCTCCTTCGCGGCCCATCTCTTTTCGACAACCGCCTGCCCGAGCACTTCGAACCGAAGCGTTGGCCCAAGTATGCGGATCACGCTGTAAACCAGCGCGGCGATAAAGGGGATCTGGATTCGCCGGTGCCAGGGCAATTTTGGCAGACGGGTATCGTAGTGCGCGCTAATCGGCTGCAGAGGTTCTTCGGTGCTCTTCTCGGTAGTTTCCATCTTCATATAGTATAGAAGGGTTGTTGTCGCGCAGTGTGTGAAGGAGTCGAACAGGTTGGCGCATTCGGGAAACTTAAGGCCCTCGGGGCGCTTGGCTGTGTTTTTTTGTGTGGCGAGTTTTCTCTCTGCCGCAACAGGAGATTATTGGGCGGTCCGGGCCGACAATCCTCCGCTCGCCGAAACCGTGGGAGCCATTGAAGGGGAAGCTATTTCCGTTCAAGGGCCAATGGACGTGGATACAGCAAACGGCCAGGTGAAAACGATCCTGCGCAGCGGCAGCGAAGTCCATGTCAAATCAGGGCAAGCCCACATCGATCTTGTGGAGGGCGGCAACATCACCATTTGCGGACCGGCGCACTTTTCGGTGCTGAAATCTCGCGGTTCGTTGACCATTGCTCTCGACAACGGCATAATTCACGCGCACATTGATGGCCAACTTATCCTGACGGTTTATACGGCGCAAATTCAGGCGCACCCAATCGCTATTGGAAATGATCCGCAGGATGTGCTTGTCGGGCTAGACGCTTCCGGCACCTTGTGCATTCGGGCAGGCAAGGGCGCGGTCCGCGTCGAGCAGCAACTTACAGGCCAGAACCTTCTGATTCCGCAAAATGGGGACGTATCTTTGGTTAATGGCCAACTGGAGAGCCTGCGAACCACCGCGGGACAGTGCAACTGCGAACTTCAGATTGCCGCGAAACCGGCGTACGTTTCGACCGAGATAAGTGCTCTGGCGTCCACGGAAGAACTCAAGAAAATGGCCACGGAACGGAAACCCGCGACACCTGCGCCAGACTCAACAGCCCCCGCGGAAAAAGAAGAGCCTATCTACCAGGTCTTCATGCCACCGCTGCGTTACGACGCACATGCAAAAGTGCAGCAGGACTACGATCCCAAACTAATCGTCTTGGTGCGGCGGGCCCGGGTGCGCCCCACGCTGATCTTCCAAGGCAAAGTCGAGGGAGATGCTGTGATTGCACAAGCCACTCATTTACTGCCGTCCGCGAATGCACAGAAGACTAACTCCGTGAAAAAGACCGCGGACGAAACTACTTGGAACCGCGTCCGTACATTCTTCCACAAACTCTGGTCTCCCAACTCCTGATGAATTTGTTGTGTCACCTGTGAGTTGAAGAATCCTGGCGGGCACTACATTCCCTCGTAGTTCGGTCCTCCGCCGCCCTCGGGAACCATCCAATCAATGATCTGGTAGGGATCGGCAATGTCGCAGGTCTTGCAATGGACGCAGTTCGCCGCGCTGATTTTCAGTTTCAACCCCTGGCCCTCTTTCACCATTTCGTACACCGCAGCCGGGCAAAAGTACTGGCAGGGGTTGCCGTACTCTTCCACGCACCGGGTCGAGCAAACGTTGAGGTCCAGAACTTTCAAGTGGCACGGCTGATCCTCTTCGTGCCGCGTACCGGAGTGATACACATCCGTCAAACGGTCAAATGTCAGCTTACCGTCGCCTTTAAAGCGCTCCGCTGCCCGCCGGCCATGTATCTGCTTATAAGCCTCATGGCCCGCGCGGGCATGCATGGGATCAAACAGGCCGCGGCCGCCGCTGATCTGCTGCAATCCTGAGAGAACGAATCCACCGAGCAATCCGTTGTGAAACGACTGGTGGAAGTTACGCACCTTCCACAATTCTTCCTTGATGTAGCTGCGATCGACCTTTTCCTTGTACAGTTTTAGCGTTTTCGCCGAGGTGTCGCCCTTTTTCAAAGCTTCGAAGGTCGTTTCCGCCGCGAGCATGCCGCTCTTCATCGCAAGATGAATACCTTTCAGCCGCTGCGAATCGAGGAAGCTGCCCGAATCGCCAACAATCAACCCACCGTCCACATAGTTGCGAGGCATAGCGTACCAGCCGCCGTACGGCAGCGACTTCGCGCCGTAGCGCACCATCTTTCCGCCTTCCAGAAGACTGTGCACAAAAGGATGCGTCTTCCAGGTTTGAAAGGCGGCATGAGGATCGAATCGCGGATCGGCGTATTCAAGGGCAATCACCAACCCAATCGAAACGCGATTGTCGCGCAGCCCATAGATCCATCCACCACCATACATTTTCGAAGAAATGGGCCAGCCCAGCGTGTGCGCCACATGCCCTGGCTTGATTTTCCCCGGCTGGACCTCCCACAACTCCTTGATGCCGATGCCATAGGTTTGTAGATTGATATTGTCGAGCTTGTATTCTTCCACCAGCTTCTTGGTCAGCGACCCGCGCGTGCCTTCCGCCAAGACCGTTACTTTCGCGCGCAGCTCGTATCCGGGGGTATAGTTGTCCTTGGGCTTCCCGTTCTTGTTGACTCCTTTGTCTTCGGTGATGACGCCGGCAATTCCATTTCCTTCGTAAATCAGCTCCGCTCCTCCGAACTCCTTGAACACATTCACGCCGGCGGCTTCGACTAGCCCACCCATCCATTTCACGAGCTTGCTTAGAGAAATGACGAAGTTTCCCTTATTGTCGAACGGCGGTGGCGTGATCGGAAAGCGGTAGGAGGAATTTTGCGTGAACAGGAGCGCGGCGGAATCCGTGACCGGAGTATCGAGCGGCGCCGTCTTTTCGAAATCCGGCACCAGTTCCGCGAGCGCTCTCGGGTTCACGATCGCGCCGGATAGTTGGTGCGCCCCCAGTTCGCGTCCTTTCTCCAGCACATAAATATTTTCCGCGGACAGTTCCGGTTTTGCGCCACTGGCGTTGTGCTTCTTGATGAGATTGGCCAGGTGCAGCGCGCAGCTCAGCCCCGCCGGCCCCGCGCCTACAATCATTACATCCGCTTCCAACTGTTCCCGTTGTACGCTCATAGCCGCACCAATCTTGGAAGAGTTAAGTTCTCAAGAACATGCTTAACGCAGTC
The DNA here is from genome assembly GCA_049686315.1 of Candidatus Acidiferrum sp. GTDB lineage: Bacteria > Acidobacteriota > Terriglobia > Acidiferrales > UBA7541 > Acidiferrum. The sequence continues at coordinate 18,522 of JBAVHY010000110.1, read as the reverse complement.
TCTCAAATTCTTCCAGCGACACGCCAAGTTGGCGGAGAATCTTAAAAAAGAGGGGAGGCCCGATTTCCCTCCCCCCGTGAATAGGTATGGTCACGCCCCGTCCGTCTGGATGATTCCAGCGCTCGTGACTACCTGTTGTCCGGTTAAGACTGAATCCGAGGAGGCGAGCTATCCGTTGAAAATCGCGCGCAGTCGCGCTAGGCATTGATAATCTCGGTGGTATCCGCGGGCAAGTGCTGCCCTTTCTCCCGGAACTCCTCCGCGATCAGGGCAAAGACCTTCGCCAATTCAGCTAAAGCCGCTTCCCGCGACGTCATCAGCGCGTAGCAGCCCGGAATGGCGGGAATCTCCGCGACCCAGGAACCATCTTCCTGGCGGTATAAAACCGTTTTGTAATCTTCGTGCGTCATACGCTCTTTCCGATTATACGATACTCCCCTGACTCGTTCGATCTAGCCCTTCGCCTTTTGCAGTTCTTCCGTGAGGGCCGGCATGATTTCGAAGATGTCCGCCACAATGCCGTAATCCGCGATTTCGAAAATGGGCGCGTTCTGATCCTTGTTCACGGCCACGATTGTGCGCGAGCCTTTCATCCCCACGACGTGCTGAATCGCGCCGCTGATGCCGAGAGCGAGGTACAGCTTGGGGGCGACTGTCTGGCCTGAACTGCCGATCTGCCGCTCCATGGGTAGCCAGCCCTCATCGCAAATCGGGCGCGAGGCCGCAATTTCTCCGCCGAGCGCCTTGGCTAGCGCTTCCGCCTGCGCAATGTTCTCCGGAGCCTTAATCCCGCGGCCGATGGCCACAATCAGAGGCGCCTGCGTCAGATCCACCGCGGACTTCGCCTCCTTGAATAATTCAAGCGGTTTCGTGCGGATATCTTGCGCCTTCAAATCCACCTTCACCACGCTTACAGGAGCCTTTCCCCCTGCACGCACCGGGAACAGGTCCGCGCGAAACGCCCCGGATTGAAACGAAGCGAACCACGGCGCGGCGCCCGTGAAAGTCACGTCGGCGGCCGTTTTCCCTTGAAACATCTGCCGGACAAACACCAACTTGCCGCCTTCATTCCGGAAGCCGATACAGTCGCCAATCATCCCCTTGCCCAGTATGGCCGCAAGTTTTGGCGCAAAATCGCGCACCTGGTAGGTGTGCGGAAACAGAACCAAATCCGGTTTCGCGGATGTAATTACCTGCTTCAGCGCCGTGCAATATCCATCCGGCGTGTAATTTTCAAGCAATTCGTGTTCGACGGCCAGCACTTCCGCCACATTTTTCGTGGCCAGTTCGTCTGCCATCGCCGCCACGCCCTTACCCAAGACTGCCACGCTGACGGCTCCCGATGTCGCCACGGCAATCTGTTGCGCCGCTACCAGCGTCTCAAAGCTGGTGTTGTTCCACTTCCCTTGCCTTAGTTCCGTCACTACTAGAATTTTCATGGCTAGCCTCTTTCACTCACAAGCACTCTGTCATCCTGAGCGAAGCGAAGGATCTCACCCCACTGCCAACTGCAAACTGCCTCAAATAACTCGCGCTTCGAACTTGAGCTTTTCCACGAGTTTTGCGGCCATTTCCTTGGGCGTCCCGGTCAAAAATTCCGTTTTCTTGGTTTTTGTCGGCACATAAATTCTTTCAATCTTCTGCGCCGGCTCGGTGGTTATCCCCAGCGATTCGCGGGTGATCGTGGCAATCTCCTTCTTTTTCGCCGCCATGATTCCCTTCAGCGTGGCGTAGCGCACCTTGTTAATCCCGGACTGAATCGATAGCACCGCCGGCAAAGGGCACTCCATGCGCTGGAACCATCCCGCTTCCAGTTCTCTTTTCAACTTCATCACTCCATCCTGCACTTCGATCTGCATGATGATGGTTGCGTGCGGCAGATTCAGCAGTGCGGCCAGCAGCACGCCGGTCTGACCATAGCCGCGGTCGTCGCTCTGCAAGCCGGTCAGTAAAAGGTCAAACTTTTCCTTGCCGATGGCCGCGGCCAATACCTTCGCGGCTCCCAGCGGATCCAACTCCGTGAAACTGTCGTCCGCGATGTGAATCGCGCGGTCCGCACCTTTTGCCAGCGCCTCTTTAATCGTTTGCTTCACGCGCTCTGGCCCAAGGGAAAGCACGACCACCTCGCCACCGTGTTTCTCCTTAAGGCGCAGCGCCTCTTCGAGCGCGTAACTATCCGGCTCGTTCATCTCAAAGCCAATGTCGGATTCCTTGATCCAGTTTCCGGCAATCGCCAGTGGCGCATCTTTTGCCGGCACCTGTTTAATGCACACGATGATGTTCACGGGGGCTTCCTTCCTTCGGGGCTACCTGAGAGGGATAAACGTCATTCTGAACGGAGCGAAGAATCTCAAGTCCGGATGCGCCCGGCTCATCCGTTAAATTGAGGCCCTTAGGTCCGGATAAACATCCGGCCTCAGAATGACAACTACCAACAATTGCGCAAGGCGCGGCGGACTACTTTCCTGCCCAGCGCTTGAAAATCAGGGCCGCGTTCGTTCCACCAAAGCCAAACGAATTCGAAAGCGCATAATCCACGGTCGCTTTTCGCGCGTGGTTCGGTACGTAATCCAGATCGCACTCCGGATCGGGAGTTTCCTGATTGATGGTAGGCGGCAAAATCTGGTCGCGCAGCGCAAGGACGCTGATGCCCGCCTCCAATCCGCCCGCGCCACCGAGCAGGTGCCCGGTCATGGATTTCGTGGAACTAACCGCCAAGTTCTTTTTGATTGCGCGTTCGCCAAAGAGGCGCTTCATGGCCGTTGTTTCGATTACATCCCCGATGGGTGTTGAGGTTCCATGGGCGTTGACGTAACCGATGTCATCCGGTGAAAGCTTGGCATCTTTCAGCGCAGCACGCATGACCCGGAATGCGCCGTCGCCATTTTCCGCGGGCTGCGTGATGTGGTAGGCGTCGCCACTCATCCCGTAACCCACAATCTCCGCGAAAATTGGCGCGTTGCGCTTCTGCGCGTGTTCGAGCGACTCCAGCACCAGAATGCCCGCGCCTTCGCCAACGACAAAGCCATCCCGAGATGCGTCAAACGGCCGGCTGGCTTTCTCCGGATGGTCATTCCGTGTTGAAAGGGCGCGCATCGAAGCGAACCCGCCAATACCCATTGGCGTGATGGTCGCTTCGGTTCCGCCGCAGATCATCATCTCCGCGGCGCCACGCTCGATAATCTTGAAGGAATCGCCGATGGAATGCGCCGAGGCGGAGCAAGCCGTGGCCGTGGCCGAATTAGGCCCGCGCGCGCCGTAACGAATCGAAATGTGGCCGGAAGCGAGGTTGACGATCGCCGAGGGGATGAAGAACGGCGAAATCTTTCCCGGGCCGCCTTGCATCAGCTTGATGTGCTCGCGCTCGATAATGTCGAATCCACCGATTCCCGACGCCACATACACTCCGACTTCGTCCAGATCGGACTGCTCCGGCTTCCACTCCGCCATTTTCACGGCAAAGTCCGCCGAAGCCAGCGCCAACTGGATGAACCGGCCCATTTTTTTCAGTTCTTTTTTCTCGATCCACAGGAACGGGTCGAAATTTTTCACTTCGCCCGCGATTTGGCAGTCAAAATCCGTGGTATCAAAATGCGTAATGCGGCTGACACCACTGCGGCCGGCGACCAGGTGCTTCCAACTCTCCTCGGTCCCGATGCCCAGTGCACAAACCAAGCCAACTCCCGTTACGACCACCCGGCGAGTCAAATCGCTTGCTCCTTCATGCAGGGATTTTCCTGCGGCTTACTTGCCCTTCGAGTGTTTATCGATGTACTCGATGGCATCCTTCACCGTGGTCATTTTCTCGGCGTCCTCGTCCGGCACTTCGATGCCGAAAGCTTCTTCGAACGCCATAACTAATTCCACCTGGTCGAGCGAATCCGCGCCCAAGTCGTCCACGAATGAGGCGGTTGGTGTGACCTCGGCTTCATCCACACCGAGTTGCTCGACGATAATCTGTTTTACGCGTTCTTCCACGCTGGCCATTCCAGTCCCTCCACGACCTTATGTCGCCTTTCTTTTCCTACAAGCCTGCACCGTAATCCGGCTTTGCGGCCGGGCTACAATCTCTTTTCCACTTGCTCAGGTGACCTGCCAAGTCTACTTTCCCCGCCCACCAAGGTCAACTTTTTGGCTTCCTTTTCGGTTTGGACGCGAACGCCTCCTCGAAAGCCATTGTCGTTTCCACTAGGTCGAGTGAATCTCCCTCCATCTCCCCAATTTCCGCGATCACATTTGGATCCATGCCCGCTTCCTTAAGTTCTCTACGTATTTCCTGCCATTCGGGCGAGTCTCTGAATTTCCGGATTTGTGCCATACAACAACCTCTACGCGAGATACAACCCGCCATTCACATCCAGCACGTGGCCAGTGATGTAACCCGCCTCATCACTGACCAAAAACACGATTGCGGCGGCCACATCGCGCCCAGTGCCCATGCGTCCCAGCGGAATCCGCGTCTTCAACTCCTCCTTCACCTTGTCTGGCAGCACGTCCGTCATCGGGCTCTCGATGAAACCGGGCGCCACGGCATTCACCGTGACATTCCGGGAAGAAATCTCCATCGCAATCGCTTTCGTCAATCCGATTAACCCGGCCTTCGCGGCCACATAGTTCGCCTGCCCGGGATTGCCCATCTGCGCCACCACGGACGCAATGTTGATAATTCGTCCCGCGCGCGCGCGCATCATGGTGGCCAGCGCCTGCTGAATGCACAGATGCGCTCCGGTCAGATTTGTGCGCATCACCGCGTCCCAGTCTTCTTGCTTCATCCGCACTGCCAGGCCGTCACGCGTGATGGCCGCGTTATTCACCAGAATGTCCAGCTTTCCGAACTTCTCCAGCACCGCCTTGAATCCCGCCTTAATCTGTTCGGCATCCGCCACATCCATCTTCACAGCCAATGCTTCCCCGCCCCTGGCAGCAATGTCCCGCACCAGTGCCGTGAGCTTTTCCTCATTTCGCGCCGCCGCTGCCACCTTCGCGCCAGCCTCGGCAAGCGCGAGAGCAGTTTCGCGGCCAATTCCCTGCGACGCCCCCGTTACCAGCGCCACCTTGTCCTTCAAACTAAACATTCCGCCGTCTCCGCTCGATTCTAGGTATTAAGTTGTAAGCAATAAGTAGTAAGTTAAAACGAACACGCTGAGTACTTAGAACTTAAAACTGATAAAAACTGATAACTTATAACTTTCTTCACGCGGCGTCGTACTTCGCCCCAGTGATTTTTTCAAGCGTCGCCACCAGGCTTTTTTCGTCTTCCACGTTTAAGGTGGTCACCGATCGCTCGATCTGGCGCATCAGTCCGGTCAACACGCGTCCAGGACCGATTTCCACGAAGGTATTGACACCTTCGTCGAGCAGCATGCGCATGGACTCTTCCCAACGGACCGCCATCGTCACCTGGCGCACCAGCGCACTGCGCGCTTCCTCACCCTTGCGGATCGTGTCCGCATCCACGTTGGTGACCAGCGGCATCTCCAAATCCGCAAACTGGATTGCCTGTAGATCCTTCTCCAGCTTTTCCTGCGCCGGCATCATCAAAGCCGAATGGAACGGTGCGGAAACGGACAGTACCATCGACCGCTTGGCACCCAATTGCGAAGCAATCTCCACTGCCCGCTTCACCGCGCCAACGTGACCGGAAATGACCGTCTGCTCCGGCGAATTCAGGTTTGCCGCCGCGCAGACTTCGCCTTGCGCGGCACGTTTGCACGCGTCCAGCACAACAGCAGGCGATAAGCCCATGATTGCCGCCATGCTGCCTTGTCCTGCGGGCACGGCATCCTGCATATAAGTTCCGCGCTTCCGCACTAACCTCACCGCATCCGCAAAATTCAGCGAGCCCGCCGCCACCAGCGCCGAATATTCTCCCAAGCTGTGGCCCGCGACATAATCCGGTGCGATGCCCTTTTCCTCAGCCACGCGGAATGCAGCCACGGATACCGTCAAAATCGCCGGCTGCGTGTTGGCGGTCTGCTTCAGCTCTTCTTCCGTGCCCTCAAAGCATATTTTCGATACAGAAAAGCCCAGCGCCTCGTCCGCCTCATCAAATACAGCGCGCGCCGCGGGAAACTTTTCCGCCAATTCCTTGCCCATGCCGGGGTATTGCGACGCCTGCCCGGGAAACAGGAATGCTACTTTGCCCATACCTCGCTCCTCTCTCCGGACATCACGCGGTCGCGTGCGTCAGGGAGAGCTCCTCTTCGATTTTTTCGTTCACGCGCGCGCGGGCAAGACCTGCGGCCACGCGTATCGCGTTCTTCATGGCATTGGCGTTCGATTTGCCGTGTGAAATCACGCACACGCCGCGGACTCCCAGTAGCGGCGCTCCGCCATATTCCGAGTAGTCCATCGTCCGCTTGATGCCCTTGAACGCTCCCCTGGATAACAGATAGCCCAATTGCGATGCCAGCGAGCCCTTGTACGTCTTGCGGAGAAGCTTAACGATCTCCATCGCCAGCCCCTCGCAAATTTTCAGCGCGATGTTCCCCACGAAGCCGTCGCAAACAAGCACATCCACTTTGCCGGAAAAAAGGTCGCTGCCCTCCACATTCCCGACAAAGTCCACCGGCAGAATCTTTAACCGGTCGTACACCGCACGTGTGAGCTCGTTGCCCTTGATCTGCTCTTCGCCCACAGACAACAGCCCCACGCGCGGCTTTCGGCTGCCAAACGTCAGCCGGTAATAGATCTCCCCCATCACGGCGAATTGCAACAGGTGCTCAGGCCTCGAATCCACATTTGCGCCCACATCCAGCAACACGGAAACTCCACCTCGCGCGTTTGGAAACGGCGCGGCCAGCGCTACCCGATCGACGGACTCCAGTGTCCCCATGATGAATTTTGCCGTGGTCATCACCGCACCCGTATTACCCGCGCTCACAAACCCGTCGGCTTCGCCGTCCTTTACCAGCCGCGCCCCCACGTGCGTGGAGCTGTCCTTCTTCCGTCTAAAGGCTTGGGCGGGGTGATCTTCCATGGTGATCACCTCACTCGCCGGAACAATCTCTATTGGCACGGTTGGGCGCGAATGCTTCGCCAATTCCGCACGAATGACATTCGGCTGGCCAACCAACAACACGCGCACACCGAACTCACGCACTGCCAAAACACTCCCCTCCACCTCCGGACGGGGTGCATTGTCTCCCCCCATGGCATCGACCGCGATTGTAATCATGGGAAATTTCCAGCGACTCTGGCAAGTTCGGTGGGCACAACCCGTGCTGTGCCGATCAGGACTTCAAGAGCCCGGCTTCGACCTGCGTACTCTACTTCGCGTCGTGTACAGGCCGTCCCTTGTAATACCCGCAATGCGGACACGCGCGATGCGGCTGTTTCATCTCATGACAGTTCGGGCACTTGGCCAGAGCCGGGGCAAAGAGATGATCGTGCGCACGCCTCGTGCTGGTACGCCTCTTGGAATGTCTCCGTTTTGGATTCGGCATAATACTACTCCTTGTTCTCGCCCCGCTCGCGGCAACACACAACGCCTCTCCGATCGAGGTCGGATTCTATGGGCTTTACGCCCCAAAATCTATTGTTTCTTGAGCCAGTCCTGCTTCAGTCGCGCGAGGGGAGCCAGACGCGGATCGGAGGAGTGCGTCTCACAACGGCACTCTTCGTGATTCAGGTTAGCCCCGCAGCTGGGGCACAACCCCCGGCAATCGCTCTGGCAAATCACTTTCATCGGCAATGACAGCAGCACCTGTTCCTTCAGCACATCGGCCAGGAACAAGCCTTCTCCTTCAAAGAACCCTATCTCCGTATCGTCATCTTTCAACCGCTCTTCCTCGTGCCTGGTCCCCTTCGGCAGCGGCTGATAGAACAGGTCAAAATCCCTGTGAATTTCCTCGACTACTGGTTCCAGACAGCGGGCGCAGACCATCTCGACCTTGGTCTCCAATTCGCCAACGATGCGGATCTGCCCTTCCAGCAATTCCGCCGTCGCAGTGACCTCGAGCGGCTCCGTCTGTTTCACTTCATTGATGCCGTAGTCAATACTCCCGGGACGGTAGCTCTTTCGAATGCGCAGTTTGCGGACGGCAAGATCCTTGACGTCGAGGAACATGTTTTCAGCGCCTCCGGCGCATACACTCATGTCTTTCCATTATTTCGGCACTTTCCCCGTAAGTCAAGAAAGCTCGCCCGGGCACGCTCCAGGTTGGAGCCCAATGGATCAGCCAATACTACTAGTACCCTTGTCGCGCCTTGAGGGGCTCCCTTAAGTAACCTCCCATCACCCGCACATAGTCCGGAAACGCAACCTCCGGCTCTAGCAGGTCCGGATGCCACTTCTTCTCCCATTCAAAGCAGTAATACCCCTTGTACCCTATGTTCCGCAACGCCATCACCTGCCGTTCGATGGGCACATCTCCCTTCCCCGTCAGCACGTAGTTCCTCTCCTTGCCCGCCGGCACGGAGTCTTTCAAATGTGTGTGGCGGATCCATCGACCTAGTTCCGCGACCGTGTGTTCCGGTTGTTCGCGCCCATCCGCAAACGTGTGGTGAGCGTCCCACAGCAGCGCCACGCTTTTCGAATCCGCGCGGGTCAGCACTTCCTTGAGCGTCGGTGATTCCACAAAATCTCCGTGCGACTCGATGATCACCGTAATTCCCCGCGGCCCCGCATATTCACCCAGTTGATGCAGTCCATCCGCCACCCGCGCAACCACCTCTTCTTTCGGGCCATCAATTTTATTTCCGAACACACGCACGTAAGGTGCCCCAAGCGCAGCCGCAAGATCAATAAATTTCTTAGCGTCCGCAAGCTGTTGCGCACGTTTCCCCGCGTCCGCCACATGCATCTCCGAGGAACTGCCGAGATCGGAAATCTTCAATCCATGGTCTGCCACCTGTTGTTTTGTCTGCGCAATCTGGGCGGGCGCAAATTCCGGAATGGAGGGCAGATCCATGTTGCCCATTATTCCCCTCAACTCAATCGCCGCGAAGCCATTCGCCTGGGCAAATTCCAGAATTTTCTTCCATTCCCACGCCGGGCATCCCAACGTGGAAAACGCAAGCGGCAATCGCTCTTCGCTCCCCCCTGCCAACCTGCTCACCACCGCCGTGGCCGCACCTGCCACCAGAAATTCTCTTCGCGTAATTTCCATGCATTCCTCCCTATGTCTAATTTTCCGTTCGCTGCTCTTCTCCCTTTTCGTTTTCATTCCCCCGCTCGTATAATACCCTCGAAGTTTCATATGGAGGCGCATCTTGGATCGTCGTGACGCCCTGAAGCTCCTCGCTTTGGGTTCGGCTCTGCCCGCCATGCCTGTTGAACTTCTCTCCGCCTTTCGCGAGATTCACGAAGGCCTCGTTGCCGCCCCTGCGCTCAAGGTTCTCTCTCCGCATCAAGATTCTACCGTCACAACCATGGCCGAACTCATCATCCCCGCCACCGACACGCCTGGCGCGAAAGCGGCACGCGTCAATGAATTCATCGATCGCATCCTTGCCGACTGGTATTCCGAAGAAGACCGGACTCACTTCCTCGCCGGCCTGGCAAACGTTGACGCCCGCACGCAAAGTCTCTTCCAAAGAGACTTCGCGGATGCTTCTCCCGCTCAACAATCCGACATCTTGCGCTCGCTCGGCGAGGAAATGTCCGAGGCCGCGGCAGCCCTCGCCGCCGCCCCACGCGGCTATCGAGGTTCCTCTCCCGAGCCGGAGCACAATTTCTACTTCATGTTTCGGCAGCTCACGCTCACCGGCTATTTCACTTCCGAAGCCGGCTTCACGCTGCAACTCCACGAAGAGATTGTCCCTGGGCGCTTCGACGGCTGCGTGCCTTTCACGCCTTCGACGGAAACAAAGGGCACCTGATCATGCCGCAAACACAAAACAAGTTTGACGCCATTGTCATCGGTTCCGGCATGACCGGAGGCTGGGCCGCCAAAGAACTCACGGAAAAAGGTCTCCGCACTCTGGTCCTCGAAGCCGGCCGTCCGATTGTCCCCGAAAAAGATTACGTTGAACATATCCCCGCCTGGGATATGCCCTTCCGTGGCATGGGCGATCGCAAGAAACTTCTTCACGAGCAGCCCATACAAAGCCTCTGCTACGCCTGCGAAGAAAGCAACGCGCAATTCTTCATCAAGGACACGGAGCATCCCTATTCCACCGAACCCTCCAAACCGTTTCGCTGGATTCGCGGCCGGCAGGTCGGCGGCCGTTCCATTCTGTGGGGCCGCCAGTCCTACCGTTGGAGCGACCTAGATTTCACTGCCAATCTCCGCGATGGCATCGCCGTGGATTGGCCTATTCGCTACGCCGATCTCGCGCCCTGGTACGACTACGTCGAGGATTTCATCGGCATTTCCGGCGAACCGCTCGGACTTCCGCAGTTGCCCGACGGGAAATTCCTTCCGCCGATGCAGCTCAATTGCGCCGAACTTGCCATCCAGCAAGCTGTCGCGAAAACTTATGGAGGCGAGCGGGTTCTCACCATTGGAAGAGTCGCTGTCTTGACGCAAACCCATCTGGGGCGCGCTGCATGCCACTATTGCGGACCTTGCCACCGCGGGTGCATCACACGGTCGTATTTCAGCAGCGTCAACGCCACTCTTCCTGCCGCCGAAAAAACCGGCCGCCTCACCCTTCGGCCCTTCAGCACCGTTCACAGTTTGGTCTTCGATTCGAGTACGCGCCGCATTACCGGGGTCCGCGTGATTGATACGCAAACCCGGAAGGCGCTCGAATTTCAGGCTCCGCTCTTTTTCCTCTGCGCCTCCACACTCGAATCCACCCGCATCCTCCTCAACTCCTCGACTCCTGAATTTTCTTCCGGCCTCGCCAACTCTTCTGGCCAACTCGGCCATAATCTGATGGATCACATCAAGGGAGGCGGGGCCAAAGGGATCATTCCCGGCTACGACGATCACCGTTCCTTTGGCAATAGACCCAACATTGCCTACATGCCCCGTTTTCGGAACGTGAAAGATAAGCACCCCGGTTTCTTGCGTGGCTACGGCCTTCAGGCCGAAGCCGACCGCCAAGGCTGGGAACGCGGCGCCATCAACGTTAGTTTTGGTGCTGCGTTCAAGCGCGCCATCAGCCGTCCCGGCCCATGGCAGTTTGCTTTCTCTGGTTACGGCGAGTGCCTGCCCCGCCACGACAATTTCGTTGAGATCGACAAAGAAACGGCCGATGCCTGGGACATTCCCAGCCTGAAAATTCATTGCGCGTTTGGGGAAAACGAATTCGCTATTCGCAAGGATATGTCTATGGCTGCCGCGGAAATGCTCTCCGCGGCGGGCGCGCGCTCCATCGAGCCCTTCTTGGACGATGACCCGCCGGGATTCTCCGTGCACGAAATGGGCACGGCGCGCATGGGCCGCGAACCGAAGACATCCGTCCTCAATGCCTGGAACCAGTCCCACGATATTAGAAACCTTTTCATCACCGACGGGTCCTGCATGGCCTCTTCTTCCTGCGTGAATCCTTCGCTTACGTACATGGCCCTGACCGCGCGCGCGTGTGACTATGCTGTCACCCTGATGCAACGCCACGAGCTCTAGATTTTCTCAATTCTATTCGCAGGCTTGGCAGCAATACACCCCGAGGCCGGTAAATCAACTCAATAAAAACAAAGTGATCCGGAAAAACAAACCGAGTGCTTAGTGGCGCAGCACGAGGCAACTGGCGATCATGTCGTGTAGCGCCTGACGCCGCTCGGTAAATCCCGCCATGATGTACCCGATCCAGAACGGGATCAGTCCGGTAATCATTTTTGCAAAGAAGCGTCCGCTGGCTCTGCCGAAGAAAATGCGGTTCCCCGAAAGATCAGTGACATAAAGGCCAAGCATCTGCTTGCCCCAGGTCCCCTGCTTGTCGCCACTCTCCAGATAAGCGTAGTAGAGCCATTGAAGGATTATGGCCACGCCGACAAACGTGAAGATCATTGTCAGGAAGGCTGCAATCTGCGCGGGTTCCGGGTGTTCGCCATGTCGCGGCAGCGAGCCCAGCAACGCCATTCCACCCATCAGGACGAAGAAAGGAATGAACAGGGCGAAAGTGACAAACCCGACCAGGAAGTCATCTACGATGTGAGCAACGAAGCGCAGCCAAAACCCGGCGTAGGTTACGTTGGACGCGTAGGCGATCGCACCCACGCCAGCCTGAGGGGAGACACCCACTGCGGGAGCGCTCGCCACGGCAGGCCGTGGAACCGGAGTCCCGCAGGATTGGCAGAACGCCGAGTCTGCCGGAATCGCCGCACCACACTTGGAACAGAACACTGTTCGCCTCCACACTTAGATGGTTTCGATTCTTTCGTTGTGCCTATTTTCTATCAAGTCTGCCACTCAAGGGAAACTACTTATTCGCATCCTTCCCGCTGAAATTGTCGCAGGCGCTTCTGTGCTTCAGCGTTGCCCTTGCGTGCGGCGGCGCTTAGCAGGATGCGGGCCTGGTCGCAGTTTCGAGCAATGCCTTGCCCATGCCAGTACATATCGGCGAGTGTAAGCTCAGCGCTGGGGTTTCCCTTTTCCACGGATATCCAAAGGAGCCCTACTGCCTCGGATGAGTCTGCACCTGCGTTTCTGTCGCGGAGAAGCTGAATGGCTTGCACGTATTCCGGTTCGCCTGTTTCCTGACCATTATAGGAGGCAGTAGGAGTGGAGGAGCCCAAGAGCGGAGAGGTTGGCGGAAGAGAACTTTTTGCCACCGTTGAGAGCGAAGGTTGAGGGTTGTTGCCCAACGCGGAAGCTCCTCCGGCGTTCTGGCGCTCGGCGGTTGCAGGTTCCGCGGAAGTGTTCTGCTGGGAAGAGGACTCCGCTGGATTCGAAGAAGACCCTACGGGTATGCCGGTCGAGACAGTGTAGTCCGGCACACGTTCTCGAAACTGGCTTACCTGTGTACCGCCGATTTGTTCCCCCAGCCAGATTAGAGAGTTTCCCAGTTGCCGGTGGAAGGCACAGGCAGCTACGACCAGCGTGAGCAGGATCATGATAGCCACGGCCCGCGAAAGCGTAAACCATTCCGTCCAGCTTGTGGGTGGTGTCTGCGGCACCGGCTCTCCCACAGCCAGATGTTCGTACGGCGATGAATCCGGGGGATAGCTTATTGTCTTCCCGGGTGGCTGCATCAAAATCTTGGAAATATCCGGCTGCTCCGAAGGAGCCTGGGGCGGTGCCGTTTTGTTCTCCCGAATCGGCGGGGACAGGAACGGGTTCCGAGATCCCGCCAAGATTAAGGCGTCATACACGGACTCGGTGGCAGAGAGCACTCCCTCAGCGGAAGAGTCCACCTCCTCTAGAATCTCCGGCAGAGATGGCAAAACAGAATATGCGGCCGAGATGGAGGGTAGCTCGGGCATGGAGGCGACGGGACTGCTGACCGATGCGGGTGTTTGCGGACTCGATGGACTGCTGTCGGTTGGAGGCGCGCTGGTGGTGACCTCTTGCTGAACGTAAGCTCTCTCTGGAGCCGATGGAGCTTGCGCGGCGTGAATGGCCCCTCGTGGTTCCACACCGACCGGGACAGAACGGATTTCCTCGCGAAGTTGATCGAGCGTAGGTGCCGGTGGGGCTAGGGGTTTCCCCTGGGCTTCCTGGCGTTTCGGAGAATCGCTGGTCGCCCTCAGCCAATCTTGAATCTGCGTCGGAGCTGTGGATGAAATTTGCGTGAACCGAACCCCGGCAACCCGGCCACCTTCTCCGATCCAGAGAATTTCACCCTTACCCTCGATGAGGATCGAGTCATCCAGTGAAAACGAGAAAGGAATAATCTCCCCCGCGCGCAGGGGCATCATGGCGCGCACAGCGAAACCTTCTTGGTTAAGGTCGCGCATCATGCCGCCATTCCCAGAGGCTAGTTCCACGTAAATGAGGCTGAGGGGCCGCTTGCGGGATTTCTTCCTGCGTTCGGATTTGACGGTGCCGGGTGGCATGAATGCCTGCATTCTAGCGCGTCCCAAGGCAGTTCGGTAGCTGATAGCTGATGCTGATGCTGCCCTAAAAGAAAGAAGGAGTGCAAAGCCAAGTTGATAATCACTGTGCCTACCTCAGGAATTTGGCGGCAATTTTTGCTGACCAAGCACGCCTGGGTCGCGTATTTTCTCGATGGCTGCCTTCGCGGCTTTCTCTTTTGCAGGATCCACCCAGGAATCTTGCGTTACAAACGTTGTCTGGGTAGGAAGCGCAACCACGGCCCCTGCCTTCTCCAGGCAATCCATGATGGAAAGAAGCAGTGCTTCCTGCGCAGCCAGAAAATCAGCGTATTCGCGTTCCAGGATGTAGCAATAGAGTTCCACTTCGAGGGCATAGTCAGCGAAGCGGATGAATCGGAGACGAGCGGAGGAGTCTTCAACTTTGGGATTTCCCCGCAACAGTTCCCGAATTTCCTGCAGCACGAAACGGATGTGGTCTGGGGAAAGATCGTAACGGAGCCGAATCACCTGCTGGCACAGGAATTTGTCGCGGAAACGAAGGTTTTCGACGACGGCCGACGCCATGATGCCGTTGGGGATGGAGAGCAGTGTTCTTTCCGGGGTACGCAAGCGCGTCGAGCGCAGGCCGATATCTTCCACCACACCCACCTGATTGTTGACCTTGCAGGTGTCGCCAATCTGGATGACCTTGTCAAAGAGAACGGAGACTCCTCCGAACATGTTTTCGAATGTCTTCTGCGCGCCCAGGCCTAGCGCGAGGGTGCCGATTCCGACACCCGCCAGAGCGGTGGAAACGTCGAAGCCCAGACCGGACAGCACCACGAGGGATACGACAATAAAGATGGTGACTTCCACAAAACGCCGCACCAGCGAAACAATCGAGCGCTCCGCATACATCCCTCGGCTGGAAAGGCTCGCACCGATCCGCGAGGAAATGGCGCGGGTAACACGGGTGAGCAGCCAATAGAAAGTGACCGCAAGCAATATCCAGATCGCCGTGCGGTAGTAAGTGCGGTACAGCAACGAAGTGCCGATGTAACTGATGAGCGCATAGTGAATCAGAAGCGCGATAACGTACGTGAGCGGCCCAAGGCGGGTTACCGGTTCAATTGGGACCGGGGCTTTGTGGCGCGCCTTTCGCCAGTAGCGCAGCGCCAGTTCGAGGAACTTCGTCGAAATGCGCGCAACCAGGAGCGCTATGGGAATGAAAATGATGATCGCGAGCCACTGCCAATACGGCATGGACAGGAATCGGTTTTCGACCAAATAGGTCGGCAACTTCTTTTCGATCTCAGGAAACGATAGGGAGTCGTAGACCTGGGGCACCTGCGCCAGGGTGGTGCGTGAAAAATACCAGAGCTTGCGGCCTTGCTCATCCTCAATGCGCACAAGGAGAATGGGAGAGGCTTCATTGGTGCCCAAGACGCTGCTCACTTTTTCCTGATCGGGTGGCAAACCGTCGTCGAGCCGTCCCTGGGGATCGCGGCTGATGAAATCCAGCGGGCCTGTAAATTTCTGATTCAGGATGGCCAGAAGCTGCGCGGCAAGTTCGTATTCATCTTGCTGCGAAGGATGCTTCCGGGGAGGAAGAGGTTGAAAATATTGGATGGCTTTGCGGTAGTTTTCTTCCTGGGCCGCCTTGATGAAACCAAGGACGCAGCCGCGAGGATTGTCGCGCCCCAGTGGATCAGAGGGCTGAACCGACTGCTGCGTTGTCGCAGAAGATTGCGGAGCACCGAAGCCCAGGATTTGCGACTCGGCGTAGCGAGGCGCTGCCAAAAACCCGCTTAACACCACCAAGCCAAACAATCGACGAAAAGGCATGCATCCAGCTCCGAAAAGCAGCTTCATTCTAGCTGCTGGCGTCGCGCGATAGAAGGGAGAGGCTCGGCCATGGAGCCGAAGTGCTCGTGGTACTGGCGCAAGAGAAACTGGTCGGTCATGCCGGCGATGTAATCACAAACAACCACGTGACGTGGAGTTTCCCGAGCCATCTCTTCGTGGGGCTCCGGCATGGAATGCGATTGTTGGAGATAGTACCCGAAGAGATCTTCGAGGCAGCGAACGGAGCGATCGCAATCTTCCGTGATGAGCGGATGACAATAAACATGGGTGAATAGAAAACCCTTCAAGAGAGCGTTTTGCGCACGCGCGGCGTCGCTCAAACCCGCCAGGCGCGAAGGCGCGCGGCGAATGTCATCTACGGAGCGCACGTGGGAATCGTGCACCAGCCGCTGGGTGCTGGTAATCAAGTCCGTGGCGAACAAGTCCAGGACGTGACGCAGCGCTTCGTTGAATTTGAGCTGCGTGCGGGATCCAGGATTCTCCGCGTCCACCTTTATGTAGATCTCCCCGAAAAACGGAGCTTCGCGGCAGAGTGAATCGAGATTCAGCAGATTGGCTTCGAGGGCATCGTCCAGGTCAGCGGTGTTATAAGCAATTTCGTCCACCCAGTCGATGAGCTGGGCTTCGAGTGGCGGGCGGAGATCCAGGAGATATTCCGAGAGCTCCGGGAAATCGCTGGAAACATAATCCCGCGAATGTTTAACGATCCCTTCGCGAACCTCGAAGGTCAAATTGAGGCCATTGAATCCCAGGTAACGGTGCTCGAACTGTTCGACGATGCGCAGAGCGTGAAGATTGTGGTCGAAACGGCCGCCGTGAGCGCGCATCAACTGATCCAGCTTGCCTTCGCCTGCGTGGCCGAACGGCGGATGGCCGATGTCGTGCACCAGCGCCAGTGCCTCAACGAGTTCCGTATTGAGCGAAAGTGCGCCCGCGACGGTTCGCGCTATCTGCGAGACTTCCAGTGTGTGGGTGAGCCGATTACGGAAGTGGTCGGAAAATCGCGAGGTAAAGACCTGGGTCTTCGCCTCCAGCCGCCGGAACGCGCGCGCGTGAATAATACGGTCGCGATCGCGGGCATATTCGCTGCGGTAGGGATGCGGCGGTTCCGGCACTCGCCGCCCGCGGGAATTCTCCGCTCGCATGGCCCAAGGTGCGAATACGTGATTCGTCTCGATAGCCGAAACCTCCGGCGGAATTTTAGGGAGCCGTCGCCGGCTCAGGACTTCGGTGTGAGAAGCTCCAAACCCCGATCGGCCTGGTCCGCAACCGACGTATTCGGATAATCCTTCTTGATCTGCTCATACAGGGTGGTTGCCTGCTTTGGATCCGATTGCCCCAGGATTCCGGCAAGCTCGAGAAGGACCATGGGTTTCGGAACCAGGATGGAACCAGCCGTGCTCAACTGCCGAAGGGTCTTGATCGCCTCGTCTGCCTTGCCGCTTCGTTCCGCGATGAGCGCGCTTTGATATTGCGCCAGAGCCGCCAGTTCTTTGTCCGAACCAGCGTCCAGCTTCTTCAATTCTTCCGACGCTTGATTGAGCCGATCCATATCCATCAGGCAAAGAGCGGAGTAGTAGCGCCCCAGTTTGCCGGGTTTAGTTCGGGGATATCGCGAGGCCACGGCTGCGAATTTTGTTTGCGCATCCTGAGCACGCTGCATCTGGTCGGTATAAGTGAGTTCGCCGAGGGGTGTGGGTTGGCCGGGAACGGCGATGGCCGCGTTAAACACCTTCATCGCATCATCCAGTGCGGCTTGAGCCTGACTGGTTTGCCGGTCGGAGTAAAATTTCCAGCCCAGGTACGCGGAAGCCGCGAGAATTAGAGCCAGAAGAGCAATCGAAGCAATGCGCGTGTGGGAGAGGACCGCCTCGGCGCCATGCTCGAAAGTTTCCCGGACCTTGTCCTGCTTCAGTTCTTTACGCGAAATGTGTTCGGTCACGTGCGCTCTCCTGCTTGTAGTGGAATCATTTATGCTAACACAGGTGGGTGAAGTGCGGCTTCATTCGCAAGGAACCTCTTCCAGAAGAATCCCCACCCCCCACTGCCCTAATTTATCGCAAGGAGCAAGAGTGCTTGGTGAGGCGCTAGCCCGGAGACTGACTACTACAGCCAAGTAACGGTTTTTGCAAAGGCTCCGCGTATGGACGGGAGGTGAGGCGCCGGAGGTGTTAAATTGAATGTATGCAAGCTGGCTGCGTCCACTGCGGACAACAACATCTGCTGAACGACACTGTCCTGGCGAAGCACACGAAAGTTCAGTTTCGCTGCACAAAATGTGGCCAGACGACGATCGTGGAAGTGAAGCGGCGCGCAGACGAAACGGTGGTGATCTCCCCAATGCCATCTTTTGCCCGAGCAGACGCTTCCACCGCGCGTCTGCCGCTCCCCGCCGCGGATGATGGCCTGTATTTACCCGTGGATGTCGAGATCGTTCTCTCCGTTGTCAGTGGCCCCGAAAAGGGGCTTTCTCTGATCCTGCTCAAACCGCGTGCCGTGATTGGGCGCAAAGGTGCCGATTTCCCGTTGAATGACCCGGAGGTTTCGCGCCAGCATTGCTTGCTGGAGGTGAGGGACCGCCTGGTAAATCTGAAGGATTTGGATTCAACCAATGGGACATTCTTCGAAGAGGAGCGGGTGCGCGCTGCGGTCCTCCAAGATGGCGCGGAATTCCGTGTGGGCAGCAGCACCATCCGGCTCGGCTTTCAATCCAAATAATCAGCAAACCAGAAGGGGCGGAATTACCGAGGGGCTCCGGCCGGGTGTGAGATACTGGCGCGGGTGTAGCC
>JBAVHY010000109.1:0-37292 GCA_049686315.1 Candidatus Acidiferrum sp. | reverse complement strand
TCTTTATCCTTGTCGCCCTCTTTGCCTTTGTCCTTATTTTTGTCTTTGTCTGTATCCTTACCCTTCTCGTCCGCCTTATCTATTTTCTCCTCATCGCTTTGCGGCTCCACGGGGTTCGAATCGCCCTTCTTTAGCACCACGGCATATACACTGCGAGTCAGCGGGTGCTGGAAGCTCGAAAGGTCCAGCCATCCCACACTCAGCCCGACATCCGTGCTGGCCGTGAAATACAGCGTCTTTCCGTTTCGATCGAACAGGGGGAATCGCGAATCCGCCGTCCCGTCCGTGATTTGCGATTCCTTGTTATTCTCAAGGGAATACACAAAAACCGCATGCTGGTGGTTGGCCAGGTATTTTGTGTACGTCAGCCATTTGCTGTCCGGTGACCACGCCTCATTCGTTGCGCTGGTCGGATCTTCAAAGCGCTCCGTGGCCACCTTGACCGGCGTACCCTTTTCTACCTCGACATACCAAAGGTTCAGCCGCTTATCCGTGTAGGCAATTTTCTTGCTGTCCGGCGACCAGGTCGGCCCGTAGAAGTAGGACGGTGGATTCCCCAGGTTGATGTTCTTCACTTCGCCCAATCCCGACTGGTCCACCAGGTGCAATGCATATTCGCCCGACTCATCTGAGAAATAGGCGAGCCACTTGCCATCCGGAGACCACGCGGGGTCGCGGTCGGCCGCTCCGGTCGTGCGCGTCAAGTTCCGGATATCGCCTTTTTCCGCGGGCACGGTCAAAATTTCTCCACGCGCTTCAAACACTGCTCGCGCTCCGGTCGGCGAAATGGCTGCATTCTGGATCGATTCCGCTACTTTTTGAAAGTGCGGCCGTGTGGCCGGCAAGTCTCCGTTCAGATGAATCTCCACTTTCTTCGACTTGCCGCTGCTCGGATCGAACAGAAAGATCCCCCCAAACTGTTCGTATACCAGAGCGTCGGGCCCACTGGACACGGATTTCAGATCAAATTCCTTATTTTCCAGCACCTGCTTCACGCTCTTGCTCTTTGTATCGTAGGCAAACAGCGAAACCGGCCCGTTCCGGTCCGACAGGAAATACACCGTGTCGCCGAACCACACGGGATTCGAATCGTTCGAGTTGTCCCTGGCGACCTTCTCCAGTGACATGTCGCTCAGCCGCACAATGTAAATGGGCGTGGTCTGTCCGCCGCGGTAGCGTTTCCACGCCCGTTGCCACTGGTAATTCGGCACGTAGGCGATGCGCGTGCCATCCGGCGAATACGACCCATCAAATGCGCGCCACATCGGCAGCGCTTCGGCAATTCCGCCCTCCGATGGCACGGTATAGAACCTGGTCGTATCCGCGTAGGCATCGCGGTCGGAAACAAATAGCACGCGTTTCCCGTCCGGCGTCCAACCGAGGGCGCCGTCTTGTCCCGGGTGCCAAGTCAACCGCTTTGGCGCGCCGCCCTCCGCCGGCATCACGAACACGTCCGTGTTGCCATCATAATGTCCGGTGAAGGCGATCCACTTTCCATCCGGGGAAAAGGCCGGATAGCCTTCATGGCCGCCGGTCGTCAACTGCCGCGCCTCGCCGCCCTCCCGCGGCACGCTCCACAGATAGCCCCCGTAAGCGAACACGATCGTCGTTCTGCTGAGCGCGGGCTGTTGCGCCAGCAACGGCGCCTGCTCCGCCGCTTTGGCGACGCTTCCAATCAGCAGCAGCATTATTCCAAGCAACCAGCCTAGGCGTGCGCGCATTTTTCCCTCCCCTATTTTTCCGAGCGATTCGCAATCCTATTCTCAGTCAAATTATCTGAGCCAGATTTCCGCGAAACGAAAAGCCTCTTCGGAACGAAGCCCCATGGCGTTAACTGTATGACGTATGTTTCCAGCAAAATGTTTGGTGATCAGTCTCGAAAAGTCTTAAATTCAGGCGCCAGTGAGTCGCCCTGTTCTTCAGGGGAACGGAACTCCGGGCATAGCTACGATTCCAGCCATGCGCAGCAGTTCCTGATACTCCACCTCGCTCAAGGGGGAGATGATCCGCCGCACATTTTTCATCAGCTTCACTTTCCTCAGCGCGGGGTTCGCGCGCATCTCCGCCAGCGTTACCGGCCGCGGGAGCTTTTCATAGGCACGTAAATCCGCCACCAGGTTTTTTCCCTCGTAATCATGCGGATCGGGATAAGGGTCCCGCGTCACTTCCGCGATAGAATACAAGGAGCGCTCCGGCGTGGAGTGGTAGCAAAGCACGCGGTCCCCCTTCTTCACCAGTTTGAGGGAGCGCACCGCGTCGGGCTTTGCTCCCGCACCGTGCCACATCTCCTTGCCTTTTACGAAGAGTGTGTCCCAGTGATAGTGATGAGGGTCAGTGCTGAAGATCCAGTAGTGTCGTGTTTGAGGGGTCGAAGTCGCCATCGGCTCCAGATTCGCGTGCAGCATACACGGACGCGGGAGGAAAACCAAACAAAATGTTAAGGATAGGGGTGTTTCCACAGGCCGGAAAGGCAAGGGGAGGGTACTAAAACCATTTAATACGCAGTAAGTCTTTTATTTTATTTAACTTAACGTAGAAACCAGGCCTTCTCCTGTACACTTGCGCCGTACGGCCCGCTACGTTCCTACATCCACAAAAATATCCTGCCCTCTGACCTCGGTGGCGTAGCAATCGACCCCCACCGCCGGGTTTTGCACCACCTTGCCAGTAGTGACATCGTATTGCCAGCCATGCCAGGGGCACGTCACGATCTTCCCGTCCAGCGGCCCTTGCCCCAGCGGGCCTCCTCGATGCAGGCAAGTGTTGTTGATGGCGTAGAACTTGCCGCCAACATTAGCCAGCGCCACGGCCTTCCCTTCGACCTGGAGCTCCCGCACCGTTCCCGGCGGCAGTTCGTCGACCTTCACCGTTCTCAGAAATCCCATGGCCACCGCCTCGCTAGAGAGGAATTGCCAGCTGTTGCAGTCCGGTGCTGCAACGCCGATTCTATTCCAACCTCGATGAGAGTTCGCCCGCGAATTACTTCTCGGCAGGTTCCGGCACCTGCGCCACCATGACGTTCTTCTTGAACTCTTCCAGCATCTCCGGGCGCAAGCGCACTTCCGTGGGCCGCTTCGCCAGGGTCATGGTTTCAATCTTGTCCTGCAACTTCAACAGGGCGTAGAAAAGCGCTTCCGGCCGCGGCGGGCATCCCACTACATACACATCCACGGGCACGATGCGGTCCACGCCTTGCAGCACAGAATAGGCATTGAAGGGTCCACCCACGCTCGAGCACGCGCCCATGGAAATGCACCACTTTGGGTCCGGCATCTGCTGCCACACGCGCTGGATCACCTGTGCCATCTTCAGCGTCACCGTGCCGGACACAATCATCAAGTCCGACTGCCGCGGTGACGGCCGGAACACCTCAGCTCCAAATCGCGCCATGTCGAACCGCGCCGTTGTCGATGCGATCATCTCGATAGCGCAGCAAGCCAGACCGAACGTCAGCGGCCACAGGGAACTTTTTCTCGCCCAATTAAAGACGTAATCGACCGAGGTAATGAGGAAGTTCTTTTCAAACCGCTGGTCTATGACACCCACGGGGACCCCTTTCGTTCCTTCGCGCTAGGCGAAGTATAGCCCTAGGCTTCTTACCTCGTCAAAAACTCCGTGCTTTGGCAGGCGTGAGGCGTTTAAAGCAGCAAATCGCTGTACAAAGTAGGCTCTACTTCCGCATGGTCGCGTGGTAATAGCGGCACTTCCACTGGCTGGCCGATTTCAGCCATACTTCGCCGACTTCAAATTTAAACCGTTTTGCGGACAGGCCGCTGCGCACCTCGACTTCCGCTGTGTATGTGGCGATGGCTGCTTCCTCACCCGCCGGCCAGGCCTGCAGGTCCTTCAGCCAATAGTCTTCGATGGGCGCGGCCGCAATCTCCTCCGCACTCGGTTTTCCCATGTGCACGGTTCCGTCGGGATGTACGGCCCGATATTCCTCGGTCAGGATCGCACTGTGCGCCGGAGCGTCGATTCGCAGATACGCATCCCAAAGTTCCCGCAGTCTCGCCGCGATAGCTTGTGTCAATTCGTTCTGTGCAACTGCGTGAACTCCGCCCATTTCGGTCGTCCTTCGATCACTTGACGGCGGCCGGATGCTCAAACTGCTTGGCCAGCAGATTCCAGTAACTGGCCGGCTTCAGCCGTTGCCAAATGTCCACAAAGTAGGCATCCGGTCCGATCAGCACGCGGGCCTTGCGTTGTTCCACGGCGCGAAGAATCTTCGCGGCGGCTTTATGCGCATCGGTGCGCGCGACTTTCTGGAATCGCGCCAGGCTGTCCTTGCGTATGTTTCCTTCCGCGCGATGACCTACCCTGGCGTGCTCCGCGATCGACGTGCGTACGAAGCCGGGATGCACGCTGGTCACATCGACATTCGTGCCCAACAGTTCGTGGTGCAAGGACTCCGTGAAGCCACGCACCGCGAATTTGCTGGCGCAATACGCGCTTTGACCGGCGGCCCCGAAAAAACCCAGCAAGCTCGAAGTGTTCACGATGTGCGCCCGCTTTTCTCGTTTCAGCAGCGGCAGAAAATAGTTCACGCCGTAGACGACGCCCCAGAAATTAATGTCCATCAGCCAGCGGAAATCGTGGAGCGAAATTTCCTCAAAATGGCCCAGGAGCGCAACGCCTGCATTGTTGAACACGACCGTCGCCCGCCCGTGCTGGCGGTCCACTTCCTCTGCAAAAGCCTGCACCTGCGCCTCTTCCGCGACATTCACGATGTGCCGCGTGACTTTTCCCTTTGCCCCATTCAGGAGCGCAACCGTTTCGTTCAGGCCTTTTTCGCTCACATCCGCCAGCGCCAGCGAGGATCCCTTCGCCGACAGTTGTTGGGCCAGGCATCGCCCCATCCCGGAGCCTGCGCCGGTCACCACCGCAACCCCTTCACTCAAGAAAGCCATTCGCCCGCCTTCGTTGCTATGTTCTCGGGAAAATACACCAGTTCGCACTCTTACCACACTTCGTGCGCAGCATCCAGCATGCCGGTCAAACTTTGTTTAAGCGATGGGCGGGTAAGAAACGCGCACCAGGTTACGCCCCGCGTGCTTCGCTTCGTACAGCATTTGATCGGCCTGCCGTACCAGCGTGCCGAAATCCTGAGGGTCGTTGGTCCGAATGCCGGTCACACCAAAGCTCGCGGTCACGCGGACGCTCTGCCCTTGCAGCGGAAATGACAGTGCAGCGAACTGCTCCCGGAAGCGGTTTACGGTTGCTTCGATCTTCTCGCCCTCAGCGTGGGTGACCACCAGCAGAAACTCGTCCCCGCCCAAACGCCCGCAGATGTCCGATGCGCGCGAATTCCGTTTGAGCACATCGGCAAACGTTTTCAGCACGATGTCTCCGGCGTCGTGTCCGAAGGTGTCGTTGATGGTCTTGAAATTGTCGATGTCTCCCAGCACGACCCACAGGGGAAACCTATGGCGTGTCGCGCCCCGTAGTTGTCGCTCGGCCCATTCCTCAATCGCGCGCCGGTTCGGCAATCCCGTCAGGGAATCCGTGCGGGCCGCTTCTTCCAGTTTCTGGCTTTTCTCCGCAAGTTGGCGGTTGAGGTCGATGATCCGGCGGCCCACGCCAATGCGCGCGAGCATCTCGGCGGGGTCGAACGGCTTGGTCAGGTAATCGTCGGCACCGGCTTCCAACCCCTTGACCACATTGGCCTTCTCCGTGTTGCTGGTCATCACGATGATGTAAGTGTAGGGCCGCGTCTGGTCCGAACGGATGCGCTGGCACAGTTCAAACCCGGAAAAGTCCGGCAACATCCAGTCCGTGATGACGATACAGGGCAAATGCTCCTCATACAGCTTCATCGCTTCCGCGCCATTGCAGGCGAATAGCAGGGAATAGGCTTCCAAGGCAAGCACGTGTTCGACGAGCTTCCGGCAGACCGGTGAGTCATCAACCACCAGCACTTCGTAATTGCGATTTCCTTGGTTCATGCTTCGATCGCCGCACTGCGAACCGTCTGAGAGTGTGTATTCACGGCCCCGCAGGATACTCGTCTACAATTTAACAGAGGGGGTGATTGGTCCGGGTCGCGCAATCCGCCGTGGCGCGAAAGAGGCAACCATTATTCAATAACTAAGTCAGCTTCTTCACTGAATTATTGCTTGCGCGCGTGCAGGAGGAGTGCGCCTTCCGCCTTAAACGCGCGTAGCTGTGCGGCGTCGCGGAACCATTTGCCGGTGTAGGTCTCGGGCGAGGGCGAAGGATCGACGATTCGCTCGTGGGTGACCAGTTCAAATCCCGCTGCGCGAAACAGTTCCATCCACTCATCGGCGGACAGCAGATGGGTCGGCACCGCCAGCAGGGGTCCCCATTGGTGGCAATGCGGATTGTCGCGATAGTAGTTGATCAGGATCCATGCCCCGCCGCCGGGCCGCAACACTCGATAGATTTCTTTCACGCCTGTAGCGGGATTAGGCCAGTAGTACGAGGATTCCACGGAAATTGCATGAGTGAAGAAATTCGGTTCCCAGGGAATCTCGCCGACCTCGCCGGTAACAAACAGCAAGTTATCGTGATCCAAGCTCGTGCGCCGTGCCACGCGGATCATTTCGTCGGAAATGTCCATGCCGACGATGCGACCCTCGGGTATCAGCTTGCCGATGCGCCGGGATAACCAGCCCGATCCGCAGCCGATGTCCAGCACGTTGTCCGTGGGCTCAAGCTGCATTTTCTCCAGCACTGGCAGCGTGATCGGCAGATGGTCCTGTTCCATGCCATCGCCGCGCCCGGCTTCCGCCCAGCGGTTAAATTCTTCTCGAAGAGTGTTGGTCGGGTCTGCAGACATTTCAAAGGGCTAGAAGGTCGCCGGGGACCAGTTTCTTCGCCGCCGGATCAACCATGAACCCAAGACCTTCGAGGGCGGTTGCGCCGAGCACGGCTTCTTCGCCTGGTTCGCCAAAGGCGACTTGCACCGGGGCTTTCCTGCCGTCAATCTGAAGCAGCACAGCACTGACGTCACGCTCCAAGCGACGCCCATCGGCCAAAGTAAAAGGCAAGCGAGAATAGGCAATCACGTCAAGCCGCTGCAAAACCTCGCGCGGTATCCAAGACAAAGTAGCACCAGTGTCCACCAGCAAGGATAGTTCCTCTGTCCTGCCGGTGGCGGCGAGGCTTGCGGCCTTCACTTTCACCTCGAACATTCCCACTGGCTGCACCATCGATCTTCTAGGATAGCGCGTTCAAATTGTAGCGCAATGCAAGTGTTTGAGGACTGCGGCTTTTGGGGAGTATCAGACGGTGCGGCCACAGCAGGTGCAAAAGTGTGCCCCAGGGTAAGTGAGCGAGCCGCATTGGCAGCAGAAGCGCCCACCCACCGGCATGGGAACCAGCCGAACGGGGACATATGGCTCGGCAGTGCAAGCCCAGATCAAGGCAATCACCCAGCCGATCACCGTCCAGCCCAGAAACAGGTTCAGGAGGAAGATGCCCGCCGCATCGCGCTTATCCCGACCGATGATAGCTGGCAGGAAATACAGGATGATCATGAACACTAGGGTCAGCACAAAGCACCCCCGCTTCGAAGTCGGCGCGGCAGACACCACACTGCCTGCCTCTATTCCCTAGTACGCAGCCACCTGCCAATTTGTTCCAAAGCGAGCCACGACAAAACAGTACTAGCCCCCGGCGCTTTGCACCTTCACCAGAAGCTCCGCGAACTTTTGCTTGCGCTCGGCTTGGTCCTTGCCGCCCTCGGCTTCGGCAAGCTGCGTGATGTTCATGGAGCAGAATTTTGGCCCGCACATGGAGCAGAATTTTGCTTCCTTGTAGAAATCGTCGGGCAGGTTTTCGTCATGCATGGCCTTGGCGGTTGCGGGGTCAAGAGAAAGCTCAAACTGCTTGTTCCAGTCGAAGAGGAAGCGCGCATAGCTGAGAGCATCGTCGCGATCTCTCGCGCCCGGCCGGTGACGCGCCACATCCGCTGCGTGCGCGGCAATCTTGTAGGCGATCACGCCCTGCTTTACATCCTCCGGATTCGGCAAGCCCAGATGCTCTTTGGGCGTGACATAGCAGAGCATCGAGGCGCCGTACCAGCCAATCATCGCCGCGCCAATGGCGCTGGTGATGTGGTCGTAGCCGGGCGCGATATCGGTGACCAGAGGGCCGAGGGTATAGAAGGGCGCTTCGTAGCACCACTCGATTTCCTTGTCGACCTGCTCCTTGATTTTGTCCATGGGCACGTGGCCGGGGCCCTCGATCATCACTTGCACATCGTGCTCCCAAGCCTTCTTCGTCAGCTCGCCCAGCACCTTTAGCTCGGCGAACTGCGCTTCGTCGCTCGCATCCGCCAGGCAGCCCGGCCGCATCCCGTCTCCCAGCGAAAAGCTGACATCGTGCTTCTTGAAGATTTTGCAGATATCGTCGAAGCGCTCGTACAGGAAATTTTGTTTCTTGTGGTGCTCCATCCAGTGGGCCATCAGCGAGCCGCCGCGCGAAACGATTCCTGTGATGCGCTTGCGCACCAGCGGCACCTGCTCCCGCAACACGCCCGCGTGGATGGTCATGTAGTCGACGCCATGCTCCGCCTGCTCTTCGATTACTTCCAGCATCAACTCGGCGGAAAGATCTTCCGCTCGCCGCACGCGCGAAATCGCCTCGTACACGGGCACCGTGCCAATCGGCACGGGCGAATTCTGGATGATCGCCTGGCGGATTTCCGGAATGTTCCCGCCGGTGGAGAGATCCATCACCGTGTCCGCCCCAAAATGCACGGAATGGTGGAGCTTCTTCAGCTCCTCGTTGATTTCGGAGGTTGTGGCGGAGTTCCCGATGTTTGAGTTGATTTTGCATTTGAAGGCAATCCCGATGCCCATGGGCTCGAGGTTGCGGTGATGGATGTTCGCGGGGATAATCGCGCGGCCGCGCGCCACTTCGCTGCGCACGAGCTCCGGGTCGAGCTTCTCGCGCTTGGCAACGTACTGCATCTCTTCGGTAATCACCCCGAGCTTCGCCAGATGCATCTGCGACATGTTGCGGTTGCCATTTGAGCCGGCATGCTCGGTGTCGCGCTTTTCAATCCAGCTATCGCGTAGTGCCATGGGAACCCCCTCAGACAGTGATCCGCGATCAGAGGCCAACGGCCGCGGAAAAGGCCGCCGGAACAATGCGAGAGAACACTGTGAAGCAAGGATTATGGCATTGGTGAAGGGGAAGGACAACTGAGAGTAGCGCTGTGAGGGCCCGAGCGGTGATCAACTTCGGATTTCGGGCTTCCGACAGTTGACTTTGGCGCGCAAGTCGTTGCAAATGGAACCTCGGAAATTACACGCAGACCGGGACACTGATGAATATCATCGATCTGATTGTTGGGAAGCCGCTGAAAACCAGTGACGAGCGCGCGGAGCAGATTGGCCCCGCAGCGGGCATTCCCATTTTCGGTTTGGATGCACTCAGCTCCGCGGCTTATGGCCCAGAAGCTGCCTTAAGCCTGCTCATTCCCCTGGGTCTTCTCGGCGTGCGTTACATCGTGCCAATCAGCTTGGCGATCATCACCCTGCTGATAATTGTTTACGTTTCCTACCTGCAAACCATTGCGGCGTATCCATCGGGAGGCGGTTCGTACACGGTGGCGCGTTCCAACCTTGGCGCGTTGCCCAGCCTGCTCGCGGCCGCGGCACTGCTGACTGACTACATTCTTACCGCCGCCGTAGGTATTTCCGCTGGCGTTGGCGCGCTGGTTTCGGCCGCGCCTTCTCTGCAACCACACACGGTCTTGTTGTGCGTTGGGATTCTTGCGGTCATCACGGTGCTGAACTTGCGTGGAGTGCATGACGCCGGAATCGCCTTCATGCTTCCGACTTACCTCTTTGTTGGCACCCTGCTCATCCTGATTATTGGCGGAATCGTTCGAGTTCTGCTGAGCGGCGGGCACCCGATTCCAGTAACTCCGCTTCCCGAGCCGGGACCGGTGACGCGGGCTGTCACTTTCTGGCTGCTCTTGAAAGTTTTCGCCAGTGGTTGCACGGCCCTGACAGGCGTCGAGGCGGTCAGCAATGGGGTGAAAGCCTTTCGTGCGCCGGGCGTGAAGAATGCCCAACGCACATTGACGGTGATCATTTTTATTCTGGCAGTCTTGCTCGCGGGAATTTCCTACCTGGTGAAGGCCTACGGCATCGCCGCCACCGACCCCGGCCAGCCGGGTTATCAGAGCGTTCTTTCCCTGCTGCTGTCAGCGGTATTCGGAAAAGGCCTTTTCTATTACTTGACGATTGCCTCGATTCTGTTTGTGCTTTCACTTTCGGCGAATACCGCGTTCGCGGATTTTCCGCGCTTGTGCCGCGCCATTGCGCAGAACAATTATCTTCCGCACGTATTCGGATTCCGTGGCCGCCGGTTGGTCTACACCTACGGTATTGCGGTGCTGGCGGTGTCGACGTGTTTCTTGCTGGTTCTGTTTGGCGGAGTAACGGACCGGCTGATTCCGCTGTATGCCGTGGGCGCTTTCCTGGCGTTCACGCTCTCGCAATCCGGCATGGTGGTGCACTGGTTCAAAAAGCGCGGGCCGCATTGGGTGAAGAACGTGTTTGTAAATGGGCTGGGGGCGTTTGTCACCGGGATTACCGTGGTCGTTGTGCTAGTGGCAAAATTCACGGAAGGCGCCTGGATCACAGTCATTTTTATTCCCCTGCTGATGGTCTTTTTCCGCGTGGTGCGGCGGCATTATCATGCGGTGACGGTAGCCACAACGTGTACCACGCCGGTGGAGCCGGTAGAGCATGAGTCCGTACCCATCGCCGTGGTGCCCATGGACCGCTGGAGCCGAGTCACCAAGCAGGCGCTCGAGTTCGCGTCTCGGATTTCCTCGGAGATTGTTGCCATTCACGTGGAGCCAGAGGAACATGCCGAACTGCTGCGCGACGATTGGGAGCGCTACGTGGAAAGGCCGTTCCGGGATGCCGGCGAAAAGCCGCCCTTACTTACGATCCTTCCTTCGCCGTACCGTCTGGTGATTGTCCCGATTGTTCAGTATGTGCTGGAACTGTCGAGGAAGAATCCGCAGCGGCGCATCGTGGTAGTGATTCCGCAACTGGTCGAGGATCACTGGTACGAATATTTTCTGCATAACCAGCGGGGGCGTTTGCTGGAATGGGCGCTGCTGGCCCAGGGCAACCGGCGCATCTTTACGCTGTCGTCGCCGTGCTATCTTTCGGACCAGCCGTAGGGCGCGAGAGGGACGATCAAGGATTCTCGAGGAGGGGAAGTGAAATTTGTTTTCAGGCTAAGTGTTGATGCTGGAGGGGTTAGGCGAAACGAGGTGCGTAAGTGCGGATTCGGAAGGGGTTATAGGTGCCGTGTTTTGATAATGATATGCAGGTGTTGATTATACAGTAGTTATAAAGCGATTTTCTGTAACTGCAGATTCTATTGGACTTACGATTCTACTATGCACGGAAGCAGCCTCCTAGCGCAACATTCTATAAGATACCACAATAGTAATTCTCTGTCAAGGAGAATCGGGCCACGATTTTGACCAGGTGTGCCTGGGTGGAGTTGGCGTTGAGATCCTTCACCCACAGAAAGCGCGGGTTCAAGATGACAAAGAAGTGCTGTTGGTTTCGAAGCTGAGGCGATAGGGGGCTGTGAAACGGAAAGAAAGCCAGGCCCACGCACGCTCACACCCCGGCCATGGATACTGGCCCCTGCGTGTCAAAGCGAGACGGCTGACAGGACCTCCTTTATCTACGAATTGCAGGACCGTACCGTGCTTGAATTCTCGGTCGCTTGCTGTTAACTTAGGGGCTAGGAGTTAAGTGTGCCAAAAGACCACTTTATTGCGGTCCTGAGGAAGGAATACGCTGCATTGACACCCTTAGATCGCAAGAAAAAAGTCCGCGAACTTGTAGCCGAATCCAGAGACAATGAAAAATTCATTCGGGAGGAGTTTCCGGAGTTTTTTGCTGAGGCTTTTCCTTCTTCGAACGACTCGAACCGGGCCGGGCGGAGGTCGGTATCAAGTGCTCGCGTTGCGCTAGTCGCAAAGCGTCGCTAGCTTCGAGACCAAGGTATTCCCCCCATTCGACCACCATTTTGCGCCGCGGTGTAGGCTCATATACGTTTGCTAGGGCAGTTCGAAGAATTTCTCCGTCGCTCCAACCTAATTTTCTTGCCATAGCTATCTTCGCTTTGATTGATTCCGCGCTCATCGAGGGCTCCGGGCCACAAGACTCGACTGACCTTCCGCGGAGATCATCGTATCATGAAATGCCCAGATTGTTGCAATCGGATTCCAATCCGACCGGGCGAACGGCTTTTCTTGACAAGGCAATATCTACTGACTAGAATTTCTTCTAGAGGTGGGCGCTAATGCCGGAGCTTCAATATCCGTGGCCTAAGAATTCGTGGACTATCCTCAGCAAGATCATTCGCGCTTGGTACTCAGTTGAGACGAGCGGTGGAGAGGTCACACAGAAGAGGATTGCGCAAGTTGCTGGCGTTCAGCAAAGCCAAGTGAGCACGAACAAATCCTTCCTTCAAGCACTTGGGATTATCAGTCCAGAAGGTACGTCTTTAACTGATGCGGGCAAGCGCGTTGGGATTGGCTTCACCAATGAAAATGAGAGTATGACGCGGCAAGGTCTCGAACAGGTTATCAAAGGTAACCCGCTCCTGAAAGGCATGCTCGACATAGTCAGAGGTAGAGGCGGTCTAAAGATAAATGATTTCTACGATGAAATCGCCTTGCGGATTGGTGGAAGGGCCGAGGGATTTGTTACTGGAACCGCTATCCTCGTAGAAATACTTGAACGCTCTGGAGCGGTCGAAATCAAAGATAATATACTCCGTCCGTCAAGGGAGATTATTACTGAACAACCGCCGCAACTCGAAAAAGAAAAGAATTCGCTTCCTAAACAACCGTCTAATTCTGGTTTGAACAGAATTCCAATTGCGGTCAGTACGAATTCAGTGTGGTGGATCGAAGTCGGGGAAAAGCCTACCCCTGAGGAAGTTCAGAAGTTTTTGGAGATGCAGAAATTGATGTTCGGTTAATTAAGTGAGGCTCGCAGTCGCGATAAGGGCGCGAGGCTGTCGAAGAACCGCTTCAAGAATGTTTGCCCAGGATATGCTGCGCCCTTTCCTCGCGGACTTGGCGGATAGCATCATCGATTACTCGCGATGGCAGAGGCTTGCCGGTGCGGTAGACAAGAAGTCCGTTTTCCCAAACCATGCCGCAGCCCTCTGAATCGCTGGCATCTTCCAGCTTGAGCGGCATCTCTTTTTCCACTAGCAGGGCAAGGTAGTCTTCCACCGACAACCCTTTGGCAGAGGCGAGGGCCTCCAGTGCGGCGGCGATTTCGGGTTTTAAATCCAGCGCCACGGCCTACTTCTCCCACTCACTTGAAAAGTTTAAGCCACGTATTGCTCTCTGTCACGCGGAAATGCGTTTATGGCAGTAACTTGTGAAGTTTCTAGGGCGATGCAAAAGCAGATCCCTCGCTGCGCTCCCTTCGACTTCGCTCCCCTCGATGCTCGGGACAAGCAGGGTAGGCGGGATGACAAGAGGAAGGGCACGGGGCGAGGGGCAACCCAAGAAAAAGAACCGGTCTGAAGACCGGCCACTACAAAGGCAAATCAAAGGCACGTGGGGCACCCGCTACGGTCAGTGGGAGGCGACGGTGGGGCCGCCATGGCGGGAAGGTTTGATGAGGAACATGAAGGGGATCATGGCGAGGCAGACGACGCCGAGGATCCAGAACACGTCGATGAAGGCCAGCATGGCGGCCTGGCGCTGGAGTTCACCATAGAGGATGGCGCTGGCCTGCTGCGCGGCGGTGGTGGCGGAAGAACCTTTTTCGCGAAGGCCTGCGGCTAGGCCATGGAGCGCAGCCACGTAGCGCGGGTTGAGCGTCGTCATGTTGACAATGAGATCGCTCTGGTGCTTCTGGGCCAGGCGTGCCTGGAGCGTGGTGACGAGCGAGATGCCAACGCTGCCGCCGATGTTGCGGGCCAGATTGATGAGTCCCGTGGCACTGTTCATTCTTTCCTTGGGAACGAAAGAAAACGCCGTGACGTTGATGGGCACGAAGAGGAAGCCGAGGCCGCCGCGGGAAATCATCCACATAAAGACGAACGTCCAGAAGCCAGTCGTAAGGTTGATGTAGGAAAGTTGGAACATTCCGGCTGCCAGGATAAGCAGGCCAATAATGACCAGCCAGCGGGCCTGATAACGCGCGAGCAGCCAGCCCACCAAGGGAAGCGAGACCAGCGTAACGATAGCTCCGGGCGAAAGAACCAGGCCGCTGAGCTGCGCGGTGTAGCCAACCAGCGTCTGCAATAAGACTGGAAGGAGCACGGTGCTGCCATAGAGAACTACGCCCAGAAGAAACATCAGGAACGTGGCGGTGGCGTAGTTGCGGTCCTTGAAGAGGCGGAGTTCGACGATAGGATCTTTTTGGCGGAGTTCCCAGAAAATGGCGCCGATGAGGCCGAAGGCGCAGATGCAAGTGGACCAGACGATGAAGTGCGAGCCGAACCAGTCGTCGCGCTGGCCCTTGTCGAGAACCACCTGGAGGAAGCCGAGGCCGACGCTGAGCAGGCCGAGGCCGATGTAATCGATGCGAACGCGTTTGCCATTTTCCACCTTGGAGACGTGCGATGGGTCGTGGATGAGCATGGAGGTAAGGAAGATGGAGAGCAGACCTACGGGAATATTGATGAAGAAAATCCAGCGCCAGGAATAGTTGTCCGTGATCCAACCGCCAAGCGTGGGGCCGATGATGGGAGCGACGACAACGCCCATGCCGTAGACGGCCATGGCCATGCCCTGCTTTGCGCGGGGAAAACTTTCCACTAGGATGGCTTGCGAGACTGGCTGGAGACCTCCGCCACCGGCGCCCTGCAAGACGCGGAAGAGGACCAGCATGGGCAGGCTGGTGGCGACACCGCAAAGAAAGGAACTGACGATGAAGATGAGCACGCATGCCATGTAGAAACTTTTGCGGCCGAAAAGCCTGGAAAACCAGCCAGTAAGGGGAAGTACGATGGCGTTGGAGACGAGGTAGGACGTAAGTACCCAGGTGCTTTCGTCAACACCGGCGGAGAGGTTTCCGGCAATATGCGGCAGGGCCACGTTGGCGATGCTGGTATCGAGCACCTCCATGAAGGTGGCGAGCATGACGGTGAAGGCGATGAACCACGGATTGATCCCGGGACGGGAGAAGTCAGTGACGGGGAGAGCCTCGGATTGTGCCAGCGAGCTCATGGGCAGCAGAGGGCGGTAACCGAAGTCCGCGAGGCCGTACGATCAGGCAACGAATGGGCCGGAGGAACGAAAGAGCGGCGGAGAGGTCACAGAAAAAGGGTAGCGCAGACTGCAGGAGGTGGCTTGTGGCATGCGTCACATTAAAATGGAGTTGACATATGGCGAAGATAAAGCGAAGCTTAGCGCATGCGCACATCGGAGGCGGTCAGGATGTTGGCAGCAGCACCAATAGCGCGGCCGCAGCAGAGCGACGCCAGATTCTCAATGGCCTTGAAGAAGTACTGGGGCTATGACGGGTTCCGGCCACGGCAAGAAGAGGTTGTGCGAAGCCTGGCGGCGGGGCGAGACGTGTGCGTGGTAATGCCGACGGGCGGGGGCAAGTCGCTATGCTACCAATTGCCGGCGGTGTTGGATGCAGGCCGCACGGCGGTGGTGATTTCCCCGTTGATTGCGCTGATGCAAGACCAAGTGGCGCAGTTGCGGCAGATGGGCATTCCGGCAGTGTTTCTGAACAGCGCGGTAGTGGAAGCGGACCGGCGTGAAGTGAAACAGAAGGCGGTGAGCGGAGAGTACCGGCTCATCTATGTTTCGCCGGAGCGCGCGGTGATGGACGGCACGGCAGAGTGGCTGCGGAAGGTGCCGGTCTCGTTTTTCGCGATCGACGAGGCACACTGCATTTCGGAGTGGGGCCACGATTTCCGGCCGGAGTACCGGCAGTTGAGCAAATTACGAGCGTTGTTTCCGGAGCAGGCGATTGCGGCGTTTACCGCGAGCGCAACGAAACAGGTGCGGCACGACATCGTGGAGCAGTTGCGATTGAAAGATCCACTGAAGTCTGTGTCCAGTTTTCGGCGGGAAAATCTTCGGTATTTTGTGAAGGAATGCAAAGGCGGAATGCAGGACGCCTGCGTGCTGGAAGCAGTGACGCATGCGCAGGATGGAAACGTGATTGTGTACTCCCCAACGGTGGCGCGGGTCGGCGAGATCATCGACTTGCTGGGAGAGAACGGCATAACGGCGGTCGGGTACCACGGGCAAATGGACAGCGTGTCGCGAAGGGAGAATCAGGAGAAGTGGATGACGGAGGAAGCGCGGGTGCTGGTGGGCACAATCGCGTTTGGGCTCGGAATTAACAAGCCGAACGTGCGCGCGGTGGTGCG
Organism: Candidatus Acidiferrum sp.; assembly: GCA_049686315.1. Taxonomy (GTDB): domain Bacteria; phylum Acidobacteriota; class Terriglobia; order Acidiferrales; family UBA7541; genus Acidiferrum. The sequence continues at coordinate 20,924 of JBAVHY010000109.1, read as the reverse complement.
CCTGGGATTGCCGGACAGCATCGAACAGCTCTATCAGGAGACAGGGCGGGCGGGGCGGGATGGCTTGCCCGCGGATTGCTATCTCTTCTGGGAGAAAAAAGACAACGGACTGCGCGCATTCTTCATTAACCAGATTGGAGACCACGAAGAGAAGGAAAGAGCGTGGCGGCGGTACCACCAAATGCAGTCATTTGTTGCCGGGAACCAATGCCGCCAAAAGCAGATTTGCGAGTATTTTGGCGAAGCGGTGAAGTGGGAACGGTGCGGCGTGTGCGATGTGTGCGCCGGGCTGGCACCGTGGTTGACCAGCCGTGAAGGGTCTAGTGCGAAAGAAACTAAATGGAAAAAGAGCCGGGATCGCGCCATCCAGAGAGCGATCTTTGAAGCTACTCCCACGATCGCGCTAAACGAAGAGTTGCGCGAGCTCTTGCGGGAGTGGAGACGGAACACGGCGCGAGAGAAGATGATCGCCGCTTTCATCGTGATGCACGATACGACTCTGGACGAATTGTGCCAGAAGCGGCCGAAAAACCTGCAGGAGCTGAGGAAAATCTCCGGCATGGGAGAAAAGAAGTGCGACATGTATGGGGAAGAAATTCTCGGATTGTTCCCGCGATTCGAAAGGGGAGAAAGAGCGAGTAAAGAGCCGCGCGCAAAGCCAACCAACGCTTCGCAAGAAACGCTGGACTTGTTGGAACAGGAACACACGTTCGAGGAGATTGCGAGGATTCGAGGCCGCAAAGTGGCCTCTGTGGTGGTGTTGGTGGCTGATCTGGTCGAGAAGGGTGAAACGCAATTCCAGGCGAAATGGATGGCAGCGGAACGGCGTGAACAGATTCGCGAGGTGTGCGGGCGGGTGGGAATCGAGTGGATGAAGCCAATCAAGGAAGCGCTGCCGGAGGAAGTGACGTTGGACGAAATCCGGCTTGTGTTAGCGGAGATGAGAAGAGAGAAGAAAGTTGCAGCGGGAGAGATGTAAACCCAGGCGACGAGCTCGAGAATTCAGAAGAGATGCGGACAAGCTGAAAATCATGGCAAGCGGGGGCGTAAACAATGCTGCGCCCCTACAGGAGCCAGAGGGCAAACAGGAATTCCCGCGGGCGGCTAATTCAGCGGGGCCTTGCCGTTGAAGCGGGCGGCGGGGCCGAGTTCCTCCTCGATGCGCAGGAGTTGATTGTACTTGGCGATGCGGTCGGTGCGCGATGCGGAGCCGGTCTTGATTTGGCCGGCGGCGGTGGCAACGGCGAGGTCGGCGATAAAGGTGTCCTCGGTTTCGCCGGAACGATGCGAAATGACGGAGTTGTAGCCAGCCTTGCGTGCGAGCTCGATGGCTTGGATGGTTTCGGTGACGGTGCCGATCTGATTGAGTTTGATCAGGATGGAGTTGGCGATGCCTTCGTTGATGCCGCGGGAAAGGCGTTCGGTGTTGGTAACGAAGACATCATCACCGACAAGCTGGATTTTTTTCTTGGAAGTCTTGGAGCCGATGGATTCCGTCAGTGTCTTCCAGCCGGACCAGTCGTCCTCGGCCATGCCGTCTTCCAGGGAGACGATAGGGTATTTTTCGACCCACTTGGTCCAGTAGGCGGCCAATTCGATGGAAGAGTGCGTGGACTTATCGGATTTCTTGAAGACGTATTTGCCGCTGGCCTTGTCGAAGAATTCGCTAGCCGCAGGATCGAGCGCGATAGCGATCTGCTCGCCGGGTTTATAGCCCGCCGCCACGATGGCTTCGAGAACAATTTGGATGGCCTCTTCGTTGGACTTGCAACTGGGAGCAAAGCCACCTTCGTCACCCACGGAAGTGGAATAGCCGTGTTTTTTCAAAGCGGATTTGAGGGCATGGAAAACTTCAACACCCCAGCGAAGGGCTTCGCTGAATGTCGGAGCGCCGACGGGCATGGCCATGAATTCCTGAAAGTCAACGGAACTGTCGGCATGGGCGCCGCCATTGAGGATGTTCATCATCGGGACGGGGAGAAGGTTGGCGGAGCGATCGGTGGAATAGCGCGAGAGATATTTGTAGAGAGGCTCCTTGAAGGCCACGGCAGCGGCGCGTGCGGCGGCCATGGAGACGGCCAGGACGGCATTGGCGCCGAGGCGGGATTTTGTGGGCGTGCCGTCAAGGGCAATCATTTTGTGATCGAGGGCACGCTGGTCGGCTGCGTCAGAGCCGATTACAGATTTGGCGATTTCCGAATTGACGTTGGCGACAGCTTTGAGGACTCCTTTTCCAAGGTATTTGGATTTGTCCGCGTCGCGAAGTTCGAGCGCTTCGTGCTCGCCGGTCGAGGCACCAGAGGGAACGGCAGCGCGGCCGAACGCGCCGGATTCCAGAGTAAGGTCGGCTTCGACAGTGGGATTGCCACGCGAGTCTAGGACCTGGCGGGCGTGAACGCGGGTGATTTTTGTGGACATGTCAGTTATGGCTCCTGGGGAGTTAGCAACAAAAGATTGTAGCAGACACGCAAGAAATGACGCGTGACGGAGGACACGTGGCTCGTGATTCGTGACTTGTGGCCGATGGAAAGCTACCCCAAGGTGGGGATGCGAGCGGGCTGCTTTTATTTTTGCTCGCGTTTGGCAGCAGGTTCCTCAGGCAATGCGAATGCAACGTAGACGCCACCGGATGGAGATTTGAGATCCTTGCCGCCACCTGATGCGATGACCACGTACTGGCGGCCGTTCACGGAATACGTTGCGGGCGTAGCGTTGCCGGCGAAAGGGAGGGTTGTCTCCCAAAGAAGTTCGCCAGTGGATTTGTCAAAAGCGCGGAATTTTTTGTCGTAGTTGGTCGCACCGATGAACAGCAATCCGCCTGCGGTGACGATTGGGCCGCCATAATTTTCCGTGCCGGTATTTTTCAGTCCTTGAGCCGCCAGTTCGGGATATTCGCCGAGCGGAATTTTCCATACATACTCGCCGGTGTTGAGGTTGATGGCATTCAACGTACCCCACGGGGGCACAACGGCAGGATAGCCATCCGGATCAAGAAATCGCTTGTAGCCCGTGAGGTGGAATTTCGCCGCGGGTAGTGGAGGTCCAGTGATGTCCAAATCTTTATCTTTCCCGCTGGCGAGAAATTCCATTACCGCAGTCACTTGTTCATCGGAAAGATTCGGGAAGCCGGGCATGCGGCCCTTGCCGTCCCTGATGGTGGCGGCTATCTGCTGTTGCGAGAGACGGTCCGCGACCCCAATGAGCGAAGGCAGAGCAGGAGGCGAACCGCCGCGATTTTCGCCGTGGCACTGACTGCATTGGCCCAAGTAGATGGCCTTTGCACTTTTCTGGACGGTCGTTTCCGCGAGGGCGCCGGTCCAGACAATGTCGTTTGCGTTGACATAGAGGATGGAGGTATCCGGATCGACGGCGGAGCCTCCCCATTCCGCGCCGCCATCGAATCCAGGAAACACCACGGTGTCTTTACCGACGCTCAGGGGAACAAACTGGCCGTCATTGCGAAAGGTCTTAAATTTTTCGAGCGCCCATTGATGAACGGCGGACGTGCGAAGGCTGAGCATGTCTTCGGTGAGAGTCTGGCGCGAAAACGGCGCAGGTTTGGTAGGAAGACCCTGCTGTCGAGCAGCACTCTCACCCGGCAGAGAGCTTGCCGGATAGTCGTGATACTCGATGGGAAAAAGTGGTTGGCCGGTGGAACGGTCGAAAAGAAAAATGTAGCCCTGTTTTGATGGCTGGGCAACAGCGTCAATGGACTTGTCGTCGCGCCGGACCGTAAGAAGCACGGGAGGAGATGGGAAATCGCGGTCCCAGAGATCGTGTCGTACTCCCTGGAAGTGCCAAAGACGCTCACCGGTTTCGGCGTTCAAGGCAAGCAGGCAGTCGGCGAAGAGGTCATCCCCTGTGCGGTCCGGGCCGTAAAAATCGAAGGCCGCGGAGCCTGTAGGGACGTAAACGACGCCGCGGCTCGCGTCGACCGTCATGCCCGCCCAGTTGTTGGCGGCGCCGCTAGTTTTCCAGGCGTCCTTGGGCCAAGTGTCATATCCGAATTCACCGGGATGGGGGATGGTATGGAAAACCCAGCGAAGTTTTCCGGAGCGGACGTCGAAGGCGCGGATATCTCCGGGCGGAGCGGGTAGAGATTCGGGATTGCGCCCTCCGACGATGAAGAGATCGTGGTACACGACAGGTGGGCTGGTAAGGAACACGGATTGCGCGGAGGCGGGTTCGCGGCCGAGTCCCTCGCGCAAGTCGATGCGGCCGTTCTGGCCGAAGGAGGCTATGGGTTTTCCGGTCGCGGCGTCGAGGGCATAGACGAAATTCAGCACGCCGGCCAGGATGCGTTTGTCCGTGCCGCCGCTCCAGTACGCCAAGCCACGATCGGGTTGTGTGCCGCGAATACCGGAGTCGAATTTCCAGTGAAGTTTTCCGGTAGCAGCGTCCAGGGCAAAAATCTTTTGCGTGGGAGTGATACCGTAAAATACTCCGTCGACAATGAGGGGGCTGGTTTGCAGGCCACCTTGTTCTCCAGAATCGAAGCTCCAGGCAACTTGCAAGTTCTTGACGTTTTGGCGATTGATTTGCGCGAGAGACGAATAGTGCGTATTCCCCGACGCGCCTCCGTAAACGGGCCAGTCTTGCATTTCCTGCGCGAACAAGGAATGCCCCGACAAGAAGAAGAAAGCAAGGGCAAGCATGAATGGTGCGAAGTTCTTCCGGCGGCCCAGCAGGCTTCCGATCACAGCACCTATCCTCATAGGCGGTTCCGTCACTGCGGCTCAGGCTCTTCGATGAGGGACTCCTGACGGACGACGACGACGATACCGGAAGCCGTGACATGGAACTTGCGGCGGTCGGCTTCCAGGTCAAAACCAATCTCCGTGTGCTCGGGAAGGCTGACGTGGCGGTCAATGATCGCGCGGCGAATCTTGGAATGGCGGCCGACATTCACATGGTTGTAAATGATGGAATCGGATAGCTCGCAGAAACTGTTGACGCGCACGTCGTAGCCGACAACGCTGTTCTGGACGCGGCCGCCGGAAAGGATGGAGCCGCCGGCAACGATGGAATCGAGCGCGACACCCATGCGGTCTTCATCGGCGAAGACAAACTTGGCAGGAGGATATTGATGCTGCCAGGTGCGCAGAGGCCAGTTTTTGTCGTACAGGTTGAAAACAGGAGAAACACCGACGAGGTCCATGTTGGCCTCGTAGTAGGCGTCGATGGTGCCGACGTCGCGCCAGTACAAAGATTCCTTGCTGTTCTCATCGACAAAGTTGTAGGCGTAGACGCGATGCTTGGAAATGATGCGCGGGAGAATATCCTTGCCGAAATCGTGGGAGGACTTGGGATCTTCGGAATCGGCAAGGAGGATGGGAATCAGGAGCTGGGTATTGAAGATGTACACACCCATGGAAGCGTTGCAGTGCGTGGGCTTGTGAGGAGAGGTCTTGGGAAGCGCGGGCTTTTCTTCGAAACCCACAATGTGCCAGTGCTTGTCGGTCTCAATCACGCCGAACTGTTTAGCGGCTTCGGCGGCAGGAATCTCGATGGTGGCGACGGTAACATCGGCGCCGGAATCGGCATGCTGCTGGAGCATCTTGGCGTAGTTCATTTTGTAAATGTGGTCGCCGGAAAGGATAAAGACGAATTTGGAGCGTTCACTGCCAATCGAATAGATGTTCTGGTAGACGGCGTCCGCGGTGCCCTGATACCACTGCTGGGAGACGCGCATCTGCGGCGGAAGAACTTCGATGAACTCGCCCAGACCCATCAGCGGGGACCAACCGGCGCGGACGTGTCGGGAGAGGCTAAGGGCCTTGTACTGGGTGAGGGTGAACACTCGGTGGAGACCGGAATTGACGCAGTTGGAAAGGGTGATGTCGATGATGCGGTAAAGAGCGCCAAAAGGGACAGCGGGTTTGGCGCGATCACGGGTGAGAGGCCAGAGGCGTTCGCCCTGTCCCCCGGCAAGAAGGACTGCAATGGCATCGCGCATATCGGGCATGAGTTTCGGCTCCCCAGGGAGGAGTGTGAAGCAGCCCAGTGTACCAGCAGAGGCAATCGGCAAGCACACTAAAGATGAGGACAAAGGGGGCATGGTACCCTACCCGCGAAGTGAACATTTACTTAGGGGGCAATAAATGGGGGAAGAGGGGCAATCGAAGAAAGAATGCTTGACTTACTATGCAGGAATTGACTACAAGGAGCCATACCCTCGTGCGATAATGTAACCAGGGGCAGTGACGCTGGACAGCCGTAGGCACTGCAAGCAACCAATCCGAACCGGAATAGAGGTGAAGTTCTTTGGCCGAAGTAATCATTCAAGAGAGCGAGTCTCTTGAGAATGCGCTGCGGCGCTTTAAGCGCAAGGTGCAGCAGGAAGACATCATCAAGGAAATAAAGAAGCACAGCTTCTATATGAAACCCGGGGAGAAACGCCGGGCAAAAGAAGCGCTTTCGCGGAAGCGACTGCGCAAGAAGCAGCGCCGCGAGCAGGACTAAAACTGCGCGAGGCGCGGCTTGGCGCCGCACTTCCGGGATCAGGCCCCTATCAGGCAGAGAAGTTGGGAGTACGTTCAGATTCTTCGCCCGCAGGCCCAAGGGATCCGTGCCCGGCTATCCCGGACTACAGGTCTATTTATCAAGGTAAGGCCCATGGTGAAAGACGAGACCGCACCCTCTGCCCGAACGGGGCCTAAGGGAGCGGCTCATGGAATTCCACGATAAGGTCCTGAAGTGTTCGGAGTGCGGCGCCGAGTTTGTATTTACTGCTGGCGAACAGATGTTTTTCGCGGACAAGGGATTTAAGAACGAACCCAAGCGGTGCAAGGCTTGCAAAGCAAAGCGCGCCGAAACCGGAGGGGGAGGAGGGCAGATGCGGGCAGAAACGAAGACGACGTGCTCGCAATGCGGCAAAGAGACCACTGTCCCCTTCAAACCAACGCAAGGCCGGCCGGTGTTTTGCAGGGAGTGCTTCCAGGCAAGGCGGACGATGGGAGTGGCGTAGTAGGGATTCGTAAGACAGAAACAACGGAATTGTGGAAGGGCTATCGGAAACGGTAGCCCTTTTTCATTTTGCGGAGCGTGTAACCAACCAGGACTCGAGTTGACCGAGGGCTTCGGGCATGTTGCGGCGGCCGTAGCCGAAGCGAATGTGGCGCGGTTCGTCGTAGACGGTGCCGGGAAGAAGGAGGACACCAGCTTCGCGGACGAGACGGTCACAGAAGGCTTGGACATCCTGCTGCGGCTTAAAACGCGCAAAGCCGATGGTGCTGGCGTTCGGGGGCGTCCAGGAGAAGAGCTCAGAGTGGCGGGAGAAGAATGCGGCGAGCTGCGGGAGATTGTGGAGAACAATGTGGAGGTTGCGGTCGATGAATTTTTGGCGATGGCGAAAAGCGAGGGCGGTCAGGAATTCGCTGGGAGCGCTGGCGCAGATGGTGGTGTAGTGCTTGAGGGAAACAATTTTCTCGAGGAAAGCGGTGTCGCGGCAAGCGAGCCATGCAAGACGCAAGCCGGGTAGGCCGTAAGTCTTGCTGACGCTACTGAGACTCAATGCGTGGTTGTAGAGTTCGCAGGCAGCGGAGAGACGATTGGAAGGGTCGTGCTCCAACTCGCGATAGACTTCGTCGGAAAGAACGTAAATGTTGTGGCCGGCGGCAAGATTGAGGACTCCACGGAAAATGTCCGTGGGCATGAGGAGTCCGGTGGGGTTGTGAGGCGAGTTGATGTAAATGGCGCGGGTGTTGGGGCGGATGAGGGACTCAAGGGCCGCGAGATCATGAGCCCATGCATTTTCTGGCTTGCGACGCCATTCGCTGACGGCAGCACCGGTGCTCTTGGGGAGAGTCAGCGCACTTTCGTAGCAAGGTGTTTCGACGATGGCGTGATCGTTGGGAGTGAGGAGGGCGTGGTAGAAAAGAAAGATGGCCTCTTCGGCGGCAGAGACAACGACGAGCTGATCAGGATGAATTTGCTGGTAGATGGTGGCGAGGACTTCACGAAGCCAGGGCGCGCCGGGAGATTCGGTATAACCGCACCAATGTTTCAGGAAAGAGTCGTGCGCACCGGGTTCGAGAGCGAGAAGTTCCTCGATGGTTTGCGATTCGGCGTCGGAGGAGGAGAGCAAGTACTTGGCGGAGAATTCGTGCTTGCCCATGTATTCTTCAATACGGAATGGCGTGATTTGCATGCACGGGAGTGTGCCAAGGATTGCGGGTGAGCGTCCAGAACCAAATTCACTGCAGCGATAAGGTAGAATGCGCGAGAGCTGCCTAGGGAAGAGGTGAGCAGGTGAAGAGATCCGCGATTTGGGCGATAGGGATAGCGGCCGGGCTGCTGCTTGCGGGATGGCTGGTGCGCGCGAACGAGACCAACGCGCCGGAGTATTGGGTGAAATTGGTGTGCGAGTCGTCCGACCGCATCGCGACGGTGCGCTTCGGGCCTAATGGCGCGAAGCTGGAGAAGACGACCGAGACGCGCATTCTGCAGAGCGACATCAGCGGGCCGCACGGGATCGCGTTTTCGCCCGACCGGAAGAATTTCTACGTGTCCATTGGCCACGGCCGGCCGTACGGAACGGCGGTGAAATATTCGACGGAAGACGACAAGGTGGTTGGCCAAGCCGGGTTGGGGCTGTTCCCTGCCACGGAGGATGTGTCACCCGACGGCAATTTTCTGTATGTAGTGAATTTCAATTTGCACGGGGACATGGTGCCGAGCAGCGTATCCGTAGTGGACACGAACCAAATGCTGGAGGTGGCGCGCATTCCGACCTGCGTGATGCCGCATGGATCACGCGTAACACCGGATGGAAAGAAACAGTACTCCGGGTGCATGATGGACGATCTGCTGGTGGAAATTGACGCGGAGCGGATGAAGCTGACTCGGACGTTCCGACTGAGCGCGGGAAAAGAGCAGGGGTTTACGGGAATGGCATCGAAGGGTGAGAACGGCGAAAAGCACGGTGAACATGCAGGAATGAACATGAGCGTGGCAACATGCCAACCGACATGGGCTCAACCGTCCATCGATGGGAGGCGGGTGTTTGTCGCGTGCAATAAATCGAACGAGATTGTGGAGGTGGACAGCGGGAGCTGGACGCTGGTGAGGCGGATTCCGGCGGCGAACGGAGTCTACAACCTAGGGGTAACGCCGGACGGGAAACTCTTGGTGGCGACAAATAAGCGAGATGCTTCAGTTTCGATTCTGGATATTCCGAGTGGGAAGGAATTGGCGAAAATTGCGACGAAAAGGAAAGTAGTGCACGGGGTGACGATCTCGCCGGACAGCCGGTACGCGTTTATAACTGTGGAAGGAGTCGGAGAGGAGCCAGGAACGGTGGAGATCATTGACTTGGAAACCAAGAAAGGCGTGGCGAGCGTGGATACACCGCCGCAGGCGGCGGGGATTGATTTTTGGAAGATGGAGTAGGCGCGGCGTCGCGGAATCTCACGACAGCCTATGGTGGGTCAAAGAACAGGCCGTGCCTACGGGGAAATCGTGCGGACAAGGGGTGCAGCAGTGCTGCATCCCTACAAAGAATCGTCAGCTAGAGCGGAGGCTCGGTGGTTTGGGTGTAGGGCTTATGCTTGCCGAGACGCGTGATCCACAGACCGCCATGGACATCGTTGACGTAGACCAGTCCCTTGTAAGGGAAGGCGCCCCAGGCGAAAGGAAGATTGGTACGATAGGCTTGGCTATCGCCGGACCAAAAATGAGCGATTTCCCTGCCCTGGTTGTAGAGCTCGCCGCGTAATTCGCCGGAAACATCCACGACGCGTGCGCCGCCGTTGTAGTAGCCGATGTACATGACATCATCGACGACCCAAATATTGTGCGAGCCGGCTTCCGGCACGCTATAGGTGGCGACTTCGCGGGGACTCTGAATATCGCTGACATCGAGAATATGGGCAATGCCGCGGACCGGAATGCGCTCATGAGAAGTCAGGCTGAAGGAAGCAGGGAAAACTTCGTCGCCTACAAAAAGATAATTTTTGTAGCGGAAAACAGCGTGAGCCCCGGCGAGCCAGCCGGAGCCGTAGAGTTCGTCGTAATTGAACCGGTAAGTGGAAATGAGTTGCGGATGTTCGGGGCTGCCACCCTTGATGCCATTGCCGACGTCGAGGATGACAATGCCATCGCGCCAGTAGGCAAGATAGGCGAGGCCGTCGACAACCTGATCGTCGTGAAGATAGCGCCCGGCCATGGTGAAGCCGCCGCCTTCTTCGGTGGGGATGGCAACCTTTATCTGTGACTGACCGGAGTTTTCCACCTGCCAACGCGCGACTTCCTTGGGATTTTTGACATCGGCAAAATCAATCACACGCATGGAGCCGGTGGCATCGTCGGTGAGATAGACGTAATGCGAATTAACGTAGGCACTGTGGACTCCGCCGGTGACGGTGGCGGTGTATTCAGAAATAGTTTTCGGATGCATCGGATCCGTGGTGTCAAGGAAGACGATGCCGTTTTTGCGGTTGGAGGCCCCTTCGCGGGTAATGACACCGACTTTGCCGTCGGGTGTGACGCTGACATCGTTGATCAGGCGGGCATCAACCTTGAACGGATCGGCGGCTTGCGGGTGAGCGGGATCGGCGATGTCAAAGATATAGAGCTTGTCGCTGATGGCGGAGAGATAAGCGTAATGATCCCATATCCATTCTTCGGCGAACTGTTCGTCCTTGGGCATGACGTGGCCGACGACGTCGAGTTGGCGGGTGATATCGCGGGGAGCAACGACGATGCTGGCAGAACTGACGCGATCACCGACGGAAGCGAACACGGTGTACGTGCCGGGATTGCTGGCGACGAAAGCGCCATCCGGCCAGATTTGCGCGCCGTTCTCGCGGATTGACCAGGCGACTTCCACGGGGATGGAGGCGCCATTTTTGTCTTTGGCGGAGAAATGGACGACGTCGCCGGTTTTCGCGGAGGAAGAAGCGGGCAATACGGTGAGAGCGGTCACAGGATTCCTGGTGACTGCGAGTGTAGTTTCGCCGGTGACACCATCGCCGACCGCGCGGATGACGGCCTTTCCGGGCTTGAGAGCTCGAACTATTCCGGCGGAGTCAACCGTGGCGATGGCGGGGTTTTGCGAGGACCAGGTCAGCGTGATATCGGTGCGCGGGTCGCCGCTGGGGTTGCGTGGAACTGCGGTAAGCCGATGACTCGAACCAACGGCGAGAGGCGCGGAAGGAGAGGCGATGGTGATCGAAGCGATGTGCGGCTTACCGACGGTGACGTGGGCATAGCCAATCTTCTTGCCGATGGTGGCGCCGACCGTGATTTGGCCAGGCTCCACAAATGAGACTTCGCCGTTGTCGTCCGCAGTGGCTGCGTCAAATGGGGCGGCAAACCAGTGTTTGACGGCGTCGGAAAGAGGGTTCCCAGCTGAATCCTTGGCGACCGCTTTGAACTGGAGTTTGCCGCCGACGGGAGTGGTGGCCTCGGCGGGAGTGACTTCGACGGTGGCAACTTTGGAAACTTCTTCGGGCTTTTTCTCCGCAGAGAGAGGATCCTGTGCTGAAGCAGAGGGAGCAAGGAAACTGCTACCGAAGAGAAGGACGGCGGTGGCAAAGTGGCATCGGAAAGAAGTGCGAGAGGGGTGCATGTCTGCTCCTAAGAAATGTCGGGGCGAGCGAATTGAAGTAGAACTCATCTTATGGACTGCGCAATGAATCGTTTTGACCCCTTAAGGGCTAAAGCCTTGTTGGATTCGCGCCAGTTACGACATGGCTGAAGCCATGCCCTGACGAAAAACGCGAGTACTCACCCAAACTCTAAAGCCCAGGTTTTTGCGCGCTTTTTTCGGCACAGCTGAGCGGGGAGTGTATGGCATGTGGCGCGGAGTGTCAATTGAAGGCCGAGAGAAACTGGGTTGGAAGGGTGTGTGTTTTGGGGGATGAGGGAGTATGATACTGTCGCCGAAGTCCCCTGTAGAGATCACGCGATCCGGAGGGCCTACTGATGGCTCACCGCTTCACCCTCGGTGTCGAAGAGGAATTCCAAATTATAGATCCAGATACGCTGGAGTTGCGGTCGCACGTGGTGCAACTGCTGTCAGCAGCAGCGTCGCGCGGACTCGGAGACCAGGTGAAGCAGGAGATGCATCAGTCCATCGTGGAGACGGGCACGAAGATCTGCGAAAACGTAAGCGAATTGCGCTTGGAAATGCATCGGACGCGGAGCGAACTGGTGTCCGCCGCGGAAAGCACAGGGCTGCAGGTGGCGGCCGCGGGTACACACCCGTTTTCGAGCTGGATCGACCAGGTGATTTCGCCCGGAGAGCGCTATCAGAACATCGTGGAGGAAATGGGACAACTGGCGCGGTCGCTGCTGATTTTCGGGATGCACATCCACGTGGCCATGCCGGACAAGCAAACCACCATTGACATCATGAACATGGTGCGGTATTTCGTGCCGCACCTGCTGGCGCTTTCGACGAGCTCGCCGTTCTGGATGGGACGCAACACCGGATTAAAATCATTTCGCACCACCGTGTTCCGCAGGTTTCCGCGGACGGGGATACCCGAGGCTTTCGACTCGTGGAGCGCGTACGAGAATTTCATCAACCTGTTAATCAAGCTGAATTGCATCGACAACGGCAAGAAAATCTGGTGGGACGTGAGGCCGCACCCGACCTACGGAACGCTGGAGTTTCGGATGTTCGACACGGCCACAAAGGTGGAAGAAGCGGTGGCAATCGCCGCGTTAACGCAGGCGATTGTCGTGAAACTGCACCGGCTGTATACCGGCAACATGGGTTGGCGGAGGTACCAACGGGCGCTGATTGAAGAGAATAAATGGAGGGCGGCGCGCTACGGAATCGAAGGGAAGATGATCGATTTCGGGAAAGAGGCGGAAGTGCCGATGAAGGAGTTGATTCCCGAACTGCTGGATCTTGTCGATGACGTGGTGGACGACCTTGGCAGCCGCGGCGCGGTGGAATACATACACACAATCTTAAACGAAGGGACGAGCGCGGAGCGCCAGTTACGCGTGTATCAACAGACGGGTGACTTGAAAGACGTGGTGAAGCATCTGGTGAAGGAGACCCGCGCGAGCGCGATGGATAAACGGTCCAGTTCGGCGGGTACGATCCATTGAGGGTAAGTGGGCGGTGGAAGAAGAGGGAGGAGAACCATGAGCAAAGTGGGGCTGCTGTGCGGGCGGGAGTTCAGCTTTCCTCCGGCATTTCTGGCACGCGTGAATGAACTGGGCAAGAAAGATGGCGTGAGCGCGGAATTTGTGAAGCTGGGCGGAACAAAAATGGGAGAGGCGGCGGAATACAAGGTGATCGTGGACCGGATTTCGCATGAAGTGGATTACTACCGGGGGTATTTGAAGCATGCGGTGCTGCAGGGAACGTACGTAATCAATAATCCATTCTGGTGGACGGCAGACGATAAGTTTTTCAACTACACCGTGGCTTCGAAACTAGGGCTTGCAATTCCAAAGACAGTATTGCTGCCGCAAAAGGGCTATCCCTCCGATGTGGATATTAATTCGGAATCACTGCGGAATCTGAAGTATCCGATGGCTTGGGTGGCGCTGCTGGATTACGTGGGAAGGCCCGCGATTCTGAAACCCTTTTCGGGGGGCGGCTGGAAACACGTGTACAAGGTCAATAACGAGGAGGAACTGCTGCAGGCGTACGACCAGACCTCGCCGTATTGCATGACGCTGCAGGAGTTCATCGATTTCGAGCAGTATGTGCGCTGCTTCACGTTCGGGAAATCGGATATTTTGCCGGTAGCGTACGACCCGAAGGAGCGGCGCTACCTGGTGGAGCACAATTACTTGGAGCCGGAGTTGGGCGCGCGGGTGGTCAAGGACGCGCAGACCATTAATCAGGCGCTGGGCTACGAAATGAATACCATTGAATTTGCGATCAAGGACGGGGTGCCGTATGCGATTGATTTTCTGAACCCGGCGCCGGACTTTGAGCGTGACCGTATTACGGAATTTTATTTTCACCAGGTGGTTGAGAAGATGGCGAGACTGGTGATTGATCGCGCCCTGCACGGCAACGTGGCGAATACCTGGCCGCGTTGGGAAGAGATGCTGGGGATCGGGGCAGCGGCAGGATTTACGGGCGCGCCGAGAGCGCCCCAAAGCGCGCAAGCGGCACCTTCCGCGACGACTACCCGATGAAAAGCGCAAAGAATCGGGCAACCGGGAACCTGGATCCCGTCGAATACTGGGACGAGTTGCTGCGTCCGCTGGTGAAGAAGTCAACCGAGCTGCCAAAGCAATTCCTCAAAGAAGTGCGGGCGGCAAACCTGACGTTCGGGAAACGCGTGCACTGCCCGTTCTTACGGCCCGTATTCCTCTCGCCGCAGGATGAGGAGCGGGTGCGCAATGTCGCGGAGACAATTGCAGCGATTGCCGAACGGCTGACGAGCGCCGCGCTGGAGGATGCTTCCCTTTTCGAACAGTTTCATCTGCGGCCAGAAGAAGAGCGGTTGGCGCGCATGACCACAGGGTACGGGCCGGCGAGCACGGCTTCCCGGCTGGACGCATTCCTCTTGCCGGAATCGCTGAAATTCACGGAATACAACGGGGAATCGCCGGCCGGAGCGGGCTATTCGGAAACACTTTCTGACATTTTCAGCGCGCTGCCGATGATGGAGGAATTCAGAAAGCGATTCGAGGTGCACAGCTATCCGCTGTCGGCCCAACTGCTGGATGCACTGGTGAACACATATGTGGACTGGGGCGGAACGACAAAGCGGCCGCAGGTGGCGATCGTGGATTGGAAAGAAGTGCCGACGTGGAGCGAATTTGAGATTTTGAAGGAACGATTTGAAAAGATGAGGATACCCGTGGTGCTGGCCGATCCGCGCGAACTGGAATTTGACGGGAAACGGCTGGCGGCCAAGGGAAAAACGATCGATCTGCTCTACAGGCGGGTGCTGATCAACGACATTGTGGCGAGACCTGCGGAATGCGAAGCGCTAGTAAAGGCGTATGCGGCCGGAGTGGTGTGCGTGGCGAACAACTTCCGCTGCAAGATTCCACATGTGAAGGCATTCTTTGCGGTTTTGACCGATGAAAAGAATGCAAAATATTTTTCCGCCGAAGAACGAGTGCTGATCCAGCGCCACGTGCCTTGGACGCGAGTGATTACAGATGTGAACACGGATTATGACGGCGAGCCGATCGAGTTGCTGGAATACATACGCAAAAACCAGAAAAACCTGGTGATGAAACCGAGCGACGAATATGGAGGAATGGGGGTCACGCTGGGATGGGAAGTGGAGAAAAAGAAGTGGGAACGCGCGATGGAACAAGCCTTGCCCGGCGGGAAAATGGCCCGAGAACATGGAAGCTGGATCGTGCAGGAGCGCATTCCCATGAGACGCGGCGCTTTCCCGCATATCGGCAAGGGAAATAAGGTGGAATACAGAAACATGCTGGTGGATTTCGCCCCGTATCTGTTCCGTGGAAAAGTGGCCGGATATCTGACCCGATTGAGCAGCACGAGCCTGGCGAATGTGACGAGCGGCGGAGGACAGATCCCGTCGTTTCGCGTGGAGCCGAAACGAGCGGAACGGGGTGGTTCCACAGGCAAATCGTAGGATTAAGGGAATTGGCATAGAACGGAAATCCGGTAAAATAGCACGAATGTCCTTCGGGATCGCACCTCCTGAGCTGATGGCCGGCGCGAAGAACGCCGTCGAGGTGTGCCTGGGCGTGCGTGCGGGTGAGCAAGTGTTGGTGGTTGCGGATGAAACCAGCCGGAAAGTAGCCGCCAGCCTGGAACGTGCCCTGGAAGAGCGGAAAGCGAAATTCACCGGATTATTGTTGGAAGACTTTGGTCCACGGCCGTTGACCGGTGCGCCGGAAGTGATTCTGGATGCGCTGGAGAAGACGGACGTGGGCGTGCTGTGCATGACGCCGCAGCCCGGTGAGCTGAGCGCACGGATGGCGATCGTAAGGGTGGTGGAGCGGCTGCAGATCCGCTACGCGCACATGATTGGAGTTACGCCAGAAATCATGCAGCAAGGGATGCGCGCGGATTACCGGAAAGTGGATGAGTTGAGCGACCGTTTGCGCGAGCGCATGTTGCACGCAAAAACGTTGACGGTGAAGACGAACGCCGGGACATCGTTCCAAGCGCACTTTAACCCCGAACTGGATTGGGTGAAGACGAGCGGTTTGATCAGCCCGAGATACTGGTCGAATTTGCCCGCGGGCGAGGTGTTCACAACGCCGGCAACGGTGGATGGGACGTTCGTGTGCGATGCAACGGCGGGCGATTACTTCAACGGGAAATATGGGGACCTCGAGGCAACGCCACTGGTGATGGAAATCGCGGGAGGGAGACTCAAACATGTGGAGTGCCCGCGAAAGGACCTGGAAGAGGAATTCTGGAATTATTGCCACACCGACGAAAACAGCGACAGGGTGGGGGAATTGGCATTCGGAACGAACCTGGGCTTGTCGCGGATGATCGGAATTTTATTGCAGGATGAAAAATTCCCAGGCGTGCACATCGCGTTTGGGGACCCGTACGGGAGCCAGACACACGCGAATTGGAAATCGCGCACACATGTGGATGTGCTGACGCGAAATTGCGATGTGTGGATCGACGAAGATCAGGTGATTGAGAAGGGGCGGTATCAACTGGAGCATCTTGGACTTGCCTGAAAGGCTAAGTCAAAACAATTTGGTGAGGTATTCGCGCATCTGGCGCTTCCAGAACGGCCAATCGTGGCCTCCTTCCGGTCCCCAATTGTCGACGGAATGGCGGATGCCTTTGCTGGAAAGAACTTCCGAGAGGCGATAGGTGGGGCCACTGTTCTCCCAGGGACCGGTGCCGGTAATCAGGTGAATATCCGAGGAAGCGAGCTGCTCGTAATACCAGGGATCGGAAAGATTGGCGAGATAATCGACCGGATTATTGAAATAGAAATTGTCGTCATACAAACCTTCCATGAAATTCTTCAGGTCGTAGACTCCGGACATGGCAAAGCAGCGCTTGAAGACGTCGGGATGTTTGAAAAGCGAATTCGCTGCGTGATAAGCGCCGAAGGAAGAACCCATGGTGGAGATGGCGATCCGCGATTGACAATTGTCCCAGATGAAGGGGACGACTTCCTCGCGAAGGTAGGAATCGAAGACCGACTGAACATAGCTGCGATGGAAGGGGTGAGCGCCCTTGTTATAGAAGCTGAGACCGTTGATGGAATTGACGGAGAACAGCTTGACGCGGCCGGCGTCGATGAAATCGGAAAGCGCGGCGACCATGCTCTGGCCTTCGAGTTCCCACTCATCGCCGGCGCTGGTGGGAAAACCGAGAAGCGGCGGGCCCCAGTGTCCGTAGACGACGACGCCCATTTCGATGCCCAGGCGAGGGGAATGCCAGCGATGAACCTCACACTTCATGTCAGGAATCCTTCCGAACCGCGGGAAAGAAGTATGGCAGTGTTGGCGCCTGCTGGGCAATGAATTTGCGTTTTGAAAAGAAGAGCAATTATAGTCTTGTGGTCCCTAAACTCCGCAAAGGAGCCAACCGCTCATGGCTAGTGTTGCGCATTCCTCCCGGCCAACTCCCGAACACATTTTCAACGCGTTGAACGCTTATCAACAGACGGCGGCGTTAAAGTCGGCGATCGAACTGGACCTGTTCACTACAATTGATGAGGGATACCACAAGGTCAAGGAAATTGCAGAGAGGGTGAAAGCGTCGGAGCGAGGCGTGCGAATTTTGTGCGACTTTCTGACGATTCTCGGCTTCCTTAACAAAGATGAAAACCTCTACACGCTGTCCGCCGATGGCGCGCTGTTCCTTAGCCGGCGCTCTCCCGCGTACATGGGAACGATCATCGGATTTCTGGGAAACGAGTGGAGCCTGGAGAACTTCGCACGGTTGACAGACGCGG
This sequence comes from Candidatus Acidiferrum sp., assembly GCA_049686315.1. Lineage (GTDB taxonomy): Bacteria > Acidobacteriota > Terriglobia > Acidiferrales > UBA7541 > Acidiferrum. Next base: position 3,078 of record JBAVHY010000109.1, on the reverse strand, counting down.
TGCGGCGCGGCGGCACGGCAGACGAACATGGGGACAACCGGAAACCGAAAGAGGGGCTGTGGGTGTCGTTTGCGCGGTCGATGGCGCCACTAACAATCCCGAATGCAATTTTTATTGCCAGCCTTGTGGAAGCGCAGGAAGGCAAGCCCTGCCGGGTGCTCGATATCGCGGCGGGGCACGGGATGTACGGGATTACCATTGCGCAGCAAAATCCGAAGGCGGAAATCACGGCGCTGGATTGGCCGGCGGTGCTGGAAGTGGCGAAAGAGAATGCGCAAAAGGCAGGAGTCAACGAACGATACACCATTCGGCCCGGGAGCGCATTCGAAGCAGAACTGGGGAATGACTATGACGTGGTGTTGCTGACAAATATCTTCCACCATTTCGATCCAGAGACTTGCGTGGAGTTGATGCGGCGAGTGCATGATGCCCTGAGGCCGAACGGCAAAGCGGTCACGCTGGAATTCGTGCCGAACGAGGATCGGGTTTCACCACCGACAGCAGCGGCGTTCAGCATCATCATGCTGGCCAGTACGGACGCGGGTGACGCGTATACATTCGCGGAATATGAAAAGATGTTTCGGAGCGCAGGGTTTTCGCGGACGAGCCAGCATCCGGTGCCGGAAACACCGCAAAAGGTGTTGATTTCAGAAAAATGAGCAATATGCGAGGGGGTTGCAAGCATTGGAAATGCGGGTAGGATAGAAATCAGCTGTGTACGGATTTTGGGAGATTTTCGTCCATTCGGACGCCAGGTGAGGACATGATCCAAATCGAAAATGTAAGTCGACGCGGTTTTCTGCAAGGGATGCTGAGCGCGGGCGCGCTGGTGCTGGGCGCGAATGCAATGCCAGAACAGCTGTTCGGAACGACGGCGAGCACCGGCGCAGACCCGATGACAAAGGCGGCGTTCGAGCCGAATGTGTATTTGGCTATCGATACGGATGGAACGGTCTACATCGTTTGCCATAGGTCGGAGATGGGAAGCGGGAACCGCACTGGATTGCCGCGTATTGTTGCGGATGAACTGGACGCCGACTGGAGCCGCGTGAAAGTAGTGCAGGCCACGGGGGATGCGAAATATGGGGATCAGGATACCGATGGCTCGCACTCCGTGGTCAGTTTTTTCGACACGTTGCGGGAGGCGGGCGCGAGCGCGCGATTGATGCTGGTAAGAGCGGCAGCCGAGACATGGGGAGTGCCGGAAAAAGAGTGCACGACGGAGTTGAACGCGGTCGTGCACAAGGCGAGCGGGAGAAAACTCGGGTACGGGGAGTTGGCGCCAGTTGCAGCGAAATTGCCGGTGCCCAAAAAAGAAGAATTGAGGCTAAAGGCGCGGAACGAGTGGCGATACATTGGGAAGCCAGCGCCGACATACGACTTAAAGGATATGTGCTCCGGCAAGGCCACTTATGGGCAGGACACGCGCATGGAGGGATTGTTGTATGCGGCGGTGCTTCACCCACCGGTATACGGAAGCGCGGTGAAAAGCGTGGATGATTCCGCGACGCTGAAAGTGCCGGGCGTGAAACAGACCGCAACCATCGATGCGTTTAAGCCGCCGGTTACCATGCAGGCGTTGGGCGGCGTGGCGGTGTTAGCGGAAAGTACTTACGCGGCATTTCAGGGCAAGAAAAAATTAAACGTGGAATGGACCAAGAGCGAGCACAGTGTGTGGAATTCCGACGCGTTCCGGAAGGAACTGGAAGCGACGGCGCGGAAGCCATGCAAGGTGGTGCGGGAAAACGGGAACGTGGACGAGGCCTTCGCCAAGGGTGGAAAGATTGTGGAGGCGGAGTATTATGCCCCGATGATGGCCCACGCCGCTATGGAACCACCAGCGGCACTCGTAGTGTATCGAGATGGAAAAGTGGAAGCGTGGGTCCCAACGCAAAGCCCGCAGGGCGCGCAGGATGCGATTGCAGCCGCCGTGGGAGCGAAGAAGGAAGATGTTACCGTGCACGTGACGCTGCTCGGCGGAGCATTTGGGCGAAAATCGTTTCCCGATTTTGCCGTGGAAGCGGCGGTGCTTTCGAAGAAAACCGGCAAGCCGGTGAAAGTGGTGTGGAGCCGGGAAGACGACATCAAGTTCGACGCGTTTCATACGGTGGCGGCGATGTATTTCAAGGCCTCTCTGGGAACCGATGGAAAGCCCGCGGCGTGGCTGCAGCGAAGCGTGTTTCCGCCGATCGCGTCGACGTTTGATCCCGCGGCACAGTATGCCGATGCAGGAGAAATTGGCCTGGGCTTCAGCGATGTCCCGTTCGCACTGCCGAATCACCGTGCGGAAAATGGACCGGCGCCCGCGCATACGCGCATCGGGTGGCTGCGGTCGGTAGCAAACATCTATCATGCCTACGGAGTCCATTCGTTTGTGGGCGAACTGGCGAATGCGGCAGGGAAAGATCCCGTGGAATACGTGCTGATGCTGCTCGGCCCTGACCGCCTCATTCCGAAAACGGAATTGGCCAAGGATTACACGAATTACGATGCAGATTATGGGAAGTACCCCATCGATACGGCCCGGTTCCGGCGCGTGGTGCAAATGGCGGCGGAACAATCCGGATGGGGCAAACAGAAGATGGGGAACGGGTTCGGGATGGGAGTGGCGGCCCACCGCAGTTTTCTGACGTATGTGGCGACCGTGGTGCAATTGGAAGTGAAGGATAAGCAGGTGATCATTCACCGTGTGGATACAGCGGTGGACGCGGGCACGGTGGTCAACCCGACCATTGCGCGGCAACAACTCGAAGGGGCAGCAGTGATGGGAACGAGCGTGGCGTTTTACGGAGAGATTACGGCGACAAATGGAGTAATCGACCAATCGAACTTTGACACTTTCCAGGTGGCGCGAATAAATGTGGCGCCGCGGGAGACGAATGTGTACATCGTGGAGAATGAGGCGCCACCGGCCGGGATTGGCGAACCGGGATTGCCCCCCGTAGCACCTGCGATTTACAACGCAATTTTTGCGGCGACCGGGAAGCGAATCCGGGAGATGCCGTTATCCAAGGTTGGGTTAGCCTGAGGCAGAGGTGAGTTGTAAGTTTTCAGCCGCCGGTTCTAAGTGAAGAAAGA
>JBAVHY010000108.1:0-18112 GCA_049686315.1 Candidatus Acidiferrum sp. | reverse complement strand
CAAGTCGAGAATGTGCAGAGCATCGCGCGCGTCCGTCTTCTGCTTCCGCACCATGGCGGCACGGATCTCCGCCGCATCTCCGATCCAGAGTTCGTGATGGTGTTCTCGCAGCGTTCTCTCGAACCACCGCGCATCGCAGGTAGCTTCCATGCCGACTCGGGCCGGACTCGGAAGCGTGGCACAAAACTTCTTGGCTTCTCCGTTCTCATGTTCCAACCGACGATTGATAACCTCGCCGGTCGTAGGATCCAGCATGGCTATTTGCTGGAAGCGTGAATGGAAATCACAACCTATAATGAACATCACCCGGCTCCTTTCCTCCGAGCCTTGGTCGAATCACCTTCGCCAAGTCTACTCGGTCGAGGGGAGCCGAAGACGTTATCCAATCAATTTACAGCGTACTCGTAGACTTGAAATCCATGGCTAAAGGCCGCCAGTCACATGGACGAGTGCGGGACTCCTTGTCCCCCACGTCTCAAGAAATCTGATGCCCTTTGCGACATCCAATGATTCTCAGACCTGCTCGGTGTCGGTGTCTCCCCATATGTTTCACGGTACTTGCTCCACTCAAATAGACTCCCCAGAAAGTTCGGCTTGAAGGAGCAGTCCAATGGTGAAAGCTTGGCTTAGGTGCTGTGTATTCGTGTCGGCTGTGGCCGTAAGCACGGCGGCTCAGGGCGAACCGGGCGAGGGAAAGAGCAATCCAGTCATCCTGAAATACTTGGGAACTGCGGGCTGGGAAATCACAGATGGAACTACGACTATTCTGATCGATCCATATCTGTCACGAATCAACGGACCGGCACCGCCGGGAGGAGGGTCGGGTCGCTCCCTGGCTGGAGACACCCGCCAAGCGTATGGGTGGGGTGACGTTGCCTCGTCGGACATGGCGGCAATCGATTCACACATTCAGCGAGCAGATTTTGTTCTTGTCACTCACACCCACTACGATCACGTCCTGGACGTTCCTTACATCGCCCTCAAGACTGGCGCCGCAGTGATCGGCACCGAAAGCACCGAGAATGTGATGCGTGCCTACCGCGTGCCTGAGGAACAACTGATTACCGTGCGTGGTGGAGAGGACTACGAGTTCGGTTCCTTTTCTCTCAAAGTCATTCCCAGCATTCACAGTCCTTTGGACCACAAACACTACTTCAGTTCCGCCACTGCCCCGGCCGGGATGAAAGCACCCTTGACCCTGGAACAGATCCACCCAGAGGGAGGTACTCTTGCCTACCTGATTCGTTTCCACGGTCATCAGATTCTTGCGTTCGGCGGGATGAACTACATCGAACGCGAGATCATGGGACTTGAGCCGGATGTCGCGCTGATTGGGGCTGCTGCTTCCCGAAGGGAAATCTACGACTACAGCAGTCGCCTTATGCGCGACCTCCACTTTCCAGCCATCGTCCTACCCACTCACTGGGACAATTTCCTGGCACCGTATGGCGCCTCGCAGCAGCCGGCTCTCGAAGCCCTACAGTCCTTCGTACAGGAGATCGTCGCCGTTTCGCCGAAAACAAAGGTGATTGTGCCAAAATACTTTGAACCGATTCCTCTCGACTCGGCGACAAAGTGAGCCTCTGAGGGTGCCCGAGGCACGGGCCGCTCGGAAATAATCCACGGACGTATAACAGCGTCAATTTGAATCAGGCTGGCCATAAGCCCCGTTGTATACGAAGTTGGAAGCTCTATTTGGGCTCACTGCGGATTGCAGGCAGAACGAGGCTCTCGTCTCGGGTCGTATGAAATGTGATCGCTTCGTTGTTGCTGCTTTGCCGTGGCGCTGACAGCCCGTCAGCAGAGCACAACGCATAATATCTCCATCTGGAAGTGAGCCACGGAAATCCTGCGAATTGAACGGTATCGGCGGCGTGGCTTCGCCGATCATCAGTGGTACCTCATGACGAAACGCCTTGGCGACTGACGATCCCTCTGGCGTTCGCTCTTTCCTTCCTGCGCATTCAAAGAGAGAATGACGGCTGTCGCTCCTGTGGTGTGCTTCCGGAGGCCATGATGAAGTTGAGGACCTGCTTCTACTCTGTCCTGCTGTTGATTCTGGCTGTTCCCGCTTTCGCGGGAGAAACCTATCCCGTCAAAGTCGAGCGCGGTGTGGAAGTGAAAATGCGCGATGGCGTGATTCTGCGCGGCGATATCTTCCGACCGAACGCCGAGGGAAAATTCCCGGTGCTGCTGCAGCGCACGCCGTATCGCAGGTCGGTTTGGGGCTACGCCGTGGACTTCGCGCAGCGCGCGGCTTCGCGTGGATATGTGGTTTTATTGCAGGACGTACGCGGCCGCTACACCTCCGACGGCAATTGGTATCCGTTCATCCACGAATCGAACGACGGCTACGACACGATCGAGTGGATCGCCGCGCAACCGTACTCGAACGGCAAGGTCGGCATGTTCGGCGGCTCTTACGTCGGCGCGACGCAGATGCTCGCGGCCACCGCTCATCCGCCGCACCTCGCCGGAATTTGCCCGGTAGTGACCGCCAGCAACTATCACGACGGCTGGACCTATCAGGGTGGCGCGTTCGAACAGTGGTTCAACGAGTCGTGGACCACGGGGCTCGCGCAAGACACGGTTTTGCGTCAAATCGAGCGGATGCCCGGTTCGCGGGAAGCGATCGACGTGCTTCCCCTGACGAATTACCCGATTTTCAATACCAGCCCGTCGAGTGCGGTCAATTCCACGGCCTCCGTGGTCGCGCCGTATTTTCTGGACTGGCTGGCGCATCCGAATTATGACGATTACTGGAAGCGCCTATCGATCGAAGAGCATTTCCCCGACATTCGCGTGCCTGCGCTTCACGTTGGTGCGTGGTACGACATTTTTCTTGGCGGCACGCTGCGCAACTACGTGGGCATCAAGGCGAACGGCGCTACAGATGAAGCGCGCAAAGGGCAACGCTTGCTGGTCGTCATTGGAGGCCACGCCGGCGGAGGCCGCAAGATTGGCGAGGTCGACTTCGGGCCGGAAGCGCTTCGGAATGAAGAAGACGACGTGACGCTGGCCTGGTACGACTATCTGTTTAAAGGCGTGCAGAACAATTTTGCCGGCGACAAGCCGGTAACGATTTTTGTGATGGGTCTGAATCAGTGGCGCCAGGAAGACGACTGGCCACTCGCGCGTACGAAATCCACGAAGTATTTTCTGCATTCGAATGCGGACGCCAACTCCGCAAAAGGGAATGGCTCGCTTTCCGTAACAGCCCCTGGGAAAGAGACCGCTGACAGATTTATGTACGATCCGGCAAATGCCGTGCCGACGGTCGGCGGACCGCTCTGCTGTAGCGAACGTCTGGCGCCGGGCCCGCGGGATCAGCGCCCCGTTGAGCAGCGTCCGGACGTGCTCGTGTACTCCACCACACCACTGGAGCACGACCTCGAGGTGACCGGGCCGGTGCGGCTGGATTTCTTCGCGTCTTCTTCCGCCGTGGATACGGACTTCACGGCGAAGCTGGTCGATGTCTTCCCGGACGGCACCGTGATTAACCTGACCGAGGGGATTCTCCGCGCCCGCTATCGCGATTCGCAAGAGAAAGCCACGGCGCTGACCCCCGGCCAGGTCTACTCGCTGGTCATCAATCTCTGGGCTACCAGCAACGTATTTCGCGCCGGCCACCGCATCCGGCTGGAGGTCTCCAGCAGCAACTTCCCGCGGTTCGACCGCAACCTGAACACGGGCGAGCCCGCCGCAATCTCCGACAAGCTGGCCACCGCCAGCAATACGATCCTCCACGATAAGGAGCACCCCAGCGCGCTGATCCTACCGGTCATACCCTAGCAGGCCGCTGAAAAATCGTGCTGAGCGAACAAATTCTAAGTTGGTTTGAGTTCGCCCAGAGTTTTCGAACAGCTGGGATGTGATCCTGTCAATTTGAAATGCTGGTCAATACTACCAGGGAGGTGGTCGGTCACTTCTCCGAGATCAACTAATCGGAGTTTGAACAGCGAGATCTTTCCCCTCGGCTTTTCGTATGACTTACTTGAGGGTTCGTGTCGTCACAGTTTGGCAGCGCTTCCGCGGAGCCGTGAATGACCGAATAGGGATTGAACCTGACTCTTGAAATCCAGTCATAGCTGCCAGCCAGAGCAATCAGCGATATTTACAATAGGCAGCAGGGAGATGTGCAGCAATTCCAGATCGCCAGAGTTTGTAAAGCAGGAAGCAGGACTCGGGTGTAGCTCTCGGCAGGATCGGGGTTAGAATCGTCTTGCCCATGGCTGCTGAAGTAAAGCTCGACGTCACCGAATACAATTTGTGGGACGCTTGGAATCGGTTCAAGCAAGTCGAACTTCGACAGATTACCATCGAATGGTGTGAAGAAAACGGAATTACCTTCCGCCGGGCTTAGCCGAGATGGAAGGAGTTGATGCTAGGGCCATGCGATGGGGTATCCTGTCTGCGGTCGAGAACAGACTGAGCATGTCCACTCTTGATGTGCTGATTTTAATTCCGCTGATACCAGTCGCCCCCGTCGTAATCACGTGGTGGCTTCCGTGGGAGCGCTGGATACCGTGGGACGAGTTTCCGAAGTCCTTGCTCGGGCCATACGTTCTGTATGCCGCCTTTGCGGCTTGGCACTTTAAATTGGCGTGGTGGGAGGTAGCTATACTGGTTTTAGCCGGAACGGTTCTCTCAGTAATCGCCGTTATTGAGAAGGCCAAGAAGTGGAAGCAAACCGACCGTGCCCAATAGCTGGAGAGGCACCAGTTCTCAATGTCCGGTAACGCCACTTACCAGAGTTGGCATAAAATCAAATGTCAACTCAGGAGGCTTGCGATGAAACTCTCGGCCTTCTGCGGAGCGAGCGTCGATGGGTTTCTGGCCCGCCTGGATGACACGTTCGACTTCTTGCAGACAGGTGAGCAGGAGCCTCACGGGTTCGCGGAATTCCTTGCCAGCGTCGATGTAGTGGTGATCGGCCGCAGGACTTTCGAGGTTGTGCTGAAGCTCGGACACCTGGCGCTTTACGGCAACAAGCCGGTGATTGTGCTGAGCAGGCGTCCGCTTGATTTCCCCTCGATCAAGGGCGCGATTGTCGAGCAGATGTCTGGGGAACCTACCGAAATCGTGAGGCAGCTGAAAGCGCGCGGCTTCAAACATGCTTATATAGACGGCGGTGTCACGATTCAGAGATTCCTTGCTGCCGAATGCATCGATCGGTTGGTGATCACTCGCGTGCCGGTGCTCATTGGGGCAGGCATTCCGCTATTTGGCCCAGTACCGTGCGACATCCGGCTTCGCCATGTTGCGACGCGCTCCTATCCAGGCGGCCTAGTGCAGAGTGAATACGAGGTTGGCGACGGAGGGGCTTCGTGATCGAGAGTTGCGAGGGCAACTGAGGTTCACGCCAAATGTCCGGTTACTTAACAAGACTTAGAGAGATCCGTACATCAGCGCGCCCACTCGGGCTCTTCGCGAACCGGGATGTACTCTGGCCGAAACCGTAAGCGGAGCCCTTTATGTGCCTTTTTCGCTTCGTCTGTGAGCTCCACTCTCAGCTGGTGACGCTTGCCATCGATCGCGGAGGGAACAAATCTGAGCTCGTAGCGAAAGTGCAATTGCATCAGAATCGCCTCCAGTGCGGCAGCGTACCCCTCCGAAGGCACAGAAAAATACTGGCCTCCAGTGTGCTTCGCCATGTAGCCCAGGATTTTGGCCTGTTCGCCAGGAAAACTGTGCAGCCCCGGAGATCGCTTGTCCTTTATCCCGAAAGCAATACCTGAGGTTTCCAGAAAATCATCTACCAAATCGTCCAGCTCGCCACGCGGTTGTCCCGTGTAATCACCGTGTAGAAACACAATCACCGGCAGCGGCTGGGGGTTTCTCCGATGGGCGTCCTGGATGATGAGGCGAATCATCTTGCGAAAGGCTACTTCTCCAACTTCGTCGCTCTTCCCGCCGGTATGGAATGGGATGGGTTTCAGAATTTCAACTAATACGCGGATGCCAGTGTCGCGGTCTTCGGCGGGTAGCAAATCGAGCTGCGTCTCACCGTTGTCGCACCAATGCGCAACTGCCACGGTGTCCTGTTTTTCTAGATGATCCAGTGCGGGCCGAAAAAGCGATTCCTTTCCCATGAATACGCCCGAGGCCTCAAATTCGCTTTTCCCTCCCTCGTTGCAGATCACCACAAGCCAGAGAGTGACCGGTCTCGTATCGTTGTGCGCTCCGGCGGCAAATGTGCTGATCGGGACTTCCTGCCGGTCATCAAAGACACGAAAGTTTTCTTTTCTGAAATCCCGGACGGGCAGTCCATTTTTGGGGCATTGGCTGATGACATCGACCAGCACCAGAGAAGATTGCACGCGAATTCTTGATGACTCTGGGGAGGCGGGTAGTTGCTGAAGCGCAACAGGGAGTGATGCGCAAGCGGCAAGCAAAGAAATCGAGATAACTCCACGAGAAACGTTCTGGATCATGAAGTCGAGTCTACTTCGTTTGTCAACTGACCTGGCCTGATTAACTCTAAATGCTCTAAGGTCCTGGTAAACAGCAAAATCGTACAAGTACCTTCGGGGCTCTCTGCTCGATTAGGATTCCTATTATCGCTTCTCGCGGCCCCAAACAAAAACAAGAGCGATGACCAAGATGATGTCAAACAGAAGCCCTGGCGGATGATAGCAGTCAAACCAAACCATCAGGGTCACGAAGACCGTGCCGATGATCCAGCGGAACCAGGAACGTTTTGGTCTGTCGAATAACCTGACCCGACCGCTACCGGCTCGCTTATCATCGGGAATGCTCAGAGGGTCCGAGGGGTCACTCATCGACATAATTCATGATTCTAACATCTGGTAGTTCGACCGCCGAAAGTTGTGCCTGCGAAACAGCGTTCACGTCGATGTGAAATCTTCCAAAACCACATGGGCGGTTTCCACACTTAACGGGAGTTGTCCCCAGTCTCCGAATGAATCCGGAACCTTGGGTGCAAAAGCTCAGCGTACTCACTGCCACGCTTTTGGGTTAGTATTCGGCCCACCACGAAAGGGGGGCTCCGGAAATGTACTCTCTTCCCAAAACTGTATTCGGCATTTTCCTTCTTGCTGCGGCGGCAAGCCTCTATCCTGTCATGCCTGCTCCTCGCATGCCGAGTGAAGCCCACCCCGAGCCATCGGCGGATTCCGGACAGTCAAGCAACACGGCTTCCAGTTCTTCAGAAAGCGCTTTAGACTTCGATTTTTTCAAATCCAGGGTGGAGCCGATATTTGTAAAAGAGCGGCCCGGGCATGCCCGCTGCTACGGTTGCCACTGGGAGCCCGGTCGCATTTTTCATCTTGAGAAACTCTCTCCGGACTCCATAGCTTGGACGGGAGAGCAATCGCGCCGGAACTTTCAGACGGTTTCCAGACTTGTCACACCCGGCAATCCATACGCCAGCTTGCTGTTGATCCACCCCCTAGCGGTGGAAGCCGGAGGAGATGGCTTTCATTCCGGGGGAAGGCAGTTTGAAACGCAGAGTGATCCAGACTGGCTCACTCTCGCTGAATGGGTACGCGGTGGGAATGTTCTCACCGAACCCAGGACCAGAGCTACTGCGCTTATCTACGTCACCAACAGTGCCGGCAGTACCATCGACGTCGTCGATCCCAAAACGAACACCGTGGTGCAAGTCATTCGAGGCATCGAATTGCCCCACGGTATCAACTTTTCCCCGGACGGCACGCGCGTTTACATCAGCAATGAGTCGGAGAGTGTGCTTGATGTCGTCAACCGCGAGAACGGGGAGATCCTGAAAAAGATTCCGCTCAGTGGACGTCCCAACAATATTGCCATCACCAAAGACGGAGGTCGCGTTTTAGTTGGCATCCGGTCGGCGCCTGGCGCACTCGACGTGGTGGACACGTCCTCTCTCACATTGGCGAAGACCCTAGCCATTCAGAGGACCATTCACAACATTTACGTCACGCCAGACGGCCGATTTGCTGTGGCAGGTTCCGTCGAGTCCAAGTCGGCTTGCGTAATCGATCTCCAGACCGAGCAGGTCACGTGGGAAGTCAAATTCGACAACGGCGTGCGCCCGATGGCCTTCGACATCAATCCCGACGGCACGACGCGTCGCATCTTTGTCCAGATTTCCAACCTCAACGGATTTGCGGTTGTGGATTTTGCCAAGCACGCCGAGGTCGCCCGCGTTCAGTTTCCTGATCAGCCTGGTGGCTATGGCGTCGCCGAGGTGCGCTTGAACACTCCCTCCCATGGGATTGGTGTCGCTCCCGATGGAAAATCTCTTTGGGTCGGCAGCACGGTTGCTAACGCCGTCTTTGAGTATTCGCTGCCCGATTTGAAGATGATCGGCTATTGCTCTCTCCCGAATGTCCATCCGCCCAACCGCGCTCCCATGGGTTCGGTGCCAGAGTGGATTACGTTTACTCCCGACAGCAAGCTTGTCTATGTGTCCAATTCGGGTGCTCGCTCGGTATCCGTCGTCGACATAAGAACTCGCCAGATCGTGGCCGTTATCCCTGTGGGAGAAGTCCCGAAACGCATCAACACCTTGATACTTCGCTGAAGCGGTCAAGCACCGTGAAGTCATGACGCCCTAGTCTGCCTTCACACGAGCTACCGTAAAGCCGCCGTAAGAATTGTTTCACGGCCTGGGTAACAGCATACTCGTCAATGTGAATCAGGCGAGACAGGCCTAACCTGGGAAGTTGCTCCAATGTCTGTGGTCGCCTCCAACCGATTCCGGGAGGATGACGAGAAAACGGTCCTCTCGTGCACACTTCCTGGGCAGGCGCACATGAACACGAACACTACAGTGTGCTCTACTGCGAAAACACTCCCGGCGCCGGGTGCTCCTGGGTGGAGTAGGCGGCTCGACTGGACCCCTGATACTTTGAAAGCTGAAAACGGATAGCCGCGCGCGGCCGAACCGTTCAGTCTGGAGGCATCATTCAATCAGGGAAACGTGCGAAACTTAACGCCCGCTGCCTCCATTGCTGGTACAAAATGGATTGCCGGGCAGGGCTCAGCGTCTTGGAGGAATGATTTGAAGCTTATACACAGCTTGGTGCTCTCTGGCTTTTTGTTCTTTATCCCCTTCTGTGCGTGCTTCGCCAAGAAGGCCGGCTCGGACCTCTATGTTTCAACGAGTGGCGATGATGCGAATCCTGGGACAATCGAAAGGCCGTTTCGAACAATCCAACGCGCGGCCGACACTGCGAAGCCGGGATCCACGGTTTATGTGCGGGGTGGCACGTACTGCCAGCGGTTGACCGTCAAAGTCTCCGGCGATGCGCAGCAGGGGTTCATCACGTTTCGAAGTCAGCCCGGTGAACAAGCGGTCCTCGACGGCGGGTGCCTAACGCCGCCCGTGGGTGACACAAGCATGATCGAATTGCGCGACATGCTCTATGTGCGGATTGAGGGTTTCGAAATTTGCAATTATCGAACGAACGACTCCCGCAGCGTTCCGGGCGGGATTCGGGTATTTGGAGGGGGTTCGCACATCGAAATTCTGAAGAACAACGTGCATCACATAGAGCAGAATTCCGCAGTCCAGTTGCGGCCGGGGCAAGGCGCCAACGGCTTTGGCATCGCCATTTACGGTACAGACCCTAAAACGCCAGTCAGCGATCTCGTAATCGAGGGAAATAAAATTCACCATCTCAAGACAGGTTCGAGCGAATCTCTTGTGGTCAATGGAAACGTGGCTGGTTTCCGAATTACCAAGAATATCGTGCACGATAACAACAACATCGGAATCGACATGATCGGCTTTGAACGCACCGCACCCAATCCAGAAGTCGATCGAGCGCGCGATGGAGTGGTGCGCGAGAACTTGGTTTTTAACATCACGTCTAGAGGTAATCCAGCCTACGGCAACGAGGCGAATTCCGACGGCATATACGTGGATGGTGGAACGCGTATTTTGATTGAGCGCAACGTGATGCACGACGTAGATTACGGACTTGAACTGGCTAGCGAGCATTTTTCGGGGAATACCAGCCACATTGTCGCGCGCAACAATTTGATTTATTCCTGCCATACCGCTGGAATTAGCATCGGCGGCTACGATTTAAAGCGGGGCAAGACCGAGGACACAACCATCGTCAACAATACCCTGTACAAGAATGACGCTTGGGAAACGGGAACTGGCGAGATCCTCATGCAATTCTATCTGCGCAACAATGTATTTAAGAACAACATCATTTACGTGGGCAAACATGGACGAGTCATGACCAGCCGATCCGGTCGCATGGATGGCAGTCCGACGGTGATCTTCGATCACAACCTCTACTACTATCCTGGCGGCTCGAAGAGTGCTAAATGGAGTTACGACCGCCTGGAATTCGCGAGTTTCGAAGAATATGTCCAAGCAAGCGGCAATGACCAGCACTCTCGCTTTGCCGATCCAGAATTCGTAGACGCTGCCTCAGGCAACTTTCATCTGAGGGCAGGTTCTCCCGCCCGAAATGGTGGAGAGAATCCGGGACCACAGATCGTAGGCGATGAGGATCTCGACGGCCGACACAGGCTTGAAGGAGCGAAGATCGACATTGGCTGCTATGAAACGTCGTTCTAGCAATCTGAACCTGCACGTAAATTTTCCGCCGGCCGGCCGGTGGCCCTAACTCTGGTAGACGTTACCGTCGATGTAGAATGGGTCGAAACCACACTTCTCCGCGAACGCTACTTCACAGGCACCTACCGGGTGCTTGGACAAAAAGTTCTACTGAGCGCGGAAGAGTGCGACGATTTGTGCGGTTACGCTTGGCGTGGCAGCAAGCAGCCAGAAACCCAGAGTGCTGAGGAGACCACGAGGTCCGCGAGTCTTGTAGAGATAGTAGGGCAGGACAACAATCCAAGCGAAAAAGACGAAGGCATTGAATTCAAAAGGCGTCCTAAGTTCATGCGAGCGGCGATCTAGCTGAACCCAGCGGACCACGAAAAGAGCGAATGCGAATTTCCAAAGGATCGAGGACTCATCGGGTGCAGGTCTTCCCCGAGAGGCTAGAATCGCTAGTCCCACAGAATAAATCAGCGTCAAAGTAAGGAGCGGAAGCAGGGATTTCCACACGGGCGGTGTAGACTGGATCAAATAGGGCTCCTAAAAACGAATCTAACGAGCAGTATAAGTGCTTCCTGGCCGCGCCGGAAGATGGACGATTTCCGCACATATACGGGACTTGACAATGACCTCTCGATTGCTAGCAGCCCGTGGTGCAACCCCGACATTTTGATTTTGTAACCTGAAGTAACTTGTTTGCGTTTTTGTTTCTCGTGGAATGCCATTGAATTCTGGGAGAAGTGCCGATGGGAATGGGGACACGAGGCGGAGACAGCGGCAAGAGCGGTTGTAGATCAGCCACAAGGAATTGGCCAAGGGGCCGGGTCATCCTTTTTACGCGCGGGTGAATGAGTTATTGGAAACGAAACAGTTCGACGAGTTTGCGGAGAAAGCTACCCTGGCTGGCGGACTATGCGCCCGCTGCACCAGCAGAAAACCATTCAAATATCCGTAGGCATCTATAGTCAAAAGTCAGATGAGACTTATGGAGTTGAAATGAACAGCAAATTTCTCTGTGCGATGGTCTTTGCTGGAGCGGTGACACCTCTGCTGGCTCAAGATGATGCCGCAACCGAAAGCGATCCTTACAAGCGTTGCGTTGCAGAAATCAAGAATGCTCCGCTAGAAGCCTACAACCCATGCAAGCGGTACCTCGAACAAACGTCTCATGATGACGCCACGCACATCGAATACGTTAGGACGTGGATTGCGAAATTCGAAAAGGTTCTTCCGTACCTACAGTTTTTTCAGGGGCTGACGGCTGATAAGAATGCTTCCTGGTTTGTCTACGGCCCTGACATGGGTATCCAACTCCCCCAGACATCTGATACGAATGGTCCCTATAAGATTCAGATTTCCAGATCGTTCAACGATTCAAACGAAGAAAAGATGCTCAGGAAAGCCGAGGCCGTCTATTCCAGTCCCGGCAAGATGGTCGCAGACGTATTCAGATCCTTAGACTACTGGGCGGACAAACCTCCGGAAGAGATGGCGCCAATTTGGGGAATGCCCGCCAATGACAATATTCAGTCTGCCGAGGTTGTGACCGCGAGAGCAGTGCGGTACTACTACGATCTCTCATTAGCTGCAAAAGCGAACCCGCACTTGCCCACAGGATTCGATGCCGTAGCTACCGGCCTGAAATACGATGGTGTGATAAAGCACTTTGATCGCTACTCCCACAATGGAAATACGTTTGAGGATGTCTATGTCGGTGATCTTACACTCGAATGGAGTTTCACCTGTGGCGGCCTATGCGGAATGGGATTCACGAGAAACAAGCTGGTTGTGCTGGACGCCAACGGCAACGTCATAGCCATGTATCTAGATGCGCCGGTGAACTCCGAATCTTGGGTGAGCTAAGCCTCCCAACTCCTGAGTAACAGCAATCGCGTGTTGGCCTCCTTGGGTCCACAGAGCGGGGCCTCGTCGTAAACCATTCGCCAAGGCGATCGACTGCAGTGCATTTTGTATTCGCGTCCGCATCCTTACCCACTGATGACGGTGCCGTACCAAAGCCCGCAGATCCTGTAGCTCCTTCGAAGGCCGCCAGATCGCCGGAAAGCGATTTTCCGCCAGCAGCTTCAGAATCAAGTCCGCATCTCGCCGATCATGCTTCTGCTTCCGTGGCTCGGCTGCCCGAATCTCGGCCGGATGACCGATCCGGCATTCGATTCCCAGCTCTTCCATGAGGTTCACAAACCATTGCATCGATCCCGTGGCTTCGATGCCCACTCGCACCGGGCGTGGAAGCTTCGAATAAAACTCCCGCACGTTGTCGCCTTCGTGCTTCAGAGTCATGCTCACTACCTCCCCCGTTGTGGTGTCCAGCATCGCCACCGATTGCTGGCGAGCGTGCAAATCGCAACCTATAATTCTCATCTCGGCCTCCTTCGGTCCGAGCACTGTAGGGTGAACACCGAACAGTTTACTCGGGCCGTCGCGAGGCCGGCGTCGTTATGGCATCAATCGGAAGGATGGGTCGTGATACCCAAGAATCCAGAGTGCGCCGCGCGGCCGGGAGTGGGGAAAATGGTCCGGAGGGTATAGCAGTGATAGAGTAGGAAAGGCCTGTTAAGAGTGAGAAGTGAGTGGACGAGCGGGTGAAGAAGCGAGAATGGATAAGGAAATCAACGTGTTGGAGCAGACAAAGGTTGAAGAAGGCTTGCGGTACGACTGGCAGAAGAGTGAAGTGCAGGCGATTTACGAGACGCCGCTGCCGGAACTGGTTTACCGCGCGCAGACCGTGCACCGGGAGTTTCATGCGCCGGACCGTGTGCAAACGTGCCAACTGATTTCGATCAAGACCGGCGGATGCCCGGAGGACTGTGCCTACTGCCCACAAAGCGCGCACTATGACGCGGATGTGGAGAGGCAAGGACTGCTCGATCCGGAGCATGTGGTGGGGGTGGCAAGAGAAGCGGTGGGACGAGGGGTGACGCGGTTGTGCATGGGAGCGGCATGGCGCGAGGCTCCACAGGGCAGGGAATTCGAGAAAGTGCTGGAGATGGTGCGCGGGGTCTCGTCCCTGGGGATGGAAGTGTGTTGCACGCTGGGAATGTTGACGGAAGAACAAGCGGTGCGGCTGAAGGAAGCGGGGTTGACGGCCTACAACCATAACCTGGACACTTCGCCGGAATTTTATGGGTCGATTATCACCACGCGTGTGTATGACGAACGATTGAAGACGCTGGCGGCGGTGCGCAAGGCGGGAATTACGGTATGCTGCGGCGGAATCCTGGGGATGGGAGAAAGCGTGAGCGACCGAGTGGGGCTGCTGCACCAACTGGCCACGTTGCAGCCGCATCCAGAAAGCGTGCCAATTAACATGCTGGTGCGGGTGGAGGGCACACCGCTCGCGAATGTACCAACGCTGGACCCGCTGGAAATGGTGCGGGCGATCGCGACGGCGCGAATCCTGATGCCGAGTTCGCGAGTGCGGCTGGCGGCGGGGCGGAAACAATTGTCGCCGGAGGCCGTGACGCTGTGCTTCCTGGCGGGAGCGAATTCGATTTTTGTTGGCGAAAAACTTTTGACCACACCAAATCCAGGCCCGGACGAGGACGAACAATTGTTGCAGAGCCTGGGCATGAAGCCGCTGGAATCACATGCCGGATGACGTGCTATCCACGTGGAAGGCAAAACTTGGGACAGGGCTGCTCGCGCTTGAGGAGCAGCGCCAGCGCCGCAGCCTTGAAGAGATTCGGGGGATAGGTTTCTGTTCGAACGATTATCTGGGGCTGGCGGAACATCCGGGGCTGCGCGAAGCGGTGGTGCGGGCGGTGGAGAACGCCACGCGCATGGGCGGAACCGGATCGCGGCTGCTTTCCGGGCAGACGGAGGGCTGGCGCAAGCTGGAAGACGAGTTCGCGCAATTTGCGGGCACGGAAGCGGCGCTGTACTTCGGCAGCGGATACGCAGCAAATATTGGGTTGCTGCCGGCGTTGGTGGGGCCGGACGATGTGATTTATTCCGACGTGTTGAACCATGCGAGTCTTATTGACGGAATGCGCTTGTCTGGGGCCCGGAAAGTCATCTATCCTCACCTCAACCTCAGCGCGCTGGAAGAATCGCTCCGGCAGGACGCGGGCGCGCCATGGCGGAGAATCATCGTAACCGAGAGTGTATTTAGCATGGATGGGGATATTGCTCCGCTGAAGGAACTGGCGGCCTTGGCGGAGAGGTTTGGCGCGGCGATTATTGTGGACGAAGCGCATGCGACCGGTGTGCACGGCGCGGGCGGCCGCGGACTGGCGGTGCAAGCGGGAATTTTGCCGCATGTGTTGGCCACGATTCATACTTGCGGGAAGGCACTGGCTTCCGCGGGAGCGTTTGTGTGCGGGCCGGCAGTGTTGAAGGACCATCTGATTAATCACGCGCGGACTTTTATCTATAGCACGGCGTTACCGCCGTATTTCGCGGAGCAGATTGGGGCGGCGCTAAAGCTGGCATCGGGGATGGACATGGAGCGGCAGACGCTGCTGAACCGAGCCAGGGGCCTCGTTCGTGCCTTGCGGCACAAGGGATTTGATACCGCGGGAAGCGCCAGCCAGATTGTGCCGGTGGTCCTGGGAAAAAACGAAGACACGCTACAGGCCGCGGAGCACTTGCAGCACGACGGATTTGCCGTGCGCGCCATCCGGCCACCCACCGTGCCCGTGGGACGGGGTCGATTGCGACTGTCCCTTACGATGCGGATCGCGGAGGAAGAACTGACGCGGTTGGTGGAATCTCTTGCGAACTGGCGAGAGCAAAAATCGGCACCGGTGTCGACAAGAACCGCATGAGACGTCATTTCTTTATTACCGGCACGGACACGGGTGTGGGGAAGACCACGCTGGCGGCATTGCTGTGCGCCGCACTGGATGCCGTGTATTGGAAGCCCATTCAAACCGGAACGCTGGAGGGTTCGGACCGCGTTACGGTGATGCGCCTGGCGGGGATAGGAACGGACCGGACGTTGGAAGAGGTTTACAAATTCGTGCCGCCGGTATCGCCGGACTTGGCGGCGCGCTGGGCGGGCGTGGAAATTGAGTTGAGCCGCATCACCCCGCCGCCGAGCCTGCTGAATGATTGGCTGATCGTGGAAGGCGCCGGCGGAGTGTTGGTGCCGATCAATGCAAAGCAGTTCATGCTGGACCTGATGGTGAAGTTCAAGCTGCCGGTGATTCTGGCGGCCAGGAGTGGACTGGGAACGATCAATCACACGCTGCTGACGCTGGCGGCACTGCACGCAGCGGAATTGCCGGTGCACGGGGTGGTGTTGATTGGAGACCAGAACCGCGAAAACCGCGAAACCATCGAAAAATTCGGGCATGTCCGGGTGATCGGGGAAATTCCCAAGCTTCCGAACCTGCACCGCACGGCGCTCATGCAGGTCTTCCTGAACTACTTCGACCGATCTGCATTTGCGCAATGAATTCTCCGCTGCAAATCTGGCATCCATTCAGCAATGTGGCCCTCGATCCTGCGCCGCTCCTGGTGCGGAAGGCGGAGGGTGTGTACCTTCATACCGCGGATGGGCGAAAGATCATTGATGCCATTTCCTCGTGGTGGGTGAACCTGCATGGCCACGCGAATCCACGCATCGCGGCGGCAATTGCGGAGCAGGCGCGCAAGCTGGAGCACGTCATCCTGGCCGGGTTCACGCACGAAGCCGCGGAGGAACTGGCCGCGCGACTGAGCAAGTGGCTGCCGAGGGAACTGACGCATATGTTTTTTTCGGACGACGGGTCCACGGCGGTGGAAGTCGCGCTGAAGCTGACGGTGCAACATTTTGAAAATTTGGGGCGACAGGAAAAATGCGAGATTGTGGCGCTGGCGCACGGATATCACGGTGATACGGCCGGAGCGATGTCGGTAAGCGACGAGTCTCCGTTCACGCAGCCGTTCCGGTCGATGCGCTACGCGGTGCACCGCGTAAACTCGGCATATTGCCACCGGTGTCCCGTGGGATTGAAGCGGGAGAGTTGCCATATCGAGTGCGTGCAGCAACTGGAGGGATTGCTGGCAAAGAGGGGCGAGTACATCGCGGCGGTGATCGTGGAACCGTTGTTGCAAGGCGCGGGCGGGATGATCGTGCATCCAGTGGAATTTCTGCAGCAGGTGCGAGCGCTATGCACAAAGCACGATGTGCTGTTGATTGCCGACGAGGTGCTGACGGGATTCGGACGCACCGGAAAGATGTTTGCGTGCGACCTGGCCAATGTTGTGCCGGACCTGATGTGCCTTTCGAAAGGAATAACCGGCGGATTCATGACCACGGGCGCGACGCTTTGCACGGATCGCGTGGAAACGGCCTTTCGCAGCGAAAACCGGATGCACACTTTTTATCACGGCCATTCGTACACGGGAAACGCGCTGGCTTGCGCCGCGGCGAATGCCAGCCTGCGGATTTTTGATGACGAGCCAGTGTTTGACCGCATTGCGACCATTGCGAAAATACATGCGGAACGTCTAGCGCAGCTTCGCGGGATGCACCAGGTGGGAGAGGTGCGTCAAATCGGGACCATGGGCGCCGTGGAACTATTGGTTGACGATCCCGGTTATCTTTCGTCGCTGCGGCCGAAGCTGTATGGGTTTTTTCTGGAGCATGGCGTGCTGTTGCGCCCGCTTGGAAATGTGGTGTACGTGCTGCCACCGTACGTGATTGAGCCCGACGAGTTGCACCGCGTGTACGACGTGATGGTTGAGGCCATCGAGACGCTGCTGTAAGAGGCTGGCATAAGAGGCAGCGAAGAGAGAGCTGCGGATAAGGGGACCATGCGGGCAAGGGGCGCAGCAGTGCTGCGTCCCTACTGGGAAGGCCCTTCGTGGTGGGTGAGTCGTGCGCGGAGAGCGTCTGGTACACTGAAGCGTAAATTTCACGGAGGACCTGCCTTTGACTGCGCCGCTGAGCGGCTGGAAACAGAAAATCGTGGCCTTTGCGGGAGCGTTGGGCGCGCCCGGGCTGTTTCTGATTTCCTTTCTGGACTCTTCCGTGCTGACATTTCCGGTGATCAACGACCTGCTCTTGATTGAGCTTTCCATCCAGAATCCAGCGCGCATGCCATTGTATGCGGCCATGGCGATGACCGGCTCCATTCTTGGGTGTCTGCTCCTTTATTTCCTTGCGGAGAAGGGTGGGGAAGTTTTTTTTCACAAAAAGGCGGGGGAGCGGGGGCATGCCATCCGGCATTGGGTGGAGGAAAATGGTTTTGGAGGAATGTTGATCGCGGCCTTGCTGCCGCCCCCCACGCCGTTCAAGATTTTTGTGTTTGCCGCGGGAGTGTTCGAAGTGCCCGTGGGCAGCTTTGTGAGTGCGATCGCGCTGGCGAGAGCGATTCGGTATTTCGGAGTCGGCTATCTGGCCATCCGGTATGGAGACCAGGCGATGCCGTTTCTGGCGCAACACAAGCTTCAGGTAACGGCAGGAGCGATTGTTTTTGGGCTGATGAGTTACGGATTGTCGCGGTTGATTTTGCGGAGGAGGTCGGAGAAGGGCACGAGCTAATAAGTTGCGGAAGGAGAACGGGACCTTTCTTCAGGGTTAAATCTTCAGGGGTTAAAAGGCGCGACGGCACAATGGTCGGAGGATTCCAGAGATCT